>DASZVJ010000230.1:0-21446 GCA_035547155.1 Vicinamibacterales bacterium
CGCCCGCGGCGCCCTTCGTGACGCCGAGGTCCGGAAACTCCGCCTCCCACGTCCTGAGCACGTACGGCTGCAACTCCGCGAGCTCGCAGACTTCCTGTGCCCGAAAGACCGGCCGGTTGGGAATCGCCACGCTCGTCACGAATCGCGCTCGGTGACGGAAAAGTATAACAGGCTTACGACTTACGGCTTACGGGACATGCGCCAAGCGACACGCGCTGGGCGGCCACAAGGGCCGCCCCTACGAAGGATATCGACAGGCACGATCACCCGGCCGAACGACGTTCAGGTTTTCGGCGCCCGCGCCTTTCTCGTGCGGCGGCGGACCGCGAGCCGGATCGGCGTGCCTTCGAAGCCGAACGACTCGCGCAGGCGGTTGATCAGAAATCGCTCGTACGAAAAGTGCAGCTCGGTCGCGACGTTGGTGAAGAGCACGAACGACGGCGGCTCGACGCTCGTCTGCGCGCCGTAGAGGATGCGCACTTCGCGACTCGTCTTGCTCGACGGCGGATGCGCCGCGGTGACCGCTTCGAGAAAACGGTTCAGATCGGCGGTCGACACGCGATGCTTGCGCGCGGCGGCCACGCGATCGACGACCTCCAGCAGCTTCGGCGTGCGCTCGCCGGTCAGCGCCGAGACGTGCACGATCGGCGCGTAGTCGAGGAACTTCAACTGGAAGCGCAGCTTGTCGTCGAACTCGCGCACCCAGTCCTGTCCACGGCCGCGCACGAGGTCCCACTTGTTGACGGCGATGACGATGCCGCAGCCGGCCTCCTCGGCTTCTCCGGCAATCGCCGCTTCGCGATCGCCTGCGCCTTCGACGGCATCGACGACGAGAACGACGACGTCGGCGCGGGCCATCGCGCGCTTGGCGAGCACGACGCTGACCGCCTCAACCTGCCCTCCTGCAGCAACCTTCCCCGGCCGCCGCATGCCCGCGGTGTCGAGGATGCGCAGCTTACGCTTCTGCCACTGCAGCAGGACGTCGACGGTGTCGCGCGTGGTGCCCGGCATGTCGCTGACCATGACGCGCTCTTCGCGAATCAGCCGGTTCACCAGCGACGACTTCCCCACGTTCGGCCGTCCGACAATCGCCACCTTCGTCTCGTCGTCTATCGGCGTGGCATACGCGCGTGCGGGCAGACGATCGAGCACGACGTCGAGCAGCTCGTAGACGCCGTCGCCGTGTTCGGCCGCGACCTCGACGAGCGCGTCGAACCCCATCTTGTAGAACTCGAGGACGCGCGTCTGCGACCGGCGATCGTCCGTCTTGTTCATCGCGAGGACGACCGGCTTGCCCGTAGCGCGGAGGCGTTTTGCGATCTCCTCGTCGCCGGGCACGAGGCCTTCGCGCGCGTCGACAACGAAGACGAAGACATCGCCGGCCGCGAGCGCTTTCAGTCCGTGCTCGACGACCTGCGCGTGCAGCGGATCGGTCGTCGCGCCGAACAGCCCGCCCGTGTCGACGAGCGTGAACGCGCGATCCTTCCACGCCGCCGGCGCCGCGATGACGTCGCGTGTCGTGCCGGCGATGGGCGCGACGATTGAGCGCCGCGTGCCGGTGATGCGATTGAAGAGGGTGGATTTTCCGACGTTGGGCCGCCCCACGAGGACGACGGTCGGCCCCGATCCCGCACGAGCCATTGGGAGAAGTGTAGTGCAACGGGCTACGGGCCACAGGCTACGGGCTACGGCGGACGGGCGGCCACGGGGGGCCGCCCCTGCAAGAAGCCGACAGATGTAGCCGGTCAGCCCCGGCGAGATGTCGAACGATGTGGAATCTTGCGCAAACGCTCGGCGACCGCGCGGAGATCCTGGACGAACCGGTCGCGCGCGTCGCGGCGCTCCTCGTCGGTCCGTGAACGGAGGATCGATGACGGATGCACCGTCACCGTGACGAACGGCGCGAACGACGTCGCCTGGAACTGGCCGCGATCGCGTGTCACGCGGACCTGCGGTCCGAGCAGCGCGCCAGCAGCCGTGGCGCCGAGCGCGACGACGATCGACGGCTTGATCGCGGCGAGCTCGCCGTCGAGCCACGGACGGCACGCGACGATCTCGTCACGGTTCGGCTTCTGATGGATCCGTCGCTTCCCGCGCGGAACCCACTTGAAATGCTTGACGGCGTTCGTCAGATAGACGTCCGCGAGATCGAGCCCCGCCTCGCCGAGCGCCTCTCGCAGCAGCCGTCCCGCGGGGCCGACGAACGGCTCGCCCTTCTGGTCCTCGACGTCGCCCGGCTGTTCGCCGACGAGCACGACGCGCGCGTGCGGCGCGCCCGAGCCAAAGACGGTCTGCGTCCCGCGCGCCCACAGATCGCACCGCCGGCAGGACGCAGCCTGCTTGCGCAAGACGTCCAGCGTCGCCGGCCGCGAGCGCGAGGGATCCGGCGTCTTCGCCATCACGCCTCTGTTCGCGCCGCGCCTTTTCGGCCAGTGCGCCGAAGGCGCGAGGTCAAGTTCGAACTTCTGACTTCCGGCGCGCTCTTCGCGCCGGTCAATCGCCGCAACGTCTGCGCATTCTGGACCGCGAAGCCGTCGATGTCGTTGTTGAAGTACGCGAAGACGTCGCGCCCGCACCGATGCGCGCCAGCCAGCTTCGCTGCCCACGCAGACAGCGCCTCGTCCGTGTAGCAGCCACCATACCGTCCCGTCGGCCCATGAAATCGCACGTACACGAACGGCCCGACCGCCACATCGTCGAACGCCGATCCCGGCTTGTCGTGCAGGCAGATCGCGACGCCGCGCGCGTCGAGCAGACGAAACACCTCATCCACGTACCATGACGCGTGGCGGAACTCGATCACGTGGCGGATCGGCTGGCGCGGGGTTCGCGAGCGCGCACGTGCGGGCAGCGCGTCCGGCAGCGCGTCGAGAAATGCCGTGAGTCGATCGACGTCCAGCGCCAGCGATGGCGGCAGCTGATACAGGATCGGTCCGAGACGCGAGCCAAGCGACGCCGCACGCTCGAACAATCGTTGCACCGGCTCCTCCGGCTCCGTCAGCCGCTTGAGATGCGTGAGATAGCGGCTGGCCTTGACGCTCATCAGAAAGCCGTCGTGCGTCTGCCGGCGCCAGCCGGCGAACGTCGCGGCATCAGGTAGACGATAGAACGTGTTGTTGACCTCGACCGTGTCGAAGACGCGCTCGTAGTAGCCGAGCCATTGGTTGGCCGGCAGGTCCGCCGGATAGAACCGTCCGCGCCAGCTCTTGTAGTTCCAACCGGAACAGCCGATTCGCATCATTCCGCCGGCTCGCGCGCGGCTGGGTGCCGGGCGATGCGCGCCAGTGCGGGTCATGTGGACCGATGCAGCACGATCAGTGCCGACGCCGGATGCGCCCGCGAGGCCCCGGCCGGTGCCGCAGGCAACCGGAGTTGCCCATGCTTGACACGATAAGTCCTTTTATTTATCGTGACTTACAGCGACTCGTTCGCGCACCATGATCAAGGTCGACATCGTCAACGAAGTCTCGAAGCTCGCCGACATCACGAAGGTGAAGGCGGAGCTGGCGGTCGACGCGGTGTTCGATGCGATGCGGGCGTCGATGATGCGCGGCGAGCGCATCGAGCTGCGCGGCTTCGGGGTGTTCCAGGTGAAGCCCCGCAAGCGCGGCATCGGACGGAACCCGCGGACGGGCAAGGAAGTCCGCATCCCGCCCGGCCGGACCATCCGCTTCAAGCCCGGCAAGGAACTGCAGAACATCGGCGGTCAGCCGGAGTGAGCACGGATCCCCTTCCACAGCCAGAACGTTCACCGCTGCCGTTGCCCGAGCTCTTCCCGAGCGGGCCCGACGAGGTCAGCTGGATCCACGTGTCGCCGCCCCGGCGCAAGTTCCAGCACAACTACCGCCGCCACCTGATCTTCTTTCTCCTGACGTTCGTCACGACGACGTTCAGAGAGTCGATCTTCCTGGCGCTGATCTCGCCGGTGGTCTGGTGGCAGACCGGCGCATGGCCCAATCTCCTTCCGGCGTTCGCCTGGCCGATCTTCGTGGACGGGCTCTGGTACTCGATCCCGCTGCTGATCATCCTCGGCGCGCACGAGTTCGGGCACTACTTCGCGTGCCGCTATCACGACGTCGACGCGACGCTGCCCTACTTCATTCCCGCGCCGGTCCCGCTCACGGGCACGTTCGGCGCGGTGATCCGCATTCGCGAGGCGTTCCCGTCGAAGGAAGCCTTGTTCGACATCGGCGTCGCGGGCCCGATTGCCGGCTTCATCGCGCTGCTGCCGTTTCTCTTCTGGGGCCTGACGCTGTCGAGCGTCGCGCCGATGCAAGGCGGCGATTCGATCTACTTCGGCGAGCCGCTGCTGTGGAAGCTCGGCGAGTGGCTGTACTTCGGCATTCTCCACATCGGACCCGTGCCGGCGGGCGGCGCGGATGTCGCGCTGCACCCAATGGGCTTCGCCGCGTGGTGGGGCATGCTCGCCACGGCGCTCAACCTGCTGCCGTTCGGCCAGCTCGACGGCGGCCACATCATGTACGCCGCGCTCGGCCGACGCGCGACGTGGTTCTCCGGCGTGACGCTCGGGCTCGTCGTCCTGCTCGCGCTCATCTCGCCGAGCTGGTACATGACGGCGTTCCTCCTCGTCGCGATGGCCGTCTTCTTCGGCTTCCGCCACCCGCGCGTCATCGACGAGCATCGCCCGCTCGATCCGACGCGACGCCTCGTCGCGATCTGCGCGCTGATCATCTTCATTCTGTGCTTTACACCGGTACCTATTAGTGTCGGACAGTAAGAAGGGACCGGGGACCGGGGGACCAGGGGACCAAGGGACCAAAGCGGGGCCGTTCCATCGTAGGGGCCGCCCTTGTGGCGGCCCAGCCGCCGGGCGCCCACAAGGGGCGCCCCTACGTTCACGAAATTTGTCCGCTGGTTCCCTCGTCCCTTCGTCCTTTCGTCCCCTGGTTCCCTCGTCCCTTCGTCCTTTCGTCCCCTGGTCCCCTCGTCCCCTAAATCACCGTCACCGGATCCACGTCCACGATCGTCCGTCGCTTAAGATCCGGCCGCGCGGCGAGGGCGGCCAACAGTGCTTCGCGCATCGCGCGGCGCTGCGTGCCTTTGAGGAAGAACTGCGCGCGGTATTCGTCCTTGATGCGCGACAGCGCCGCGGGCGCGGGGCCGAGCACGCCCGCGCGGACGCCGCTGGCGCGCACGCGCGTGACGAGGTCGAGCGCGTCGGCCATCGCCGTCTCGAGCACGCGCGATTTGACGATGACGTTGATCAGTGCGAGCGCGGGCGGATAGTGCATCGCGCGGCGGAACTCGATCTCGCGCGCGAAGAAGGCCGCGTAGTCCTGCGCAGCCGCCGCCTGAACGCTGTAGTGATCGGGATAGAGCGTCTGGATGATCGCTTCTCCGCGCGCGTGGCCTCGGCCCGCGCGGCCAACGACCTGCGTCAGCAGCTGAAACGTCCGCTCGGCCGCGCGAAAGTCGGCGAGTCCGAGGCCGACGTCCGCAGAGACGACGCCGACGAGCGTCACCGCTGGAAAATCGTGGCCCTTCGCGATCATCTGCGTGCCGACGAGGATGTCGACGTCGCCGGCGGCGACGGCCTTCAGCACCCGCGCGATGGCGCCGCGACGGCGAATCGTGTCGCGATCGACGCGTGTGACGCGCGCGTCCGGAAAGTGCGCGCGCACCTCCGCTTCCAAGCGCTCCGTGCCGATGCCCGACTGCTCGAGAAACTCGCCGCCGCACTCGCCGCAGCGCCGCGGCACCGCCGCCGCGTAGTTGCAGTAATGACACCGCACGCGCCGGGCCGCGCGATGGTACGTGAGCGTCACGCTGCAATGCGGACACTCGAGCGACGCGCCGCACTGGCGGCAGAAGATCACCGTCGCGAACCCGCGACGATTGAGCAGCACCAGGCTCTGCTCGCGCTTCGCGAGCCGCGCGCCGATCGCGTCGACGAGCGGCTGACTCAGCGCGGCTTCGACGCCCAACGCTGCGGCTTCCTGGCGCATGTCGACGAGTCGGACGTCGGCGAGCGGACGATCGAGCACGCGCTTCGTCAAGCGCAGGAGCGTGTATCGTCCCGCTTCGGCGTTCGCAGACGACTCGAGCGAGGGCGTTGCCGATCCGAGCAGCACGAGCGCGCGATCCATCTGGCCACGCACGACCGCCACGTCGCGTCCGTGATACCGCGGCGCTTCGTCCTGTTTGTAAGACGACTCGTGCTCTTCGTCGACGATGATGAGCCCGACGCGATCGAGCGGCGCGAAGACAGCGGACCGCGTGCCGACGACGACATCGGCGTCGCCGTTGCGGATGCGGTGCCACTGGTCGTGACGTTCGCCGTCGGAGAGGCCGCTGTGCTGAATCGTCACGCGCCGGCCGAACGCCGCGCGGAACACGCCGGCGACCGCGGGCGTCAGCGCGATCTCCGGCACGAGCACGAGCACGCGACGACCCTGGTCGATCACGTGCCGCGCCAGACGCAGATACAGCTCCGTCTTGCCGCTGCCGGTCACGCCGTGCAGCAACACGGTGCGGAACGCGCGCGCGTCCGCGGCCTCGACGAGCTGCGCGAACACGACGCGCTGTTCGTCCGTCAGTGGGCGCGCGAAGGTCGCTTCGGCCTCCAACGCCCACGTGGGCCCCGCGCCTTCATCCGCCGCCTCGAACGGATCGCGCTCCTCGACCTGCTCGCGGAGATGGACGACGCCGAGCGACGCTGCGCGACGCACGATATCGCCGCCGATCCCGCGCTTCGCGAGCTCGGGCAGTGACAGGCCGTCCGGCGCAGCATCCAGCAGCGCGACGAGCTCGCGCTGGCGCGCGCCTTTCAGCGCGCCCGCATCGGCATCCGCCACGCGCTCGGCGATCGTGATCGTCCTGAAGCTCGACGCCTCGCCGCGGCGCGCCGACGGCGGCATCGCGACCCCGAGCGCGTCGCCCGGCCCGCACGCGTAGTAGTCACCGACCCACAACGCGAGATCGACGATATCCGGCGGCAGGAACGGCCGATCGTCGAGCACGTCGATGACGTCGCGCAGCTCGCCATCCGGCGCCGTGGTGGCGTCCGGATCGACGACCACGCCCGTGACGCGGCGCGTCCCGAGCGGCACGACCACGCGCGCGCCCTTCGGCGGCGATCCCGCGGTGCGATAGCTGAGCAGTCCGAGCCCGGGCACGGGCACGGCGACGCCGACGAGGCGCTCAGTCCGATTCGGCGAGGAGGGCACGCACTTTCTTCATGTCTTCCCACACGTCCCGCTTGCGTTCGGGGCTGCGCAGGAGAAAGGCCGGATGGAACGTCGGCACGAGCGTGATGCCGCCGCGGAACTCGTGCGGACGTCCGCGCAGCCGCGAGATCGGCGTGTCGATCTCGAGCAGCGCGTGCGCCGCGAACGTGCCGAGCGCGACGATGACCTTCGGACGGATGATGTCGATCTGCTGGAGCAGGAACGGCTTGCACGTCGCGACTTCGACGGGCTCCGGATTGCGGTTGCCCGGCGGCCGGCACTTGATGACGTTGGCGATGTAGACGTCGCTGCGCTTGAGATCGATCGCCTCGATGATCTTCGTCAGCAGCTGCCCGGCCGCGCCGACGAACGGCTCGCCTTGCCGATCTTCGTCCGCGCCCGGCGCTTCGCCCACGAACATCAACTTCGCGTTCGGGTTCCCAACGCCGAAGACGACCTGCGTGCGTCCCATCGCGTGGAGCTGGCAGCGCGTGCAGACGCCGATGTGGGTTTTGAGGGCCGATAGGCTCAAGGGTTCGTCAACTTCGAACTTCGAACTTTGAACTTCGAAATCCGCTTCAGTCGACGTTTCCGCAGTTCGAAGTTCGCCCCTCGACAGGCTCGGGGCGACGTGAGCAACGTCGAACGTCGCAGTTCGAAGTTCGCGCTCGCGCGATCGCCATGCGGGATCGCGCGAGATGCCGTTGATGCCCATGTCCGCGAACACCCGCAGGTGCGCGGCGAGATCCTCGCGCGCGCTCATCGGGCCGCGGCGGGAGTTGGGACGGCCAGCAGGCGCTCGACACGATCGAGCAGCAGGCCGGCAACGTCCGATTTGCTCATGAGCGGCAGCGGCTCGTCGCCATCGGGCCCGACGAACGTGACGTGATTGGTCTCGACGTCGAATCCCGCGCCCGGCGCGAGCACGTCGTTGGCGACGATCAGATCCACGCGCTTGGCGGCGAGCTTACGGCGTGCGGCCGGCACCGGATCGCCGGTCTGCGCCGCGAAGCCGACGAGCACCGGCCGCGACGCGTCGCCGCGCTGCGTGCCGAGATCGGCGAGGATGTCGGCGGTCCGCTCGAGCGTCAGCGTCAGCGCGCCGCCCTTCTCGATTTTGCCGGCCGACGCGCCGCCCGCCGGCGTGTAGTCCGCGACGGCCGCGGCCATCACGACGACATCGGCGCGCGAGGCGCGAGCCGTGACTGCCGCGTGCATCTCCCGCGCGCTCCGTACACGAACGATCTCACCCACCGCCGGCGTCTCGACCGTCGTCGGCCCCGCGACGAGCGTGACGTCGGCGCCGCGCGCCTGCGCGGCCGCGGCGATCGCAAAGCCCATGCGGCCGCTGGATCGATTGCCAAGAAAGCGCACGGCGTCGAGATCTTCGAGCGTGGGGCCGGCGGTGACGAGCACGCGCACGCCGCGCAGCGATGACGATGGGGCCGGCGCGAGCACACGCTCCGCGGCATCGACGATGACGTCGGGCTCGGCGAGACGGCCCTTCCCCACCCAGCCGCACGCCAGGTAACCGTCCCCCGGCTCGACGAAGCGCACGCCGCGCGCCTTCAGCGTCGCGACGTTCGCCTGCACGGCGTCGTGCTCCCACATGTTCGTGTTCATGGCTGGCGCGACGAGGACCGGTGCGCGCGTGGCGAGATAGAGCGCGGACAGGAAATCGTCGGCGATGCCGTTGGCGAATTTGCCGAGGCAGTTGGCGGTCGCCGGCACGACGAGCAGCAGATCCATGCTCGACGCGAGCGCGATGTGCTCGATCTCGGCGTTGAGGCCGGGCGCAAACTGCGAGGTGATCACCGGCTCGCGCGTGATCGCCTCGAACGTCAGCGGGCCGACGAAACGGCGCGCCGTCCGCGTCATCACCGCCTGCACGCGGTGTCCGCGCTTCTGGAGCAGACGGGCGACCTCGACGGCCTTGTAGGCGCCGATGCCGCCCGTGACGCCGAGCCCCACGAAGGCCATCGCCGTTGTTCGCGATGAGACCAGCCTACTCGGCTGGCTCGTGGTCGGCGCGCTTCACGGCGCCGCCGACGACTTCCTGCAGCGCGCGGCGCGCAGGCTTCGGCGATCCCTCGACCTTCGGGACGCAGCCTTCCAGCAGCTGCCGCGCACGCGCGGACGCGACGGTGACGAATTCGAACGAGTTTCTCGGACGGGACGTGGGCTTGGTGATCTCGGTCATGGACAACAAAGACTCCCTCAACGGGCGGCCACAAGGGGCCGCCCCTACACAGATTACAGGCGTCGGCCGCCCCGATCGACTACGTTCGAAACGTTGCCAGGATCGGCGCGATCGCAGCGCGGCGCCGCGGCAGGCTCGCACGCTCGGCCGTGATGATCGCGTCGATCTCGCCGACGCACCGGTCCAGCTCGTCGTTGACGACGACGTAATCGTACTCGTCGACGGCATCGATTTCCTGCCGCGCGGTCGCGAGCCGGCGGACGATCGACGTCTCCGGATCCTTGTTCCGCGACCGCAGCCTCGACGCGAGCACCTCGTACGATGGCGGCAGCACGAAAATCCCGACGGCGTCCGGCATCCGCTGCCGCACCTGCCGCGCGCCCTGCACGTCGATGACGAGAATCAGGTCGATCCCGGCGGCCAGCGTCGCTTCGGTCTCCGCACGGCCCGTGCCGTACAGATTGCCGAAGATGTCCGCCCATTCGAGGAACGCGTCCTCGCGAATCATCGCCTCGAATCTCGGCCGGCTAATGAAATTATAGTCGACGCCGTCGGCTTCTCCGGGCCGGGCGTCCCGCGACGTGTACGACCGCGATCGCTGCAGCTTCGTGACCCGCTCCATCAGGCGATCGACCACGGTCGTCTTGCCGGTCCCCGACGGGGCCGACACGACCCAGAGCTCCCCTCGCCCCGATGGCGGCCGGCTACTCGACATTCTGGACCTGCTCCTTGACCCGCTCGAGCTCGGCCTTGGCGGCGATGACGACCTCCGTCCCGCGCGCGCCCTCGACCTTCGATCCAATCGTGTTGACCTCGCGGTTCATCTCCTGGACCAGGAAGTCGAGCTTGCGGCCGCAGGCCTCCGGTCCGTCCGCCAGCGTCCGCCAGTGCTCCAGATGGCTGCGCAGACGGACGATCTCCTCGTCGATGTCCGACCGCGAGACGACGCGCACGACCTCCTGCGCGATGGCGACGGGATCGCCCTGGATGTCGGCCGGCAGCGTCGCGATGCGCTCGCGCAGGCGCGTCTCGAGCTGCTTCTGGCCATCGGCCGACTCGCGCTCGAGCGTGGCGACGAAGCCCGACAGCGTCGCCAGCCGCGCGTCGAGATCCGCGGCGAGATAGCGGCCTTCGGTCGCGCGCATCGAGACGAGCGCCTCGATCGCGTCCGAGACGACGTTCTCTACGAGCGCGGCGAGCGAGGCCGATACGGTCGTGCCGGGCTCGGCGGGCCGCGATCGAATCTCGAGCACCTGTGGCAGCCGCAGCAGATCGCCGGGCGTCAGCGGGCCGCTGATCAGACCTCGCGCACGTGCGCCGTTCAGCGCCGCCACGACCTGATCGAGCAGCGCGTCGTCGATGACGACCTCGCGCGCCGGCGGCGTGGTGACTTCGGCGGAGATGCTGATCTCGACGCGGCCGCGCGTCAGCCGCTGCTGCGCGACGGCGCGGACGCGGGCGTCGAGCGCCGTCAGCGCGTGCGGGATCTTGACGGCGACGTCCAGGAATCGGTGGTTGACGGACTTCGCGGTGACGTGGACGTGCTCACCGGCGGATTCGCGGCTCAGGGCGGCGAACCCGGTCATCGATCGGATCACGAGGGTACCTCTTCGCTTTGCGGCTCGAGCGCCTGGAGCGCGTACAGTTTCGCGTACACGCCGCCCTCACGTCCGATCAGCTCGTCGTGCGTGCCGATCTCCGCGATGCGTCCCGCTTCGAGCGCCAGAATCATATCCGCCCGGCGCACGGTCGACAGCCGGTGCGCAATGACGAACGTCGTCCGGTTCTTCATCAGGTTGACGAGCGCGTCCTGGACGAGCAGCTCGGACTCGGCGTCGAGCGCCGACGTCGCTTCGTCGAGCACGAGCAGCGGGCAGTCCTTGAGGATCGCGCGGGCGATCGCCAGGCGCTGGCGCTGGCCTCCGGACAGCCGCTGGCCACGCTCGCCGATCGTCGCGTCGTAGCCGCCGGCCATCTGCATGATGAAGTCGTGCGCGTGCGCCGCGCGCGCCGCGGCCTCGATGTCCGCCCGCGAGGCGCCGGGCGCGCCGTACGCGATGTTGGCGGCGACCGTGTCGTCGAAGAGCACGGTCTCCTGCGTGACGAGCGCGATCTGGCTGCGGAGCGACGCGAGCGACACGTCGCGGATGTCGACGCCGTCGACGAGAATCACGCCTTCACTGACGTCGTAGAAGCGCGGGATCAGGTTCGACAGCGTCGTCTTCCCCGCGCCGCTGAGGCCGACGACGGCGACGACCTGGCCGGCCGTCACCTTGAACGACGCATGCCGCAGCACGAAGCGCGTGGGCCGATCGGCGTATGCGAAGCCGACGTCGCGGAACTCGACCGACGATCGCATGCGCGGGAGCGCCGGCGCGCCGGGGCGCTCGTGGACCTCCGTGTGCGTGCCGAGCATCGCGTAGATGCGCTCGGCCGCGGCGATCGCCTGCTGGATGCTGGCGTTCACGCGGCTGAGCTTCTTGATCGGCATGTACATCATGAACGCCGCGCCGAGGAACGACGCGAAATCGCCCAGGCTCAACGTGTGGCTGCGGATCTCCCGCTGGCCGTACCAGAGCGCGCCAATCGCGGCCAGCCCGCCGATGAACTCCATCAGCGGCGGCAGCGCCGCCATCGCGCCGCGGATCTTCATGTTCGTGCGGAAGAAGCTGTCGGTCGCGCGCGCGAACCGCGCCGCTTCCCGCGCTTCCGCCCCGAACGCCTTGACGATGCGATGGCCCGCAAACGCCTCGGCCGCGAGGTGGGTCACGTGCTCCAGCTCGATCTGCCCCCGGCGCGTCGTCTGACGCACGCGCTGGCCGAGACGCGCGAGCGGATACGCCACGAGCGGCGCCGCGGTCACGACGACGAGCGCGAGCTTCCAGTCGAGCGAGAACAGCACGATGCCGTACGCGACGACCGTCAGCGACTCGCGCGCCAGGTCGGCGACCGTCTCGGACACGACGTTCTGCACCTGGTTGACGTCGTTCGTGATGCGCGACACGAGCTGGCCGGACGTGTTGCGCGCGAAGAACGTCGCGGACTGATCGAGGATGTGCCGGAAGAGCCTATTGCGCAGGTCGCGGACGACGCGCTGGCCCACGTCCGTCATCAGGAAATCGGACGCGTAGCCGCCGACGCCCTTCAGGAAGTACGCGAGCAGGATGAGGCCGGCGATGCCCGCGAGCGTGATCTTGTACGTGAAGTGGCCTTGCGTGACCGTCAGCGTGTCGCCGCTCAACGCGCCCAGGCCGTCGACGATGACCTTGATGAGGTACGCCTGCAGGCCGTTGCCCGCGGCGTACACGATCATCGCCGCGAGCGCGACCATCAGTCGCCCTCGGTACGCTCGGGCTTCTCGAAGCAGTTGTCGAAGCTCGTTCACTCGGGCGCACTCAGGCTACGTCGGGCTACGGGCCACAGGCTACAGGCTACGGTTGCCGCCGGTCATGCCCCGCTGCCTCGCGCGTGTTCGTGCTGATTGTAGTGCGGCGCTGCCAGCCGCGCGCGCACGGATCATGGACGGCCGATCGATGAATAGGTGAACCCCAGCGCGCGAATCTGCGCCGGGTCGTAGATGTTCCGCCCGTCGAAGATCACGGGCGCCTTGAGCAGCTTCTTCATGCGCCCGAAGTCGGGCTCGCGGAACTCGTTCCACTCGGTGACGACGAGCAGGGCGTCGGCGCCTTTCAGCGCGTCGTACGAGTTGCGGGCGTAGGTGATGCGCGACTTGAAGATGCGCTTGGCGACGTGCGTTGCCTCCGGATCGAACGCCTGCACCTTCGCGCCGCGCGCGAGCAGGCCCTCGATGATCGGCACGGCCGGCGCCTCGCGCATGTCGTCGGTGCGCGGCTTGAACGCCAGCCCCCACACGGCGAGCGTCCGCCCCTTCAGCTTCTTGCCGAAGTGCTTGTCGACGCGCGTGAGCAGCCGGAGCTTCTGCGCCTCGTTGACGTCCTCGACCGACTGCAGGATACGGAACTTGTACTTCCTGTCCGAGGAGAACTTGATGATCGCCTTGACGTCCTTCGGGAAGCAGCTGCCGCCGTAGCCGACGCCGGGAAACAGGAACGCGGGACCGATGCGCTTGTCCGACGCGATCGCCTGACGGACCTTGTCGACGTCGGCGCCGAACGCCTCGCACACGTTGGCGATCTCGTTCATGAACGAGATGCGCGTGGCGAGCATCGCGTTCGCCGCGTACTTGCAGAGCTCGGCGCTGGCCGGATCCATCACCATGATCGGCGCGCCGGTGCGCGTGAACGGACGGTACAACTCGCGCATCGCGTCGGCGGCGCGCGGGTCGGTCGTGCCGATGACGACGCGATCGGGCCGCAGGAAGTCGTCGACCGCCGCGCCCTGCTTCAGGAACTCGGGATTGCTGACGACCGCATAGGGATGCGTCGCGTGCTTCGCGATCGTCGCGTGCACCAGCTCGGCCGTGCCCGCAGGCACGGTGCTCTTGTCGACGATGACCTTGTAGCCGTTCATCGCCTGCGCGATTTCCGTGGCCGCGGCCAGCACGTGCTTCAGGTCCGCCGAGCCGTCTTCGCCGGTCGGCGTGCCGACGGCGATGAAGACCGCTGCCGATCGGCGGACCGCGTCACGCAGATCCGTCGTGAACGTCAGTCGCTTCTCCGCGCGGTTGCGGCGCACGAGCTCTTCGAGGCCCGGCTCGTAGATGGGAATCTTGCCGCGATTGAGGAGCCGGATTTTCGCGGAGTCCTTGTCGACGCAGATGACGTCGTTGCCCGTCTCCGCGAAGCAGGCGCCCACCACCAAGCCGACGTATCCCGTGCCGATGACTGCAATGCGCATGAAGCCGCTGGCCTCCCGCCAAGAAACTCCCCACCGTAGCATGCGCTTTCGAAAGCTGTCAATCGATTGATAGATAAGGAGTTGCACGCCATTGCGCGGTGCGCGGGCCGTGATAGCATCCCGCAGGTCTCCCGGTGCGGATCCTGTTCGACTACCGACCCGCCTTGCGCCAGCGGACCGGCGTCGGCGAGTACGTCCACGAAACGGCGAAGGCCCTCGTCGCGTCCCTCGCGCCGGGTGACGCGCTCACGCTCTTTTCCTCGTCGTGGAAGGATCGGCTGTCGCCGGATGCGGTGCCTGGCGCCGCGACGATCGATCGCCGGATCCCCGTCAGCCTGCTGAATCTCGCGTGGCATCGCCTCGGATGGCCGCCGATCGATATGCTCGGCGCCGGCGACCAGGACGTCGTCTGCTCCGCTCACCCGCTGCTCATCCCCGCGCGGCGCGCCGCGCAGATCGTGACGATTCACGACCTCGACTTTCTCGACGCGCCGGAACGAACGTCGGCGGAGATCCGGCGCGACTACGGTGCGCTCGCCGGCGCACACGCGCGCCGCGCCGATCGCGTGATCGCCGTGTCGACGCACACCGCGCACGACGTTGAGACGCGGCTCGGCGTGCCGGCGTCGAAGATCTCGATCTGCCGTCCCGGCGGACCGTCGTGGCCGCGGCGCGATCGCGAGCCCGCCAGCGGCGGCTGCATCCTGTTCCTCGGCACGCTCGAGCCGCGCAAGAACCTCGGCGTGCTGCTCGACGCCTACGCGGCGCTGCTCGCGCAGCGCCGCGACGCGCCGCCCCTCGTCCTCGCCGGCCGCGTGCCCGACGAGCCCGGCGCGCGCGCGCTCGCCGCGCGCGCGCGTCAGGCGCCGCTCGCCGGCCACGTCGAGCTCCCGGGCTACGTCTCCGACGAAGACAAGCGCGCGCTCTTCGGGCGCGCGCTTGTCTTCGTGCTGCCCTCTCACACCGAAGGCTTCGGCATCACGGCCGTCGAGGCGATGACCGCCGGCGTGCCGGTCATCGCCGCCAATCGCGGCGCGCTGCCCGAGACGGTCGGCTCCGCCGGCCGTCTCTTTGCTCCCGACGACGCGTCTGCACTGCTGTGGGCGATGACCGAGGTATTTGACGATGCCGCGCTGCGGCAACGGATGAGCGACGACGGCTGGCGGCACGCGCAGCAATTCACGTGGGCCCGCACGGCCAGCGCTGTGCGCGAGGCGTGCCGGCTGGCGATCGAGCACCGCGCAACCCGCCATGACTGAGCGCGCGCTGCACATCGGCGTCGACGGCCGCGAGCTGCTCGGCCAGCCGACCGGCGTCGGCCGCTATCTGCGCGAGATCCTGCGCGAGTGGACAGGCGATGCGGCCTGGCCGCATCGCCTGTCCATCGTCGTCCCCGCGCCGCCGCCGGACGACCTTGCGGCAGCGCTCGGCCCACGCACGTCCTGGATCGTCGCCGCGTCGCCGACATCCGGCACGCTCTGGGAACAATGGCATCTGCCGCGTGCGCTGCGCCGCGCGCGCACCGACGTGCTGCTCGCCAGCGCCTACACCGCGCCGGTCTTCTGTCCGTGTCCGTTCGTGGTCGTGATCTACGACGTGTCGTACTTCGCGCACCCCGAGTGGTTCGGCGCGCGCGAGGGGCTGCGGCGGCGCTGGCTGACGCGCGCCGCGGCGCGGCGCGCGTCGGCAGTCGCCACGATCTCGGCGTTCTCCGCCGCCGAGATCGAGCGCTGGATCGGCGTGCCGGCGGCGCAAATCCTGCTCGCGCCGCCGGGCGTGCCCGTGCCGGCGGCGCCGCGCGCGCCGGCGGACGCCGGCACGCGCGAGCCGCTCGTGCTGTTCGTCGGCTCGCTGTTCACGCGGCGTCACATTCCCGATCTGATCTCGGGTTTTGCGCGCGCCGCCGCGCACGTGCCCGGCGCGCGGCTCGTGCTCGCCGGCGACAACCGGACGTCGCCGCGCATCGATCCCCACACGCTCGCCGGCGCCGCAGGCGTCGGCGAGCGCGTCGACTGGCGCGCGTACGTCGACGATGGCGAGCGCGACCGGCTGTATCGATCGGCGCGCGTGTTCGCATTTCTGTCGGACTACGAAGGCTTCGCGATGACGCCGATGGAGGCGCTGGCCCACGGCGTCGCGCCGGTGCTGCTCGACACGGCGGTCGCGCGCGAGGTGTACGGCGACGCGGCGCGCTACGTCAGCGCCGAGCCGGCGTCGATCGGCCCGGCGCTGACGTCGCTGCTGACGGACGAGCCCGCGCGGCAGGCGATCGTCGACGCCGGCCGCGCGCGGCTCGCGCAGTTCTCCTGGACACGCTCGAGCGCCGTGCTGCGCGCGGCGCTCGAGCGGGCGGGGACGCGTCGATGACCGCCGCCGTCGACATCGTCATCGTCAACTACAACACGCGCGCAGATCTCGACGCGTGCCTGGAATCGTTGCACGCCGCGTCACCCGACGCGCTCGGCGAGATCGTCGTCGCCGACAACGCGTCGACCGACGGCAGCGTCGCGCACGTGCGCGACGCGTGGCCGTCGGTGCGCGTCATCGCGCTCGACCGCAACGCCGGCTTCGCCGCCGCCAACAACGTCGCGATTCGGACGTGCCGATCGCCGCTCGTCCTGCTGCTCAACAGCGACACCATCGTTCCGGCCGGCGCAATCGATCGCCTGCGCGAGCGCCTGGAAGCGACGGGCGCGGTCGCGGCGGGCCCGCGGCTCGTCGACGGCGACGGACATCCGGAAGTCTCGTTCGGCCCGATGCTTTCGCCCCTCGCGGAGCTCGTCCAGCAGCGCCGCGTGGGCCGCGCGGCGAGCGCGCGTCCCGCCGATCGCGCGAAGACGGCCGCGCTCGTCTCGCGCGAGCACGTGGTCGACTGGGTCAGCGGCGCGTGCCTGCTCGTCCGGCGGCAGGCCGCGCTCGACGCCGGACTCCTCGACGAGCGCTATTTCATGTACGAAGAAGACGTCGACTTCTGCGCCGCGCTGCGCGCACGCGGCGGCACCGTGCTGTTCACGCCCGAGAGCGAGGTCGTGCACCTTCGCGGCCGTTCCGTCCGTCACGCCGGCGCCGCCGCCTCGCCGCACTATCAGCGCAGCCATCTCGCCTTCTACCGCAAGCATCATCCGTTCTGGGCGCCGGTTCTGTATCTGTGGCTGAGGATTCGTGGATACGATGTTTCTCAGCAAGGTCGAAGTTCGAAGTTCGAAGTTCGAAGTTGACACCTCGTCTTGCGGCGCATCTTTACTTCTGCGACATGCTTTAAGATCCCCGAGACCCTGTGCGCATCGCCATCGACGCCCGCAAGCTGCACGATTACGGCATCGGCACCTACGTGCGGAATCTCGTGTCGTGGCTGGCGCGTCTCGATCACGACCACGAGTACGTCGTGCTCTGCCGCCCCGAGGACACGCCGTTCGTTGAATCGCTCGGTCCCCGGTTCCACGCCTGCGCGGAGCGCGCCGGCAACTACTCGGTTCGCGAGCAGGTCTCGCTGCCGCTCGCGCTCGCGCGGACCCGCGTCGATCTCTTCCACGCGCCGCACTACGTGGTCTCGCCGCTCACGCGCGTGCCCTTCGTCGTGACGATCCACGACTGCATCCATCTGCGCTTTCCGCAGTACCTGCCGAACCGGTTCGCCTACACGTACGCGCGGACGATGATGCGGGCGAGCGCACGGCGATCGCGGCGGATCCTGACGGTGTCCGAGGCGTCGAAGCAGGACATCCTGCACTATCTGAAGGTGCCGGCCGGCAAGGTCGAAGTCGTCTACAACGCGCTCGACGAGCGTCTGGCGACGCCGCCGACGCCCGAGGCCATCGCGCGCATCCGCGATCGCTACCAGCTCGATGCGCCGTTCATCCTGTACGCGGGCAATATCAAGCCGCACAAGAACCTCGAGCGGCTCGTCGAGGCCTACTCGATCCTGCGGCGGCGCGGCGTCACGCACGCGCGCCTGCTGATCATCGGCGACGAGATCTCGAAGTACCCGCGCCTGCGGCGTCTCGTGCACCGCTTCCAGCTGCACCCGCACGTGCGGTTCTTCGGGTTCGTCTCGGATGAGATGCTGTCGGCGCTCTATCGTCTCGCCGCCGTCTTCGTCTTTCCGTCGCTGTACGAAGGCTTCGGCCTGCCGCCGCTCGAGGCGATGGCCGCCGGCGCGCCCGTCGTCGCCTCGAACACCTCGTCGCTGCCGGAAGTCGTCGGCGATGCCGCGCTGCTCGTCGATCCGATGGACGCCGGCGCGATCGCCGACGCGATGGCGCGCGTGCTGACCGATGCGTCTCTGCGTGCCTCGCTCATCGCACGCGGCCACGAGCGCGTGCACGCGTTCTCGTGGGAACGCTCGGTCGCGCGCATTCGCGACATCTACACGGAGGTCGTCAGTGGCAGCCACGGCTGAACACACCGTCCCTCCGGCTGCGGACACTCGCGGCGCCGCACCATGGGCGGATCGCCGGGTCGTCCTCGTCCACGACTGGCTCACCGGCATGCGCGGCGGCGAGAAAGTGCTCGAGTGCCTGTGCCGGATGTTTCCGTCCGCGGAGATCCTGACGCTCATCCACGTGCGCGGATCGGTGTCAGCGACGATCGAATCGCATCCGATCCGCACGTCGCTCGTCCAGCACCTGCCGCGCGCGGCCGCCGCGTATCGCTACTACCTGCCGCTGTTCCCGTCGGTCATCGAGACGTTCGATCTCGACGAGGTCGATCTGGTGATCTCGACGAGCCACTGCGCGGTCAAGTCCGTCGTGCCGACCGGACGCGCCGTGCACGTCTGCTACTGCCACTCGCCGATGCGCTACGCCTGGGATCAGTTCGACGCGTACTTCGGTCCCGAGCGTCTCGGCGCGCTCGGCTCGGCGCTCGCGCGGCCCGTGCTCGGGTGGCTCGCGCACTGGGATCGGGCGACGGCCGATCGCGTGGACGCTTTCGCCGCCAATTCGCGTTTCGTTGCGGGCCGGATCGGGCGGTACTATAATCGTCAGGCGTCCGTCCTCTATCCCCCGGTGGATACACAGTTCTTCACGCCCGTCTCCTCACCGGCCCAGCCGTATTTCCTGGTCGTGTCTGCGCTCGTGCCCTACAAGCGGCTCGAGATCGCCATCGGCGCGGCGCAACAGCTCGGCGTGCCGTTGAAGATCGTCGGCACGGGACCGGATCTGGCGCGCTTGCAGCGGATCGCCGGCCCGACGGTCGAGTTCCTCGGCGCGCTCGATCCCGACGCGCTCCGTGAGGCCTATCGCCATGCGCGCGCGCTGGTCATGCCAGGTGAAGAGGACTTCGGCATCGCACCGGTCGAATCGATGGCCTGCGGCCGGCCGGTGATCGCGCTCGGCCGCGGCGGCGCGCTCGAGACGGTCGTGCCTGGCGTGACCGGACGACTCGTGGCCGAGCCCACCGTCGAGGCCTTCGCCGACGCGATGCGGGCGATGCTCGCCGACGAATTCGATCCCGCCCCGATGGTCGCGCACGCGTCGCGCTTCTCCGTCGCCGCCTTCGAGGACGGCTTCAGGCGCCTGCTCACGCAGACGCTGTCGGCAGGCGCCGCGTGCTGAAGCGCTACAACCGCCTGCTCGTCCTGCTCTACGTCGTCGCCGACGTGCTGGCGTCCGGCGCCGCGTTCCTGATCGCCTACGCCATCCGGTTCAAGAGCGGACTGATTCCCGTCTGGGAAGGCGTGCCGCCGTTCACGCACTACCTGACGCTCGCGCCGTTCGTCGCGCTCGCCGTGCCGATCGCGTTCCACGTGCAGCGGCTCTACCGGCTGCGCCGAGGACGGACACGCGTCGACGATTTCTTCGCCGTGCTCGTCGGCAACATTCTCGCCGTGCTGCTCGCCGGCGGCGGCATCCTGTACTTCCGCACGTACTATCTGCCGAACGCGCTCAAGCAGCAGGGCGTCTACGAGATCTCGCAGCTCGTCTGGGGCCTGTTCCTCGCGCTCAACGTCTTCTTCACCTACGTCTCGCGTGAAGCCGTCCGCGACCTGCTGCGCCGCCGCTGGCGCGCGGGCATCGGCCTCAAGCGCGTGCTGATCGTCGGCGTCGGCGATCTCGGCCGCATGGTCGCCGACCGCATCGTCGAGCACGCCGAGCTCGGCTTCAGGCTCGTGGGGTTCGCCGACGATCGCGCGGCGACGTCGGACTCGATCGGATACCGTGGGCTGCCGCTGCTCGGCACGACCGCCGACGTCCCGGCGATCTGCGCGCGCGAGACCGTCGACGAGATCTACGTCGCGCTGCCGATCGAAGAGCACGTGAAGATGCTCGGCGTCGTCGAGTACGCGAGCCGCGAGTGCGTCGACGTCCACGTCGTGCCCGATCTGCTGCAGTTCATCGCGCTTCGCGCGCGGCTCGAGGACCTCGACGGCCTGCCGCTCATCAGCATCAACGACGTGCCGCTGCGCGGCTTCAACAGCGCGCTCAAGCGTGCCGTCGACATCGCGCTGTCGTGCGCGGTGCTGTTCGTCGGCGCCATCCCGGGGCTGGTGATCGCCGCGCTCATCAAGCGCAGCTCGCCGGGCCCGGTGTTCTACACGCAGACGCGCATGGGCCTCGACGGCAAGGCGTTCACCGTCTACAAGTTCCGATCGATGCCGGTCGACGCCGAGGACGCGAGCGGCCCGGTCTGGGCGCGCGAGGACGACCCGCGCGCGACGCCCGTCGGCCGCTGGCTGCGGCGTCACGACGTCGACGAGCTGCCGCAGTTCCTGAACGTCCTGCGCGGCGACATGTCCATCGTCGGCCCGCGTCCGGAGCGGCCGTTCTTCGTCGAGCAGTTCAAGCACCGCATCCCGCAGTACATGCTGCGGCACAAGGTGAAGGCCGGCATCACCGGCTGGGCGCAGGTGAACGGCTGGCGCGGCAACACGTCGCTCGAGAAGCGCATCGAGTTCGATCTCTACTACATCGAGAACTGGTCCCTGTCGCTGGACTTCAAGATCATGTGGCTGACGCTGCTGCGCGGCCGCGAGAAAGGCACCGTCGCTTCGTGAGCCGCATTGTCATCACCGGCGCGGCCGGGTTCATTGGATCGCACCTCTCCGAGACGCTGCTCGATCGCGGACATTCGGTCATCGGCATCGACAACCTGATCACCGGCGATCTCGCGAACATCGCGCACCTGGCGGGCCGCGACTTCGTGTTCGTCAAGCACGACGTCACGAACTTCATCCACGTCGACGGCCCGGTCGACATCGTGTTCCACTGGGCCAGCCCGGCGAGCCCGATCGACTATCTCGA
>DASZVJ010000231.1:0-33758 GCA_035547155.1 Vicinamibacterales bacterium
CGAGAAATACCGGGCGCGCTCATTCGTCGGGAGTGTGCTCAAAGCGTCGACGACGACTGGCGGTACAGGCACGTAGACGGGCGTGCCGGTCTTGGCCGTGTAGAGAAAGAGCGTGTGGCCGACGAGACGCGTCTCGTCCAAGGCGATGGTGTCGCCGATGCGCAAACCGGAGTGCCGCATCACGAGCACGAACGCGCGGATGCGGTCGCGATTGCCGGGATAGCGATCGCACGCTCCGAGGATGCGCCGCATCTCGGCATCGCTGAACGGCAGTGTCGGCGTCGGCTTCACCTTCGGCGCCTTCACCCGTCTGGCGGGATTCTTCGTGATCCAGTCGTCCTCCATGCAGAATCGGAAGAAGGCGCGCAGCCGCTCGAGATTCTTGGTCGCGTAGTTCGCCCCGTCCGTCCATGTCGCGCGGAACTGGCGGATCTGCTCGACGCTCAGTTGCTTCAGGTACCGAAAGCCCTTCGTCTCGCACCACGGGACCAACCGCCGCTTCAAGAGGTTCTCGTGTTTGCGGATCGTCTCCGGGCTCAGTTGCTGCGCTCGCGCGTCGCTCAAAAATCGTTCAATGGCCTCAGCAATGGGTGGAATGTCGGGTTTCTTCGCAACGCCGATCTCGCCGGTGGCTTCCCAGTCGCGCACCAGATCGGTGGCTGCCGACCACGACCGCAAGTCGAGGGCACGCCGGATGTGCTCGCCGCGCAACGAGCCCTGCACCCAAATGGGACAGTGGCAGACGCGATAGCGCCGCGATCGGTAGCGGCACGGCGACCGATGACGCCGGTAGAGGTTCAGCACGATCCCCTCCGAGAGGGCGAAAACGGCCCTCTAGGTACAAAACAGGTACAGCGGCCGGAATCTTACGGACGCTGCGCGTTTTTCTTAGGGATTTGGCGGAAAATTGATGGCGGAGAGGGTGGGATTCGAACCCACGTGCCGGTTACCCGACAAATCGCTTTCGAGGCGATCCCGTTACGACCACTTCGGTACCTCTCCGCAGCCCCTTAGTGTAACAAGAAGTCGGACGCGCTCGCTCGTCTCAGATCAACCGCACCGGCAACCGCCGCCATCCGCCGACGGGATAGGTCTCGCGTTCGGCGACCTCATCTGTCGCGAGCTCGATCGATGACGTGAGCTCCAACAATGTCGCCGTCGCGACGACGAGCTCGAGCGTCGCCAACGGACGGCCGGGACACACGTGCGGGCCGATGCCGTAGACGAGATTGCGCGCGGCATGCTCGCGCGGGCGGTACACGTCCGGATCGCCGAACACGGCTTCGTCCCGATTCGCCGATGTCCAGTTCAGATAGATGCGCGTGCCGGACTCGAGCTCGAATCCGGCCACCTGCGTCGCAGCGGTCACGACGCGGCGATTCACGAGGAACGGATCGTCGATGCGCAGCATTTCGTCGATGGCCGGTGCGAGATCGCGGGCATCTGCTCGCAATGCGTCCTGAATCTCCGGATGCGTCGCCAGGAAGTGAATGACGACGCCGAGCGCTGCGGCGATGGATCCAAGGTCGCCCGCCGTCCAGTTGCGCAGAACGGAAACAATGTCCGCGTCCGACAGCCGCTCACCGTTCACGCGAACGTGGAGCAGCTCGGTCGTCGGATCATGCGGTGCGGCGTCGCCCGACGCGCGTCGACGTCGGACTTGCGCGGCGACGATCTCGTCGAACGCCGCCGCGACCGCAGCCGCCCGCGCGCGATCCCTCGATCGTGTGGCCGCGTGATTCTCGGCCATCCAGGCGAGCAGCTCGTCTTCGGCGCCCTGCCAGCCGAGCCAGTCCGCCTGCGCGTGGACGGCAAACGGATAACCCAACTCCGTGATCGCCTCGATGGCGGTGCGGCGTGGCAGCGCGGAGACGATCTGACGCGCGCGGATCCGCAAACGCGGTTCGAGCGCGCGCATGCGCTCGGGCGTGAAGAACGAATCGACGACGGCACGAAACGCGATGTGCTCGGGTGGATCGAGACTGTTGGGCACTTGGCGATGCGCCGACACGGCAGACGAGAACGTCGCGGGATCGGTCGCGGCCGCGACCACGTCGGCGTGCCGAAAGAGCGTCACGCCGCGCGGTGATTGCGCCAGCGGGCATGCGCCGCGCATGCGATCGAACGTGCGGCGTTGATCCGCGAGCGCCTCGTCCGACAGCGGCTCCCACGTCGGGATTGCGCGCATGCCATCGAGGCCGGACGCGCAACGCTCGCACACGCAGGCGACGTTTCGAAGGTCCGGCGGGACGTGCGCGAGCACGTCTTCGGGAATTTTCGCCGCAAAGCACCAGCACGTGCCTGTGCCACGGGCAATGCCGCAGGCATTGTCTTCGCCACACAGCGGACAGCGCGCAGGATCGACGGTCATGCGGTCATGTGGAGGGATCGAGACGTCGCGAGCGTGACGCGGCCTACGCGCCGCTCGCGTCAGATGGATCGTAGTTCAGATTCGACCCGAGCCAGCGCTCGACCTCGTCGACCGGCATGGCCTTGCGTCGGCCGTAGTCGACGACCTGATCGCGGCCGATCTTGCCGAGCGTGAAATAGCGCGAGTCCGGATGCGCGAAGTACAGGCCGCTCACGCTCGAGCCCGGCCACATCGCGAACGACTCCGTCAGCTCGATGCCGGTTCGCGCCTGGACGTCGAGCAGCTGCCACAACGTCTTCTTCTCCGTGTGATCCGGACACGCGGGATATCCAGCGGCCGGACGGATGCCGCGGTATTGCTCCTGAATCAGATCGGCGGGGCTCAGATGCTCGTCGCGGCCGTAGCCCCACTCGTCGCGCACGCGCTTGTGGAGATACTCGGCAAACGCCTCCGCCAACCGATCGGCGATGGCCTCGGCCATGATCGCGTTGTAGTCGTCGTGCTGTGCTCTGAATCGATCGCAGAGCTCCCGCAAGCCGATGCCGCTCGTCACCGCGAACGCGCCGAGATGATCGGGCAGCCGGGTCTCGGCCGGCGCGATGAAATCCGACAGTGACCGGCACGGCTGGTCGGCACGATCAATCTGCTGACGCAGAAAATGAAATCGCGTCTGCACGGTCGCCCGGCTCTCGTCGGTATAGATCTCGACGTCGTCTCCGACCGCGTTGGCGGGGAAGAGGCCGTAGACGCCGCGCGCGTGAATCAGCCGCTCCGCGATGATGCGATCGAGCAGCGCGTTGGCTTCGGCGAAAATCTGCCTCGCCTGCGCGCCGTACTTCTCGTCGTCCAGGATGCGCGGGTAGACGCCCTTCAGCTCCCACGTGTGGAAGAACGGCGTCCAGTCGATGTACTCCCGCAACGTCGCGAGTGGGAAGTCGTCGAGGACGTGCGAGCCGAGACGTTCGGGCTGCGGAATGTCCTCCGTCTTCCAGACGATTGGCGTGCGACGCGCGCGCGCGGTGTCGATATCGACGATCGGCTGACGCGACGCGCCGTGCTGTTGACGGATCGTCGCGTAATCGGCCTCGTGCTGCGCGACGAACGCGTCCCGGCCGTCCTTGCTGAGCAGGCTCGTCGTCACCGGCACGGCGCGGCTCGCATCGAGCACGTGCACGACGGGATGTTTGTAGTGCGGCGCGATCTTGATCGCCGTATGCGCGCGGCTGGTCGTCGCACCGCCGATGAGTAGCGGCAGCGTGAAGCCTTGACGGTTCATCTCGCGCGCGACGTGCACCATCTCGTCGAGCGACGGCGTGATCAATCCGCTGAGGCCGATGATGTCGGCCTGTTCCGTGCGCGCGCGTTCCAGGATCTTCTCGCACGGCACCATCACGCCCATGTCGATCACGTCGTAGTTGTTGCACGCGAGCACGACGCCGACGATGTTCTTACCGATGTCGTGGACGTCGCCCTTGACCGTGGCGAGCACGATCTTGCCCTGCGTCTTCACCGTCTGGCCCGCCGCGGCGAGCGCCGCCTTCTCGGCTTCCATGAACGGGAACAGGTACGCGACCGCCTTCTTCATCACGCGCGCAGACTTCACCACCTGCGGCAGGAACATCTTGCCCGCGCCGAACAGATCGCCGACGACGCCCATGCCGTCCATCAACGGGCCTTCGATGACCGCGAGCGGACGGCCGAGCTTGACGCGCGCTTCTTCCGTGTCCTGCTCGATGTAGCTGTCGATGCCCTTCACGAGCGCGTGCGACAGCCGCGATTCGACCGTGCCGAGCCGCCATTCCTCCGTCTTCTTCTCGTCGGCCGATGCGCCGGCTCCTGCGGCTTTCAATGCCTCGCCGAACTCTACGAGCCGCTCCGTCGCGTCCGGACGCCGATTGAGCAGCACGTCCTCGACGAGCGTCTTCAACTCAGGCTCGATCTCCTCGTACACCTCGAGCATGCCGGCGTTGACGATGCCCATGTCCATGCCGGCGGCAATCGCGTGATACAGAAATGCCGAGTGCATCGCTTCGCGGACGACGTTGTTGCCGCGGAAGCTGAAGGAGATGTTGGACACGCCGCCGCTCACCTTCGCGTGCGGCAGGTGCGTCTTGATCCACCGCGTCGCGTCGATGAAATCGACCGCGTAGTTGTTGTGCTCCTCCATCCCCGTCGCGACCGTGAGGATGTTCGGATCGAAGATGACGTCCTCGGGCGGAAACGCGAGATCGTCGACGAGGATGCGGTACGCGCGCTCGCAGATCCGGATCTTGTCCGCCAGTGTCGCCGCCTGTCCGTCTTCGTCGAAGGCCATGACGACGACGGCGGCGCCGTATGTACGAATCGTCTTCGCGCGCTGACGGAAGATCGCTTCGCCTTCCTTGAGCGAGATCGAGTTGACGATGCCCTTGCCCTGCAGGCATTTGAGGCCGGCCTCGATGACCTCCCACTTCGACGAGTCGATCATGAACGGAACTTTCGCGACCTCCGGCTCGCTCGCGAGCAGGTGGAGGAAGCGCGTCATCGCCGCCACGCCGTCGATCATCCCTTCGTCCATGCAGATATCGATGACGTTGGCACCGTTTTCGACCTGCTGGCGCGCGACGCTGACGGCTTCGTCGTACTTGTCGTCCTTGATCAGCTTCGCGAACTTGGGCGAGCCCGCGACGTTGGTACGCTCGCCGATCATCATGAACACGCCGGGCTGCTGCGTGAACGGCTGCGAGCCGGACAGCTGCAGCGGGCGCGGCACCGTGACCGAGCGCCGGCGCACCTCGTCGCCAGCGATCAGGCGCGCCGGGATCGGACGTCCCGGCTCTGTGTCGAGCGCGCGCGCGATCGCGGCGATGTGCTCGGGCGTGTTGCCGCAGCAGCCGCCAGCGATGTTGATCAGGCCGTCCGCCGCGAAGTGACTCAGATGCCGCGCCATGTCGGCCGGCTCGAGATCGAAGCCGGTGGGCGAGAGCGGATTGGGCAGACCCGCATTCGGGTAGCAGGAAATCGCGGCCGAGGACGTCGCGGACAGCTGCTCGAGGAACGGATACATGAGATCCGGGCCGAGCGAGCAGTTGAGGCCGACCGACAGCGGATGCGCGTGCGCGACGGCCGTCCAGAACGCTTCGACCGTCTGCGCCGAGATCATTGTCTCGCCACCGCGGCCAACCGCGGCGGAGATCATGATCGGCAGCCGCACGCGATCGGCGTCGAAAACCTCCTGAATCGCGACGAGCGCGGCCTTCGCGTTCAGCGAGTCGAAGATCGTCTCGACGAGCAGGAGATCGACGCCGCCGGCGATCAGCGCGCGGACCTGTTCGGCGTAGGCGAGCTTGACCTGATCGAACGTCACGACGCGAAAGCCGGGATCGTCGGCGTCCGGCGAGTTCGAGAGCGAGACGGTCAACGGGCCGATGGCGCCGGCCACGAATCGCCGGCGGCCCGTCGCGTCGGCGACGCGATCGGCCCACTCGCGGCACTGCCGTGCGGATTGCGTGTTGATGTCCGTCGCCAGATCGCGCAGGAACGGATCTTCGATGATCCGCTGGTAGAACGCGGGATCCTTCCGTCCGCCGTGCTCGCGCGGGTCGTCGACGAAGAACTCGCTCTGGCTGATCGTCGTCGCGCCGAACGTGTTCGTCTCGATGATGTCCGCGCCGGCCTCGAGGAAGCGGCGATGGATGTCGCCGATCATCGCCGGCTGCGTCAGCGAGAACAGGTCGCCGTTGTTCAGCAGATCCTTCGTGGCATCGCGAAAGCGATCGCCGCGGATGTCCGCTTCGGTCATGCCGTACGTGCGGATCGTCGTGCCCATCGCGCCGTCGAGGATCGCGATCCGCTTCGCGAGGATGTCCCGCAGCGGATGGGAAGGCGTCGTGCGATCCGCGGCCGGCGGGTGAGAGACGAGCGTCGACGTCATCGCGGTTTCCTTTCACGGCCGGCGGTGCGATCCGCGCTCGGCTTGTGGCCGATCGCGAGCAGCACGGCAAACGGGCTGCCGGCCTTGCGTGCGCCGGGGCTCGTGCGAACGCCGGTCAAGCCGGCATCGGTGAGCAGCTGGCGAAGCCGGGCGTCGCTGAACCCGAGCGTCCGATCGCCGAGCCGATCGCGCACCCAGCCTTCCTCGTGCTCGCGAAGCTCGAGGATGAGCAGACGTCCGCCAGGCACGAGGATGCGAGCGGCCTCCGCGATCGCGCGGCTCGGATCGACCGCGTGGTGCAGTGACTGCGACAGCAACGCGAGATCGACCGACGCGGTGGCGAGGGGCAGCTTCTCCAGATCGCCGCGCTTCCACGTGACGTGCTTCGCGCGCCGGCGCTGCGCGAGCGTCCGTGCGCGCGCCAGAACGGTGGAAGAGCGGTCGACGCCGACGACGCTCGCGGCCCAGCGGGAGGCTTCGATCGTGAGATAGCCCTCGCCGCAACCGAGATCGGCGACGCGCAGCGGCGGCAGCAGCAGGCCGAGCGCACGCGACCACGCGGCCCAGCTCCGTCCCGGCACGAGCTGCCGGTTGTCCTTCGCGTCGCCCGTGTGCTCGAGAAAGCTCTCCTTGCGGAGGCGCCGCACTTCCTGCAGCCTCGCGTTGTCGGCTTTGATCGCCGGATCATCGGCGGCCTGCGCGAACTGGTCCAGAAGCGCGTCCCACAGCGGGGCGCGTCCGTTCTGCTGGACGTCCGCGAGCGTGTAGTACGCGAATCCCCCCGCGCGCTCTTCGGCGACGAATCCCGCCTCTTTGAGGAGCTTGAGGTGCCGCGACACCCCGGACTGCGCCAGGCCGAGCACGGCCGTGAGCTCCGTGACGTTCAGCCGTTCGAGGCTCAGCGCGCGCAGGAGCCTGAGGCGGGCCTCGTCGCCCAGGAGCCGGTAGTGTGCGGAGGCCGATCTCACATCAATGAATCTATATTCAATGATGTGATTATGCAATGTCGCGCCGGTCCGCCGGCGGTGGAGGCCCGGCGCACGGCGATGACATACTAGGGGCCGCACACGCCGTCATGAATCCGTCGACACCTGCATCGCCGAAGCCGAAGCGTTCCGTCGCGCTGTCGGGCGTGGCCGCCGGCACCACCGCGCTCTGTACCGTCGGCCGTACCGGTAACGATCTGCGGTACCGCGGCTACGACATCCTCGACATCGCCGAGACCTGCGAGTTCGAGGAGATCGCGTACCTCCTCGTGCACGGCGCGCTGCCGACCGAGGCCGAGCTCAGGGGGTACAAGGCCAAGATCAGCGCGTTGCGTGGGCTACCGGCTGCGGTCAGGCAGGTCCTGGAGCAGCTCCCGCCCGCCGCGCATCCGATGGACGTCATCCGCACCGGCGTCTCGGCGCTCGGCTGCGTGTTGCCGGAGCACGAGGCGCATTCCGCCGCCGGCGCTCGCGACATCGCCGATCGCCTGCTCGCCTCGCTGGGATCGATGCTGCTCTACTGGTACCACTTCGCGCATCACGGCCGGCGAGTCGAGGTCGAGACGGACGACGACAGCATTGGCGGGCACTTTCTGCATCTCCTGCACGGTGTCGTCCCGCCGGCGCGCTGGGTGCGGGCGATGCACACCAGCCTGATTCTCTACGCGGAGCACGAGTTCAACGCCAGCACCTTCACCGCGCGCGTCATCGCCGGCACGGGCTCGGACATGTACTCCGCGCTCGACGGCGCCATCGGCGCGCTGCGAGGGCCGAAGCACGGCGGCGCGAACGAAGTGGCGCTCGACATCCAGCAGCGCTACGCGACGCCGGACGAGGCCGAGGCCGACATCCGCGCGCGAGTCGAACGGAAGGACGTCATCATCGGCTTCGGGCATCCCGTCTACACGGCCGGCGATCCGCGCAACACGGTGATCAAGCGCGTGGCGCGCGAGCTTTCGCAGGAGAGCCGCGATCTTCGCCTGTTCGACGTGGCCGACCGGATCGAGACGGTCATGTGGGACATCAAGAAGATGTTTCCGAACCTCGACTGGTTCAGCGCGGTGAGCTACCACCGCATGGGTGTGCCGACGGCCATGTTCACGCCGCTGTTCGCGATGGCGCGCACGTCCGGCTGGGCGGCGCACGTCATCGAGCAGCGTCTCGACGGCAAGATCATCCGCCCGTCGGCCGTGTACGTCGGCCCCGACGATCGGCCCTTCGTCCCGCTCGCCGAGCGCCGGTGATCGGCCAGTCATGTCGTCCGTCATCAGCAACGTCCGTCCGCCCGCCGACACGGTGCTCACCGACATCGCCGACTACGTGCGGCAGTATCGCGTCACGAGCGGCCTGGCGTACACCACCGCGCGCCACTGCCTGATCGACACGCTGGGCTGCGGGCTCGAAGCTCTCGAATATCCCGCGTGCACGAAACTGCTCGGACCTCTCGTGCCGGGCACCATCGTGCCGAACGGCGCCAAGGTTCCCGGCACGCAGTTGCAGCTCGATCCCGTGCAGGCGGCGTTCAACATCGGCGCGATGATTCGGTGGCTCGACTTCAACGACACGTGGCTCGCCGCCGAATGGGGACATCCGTCCGACAACCTGGGCGGTATCCTCGCCGTCGCGGACTGGATCAGCCGCAGTCACGTCGCTGCCGGCCGCGCGCCGCTCGTCATGAACGACGTGCTCACGGCGATGATCAAGGCGCACGAGATCCAGGGCGTCATCGCGCTCGAGAACTCCTTCAACCGTGTCGGACTCGATCACGTCGTCCTGGTCAAGGTCGCGTCGACGGCGGTCGTCGCCGGCCTGCTCGGGTTGACGCACGAGGAGATCGTCAACGCCGTGTCGCTCGCGTGGGTCGATGGACAGAGCCTGCGGACCTATCGTCACGCGCCGAACACCGGATCGCGAAAGAGCTGGGCCGCCGGTGACGCGACGTCCCGCGCCGTTCGTCTCGCCCTCATCGCGAAGACGGGCGAGATGGGATATCCGTCGGTCCTGACGGCCAGGACGTGGGGCTTCTACGATGTCCTCTTCAAGGGGAAGCCGTTCGAGTTCCAGCGTCCGTACGGCACCTACGTGATGGAGAACGTCCTCTTCAAGATCAGTTTTCCGGCGGAGTTCCACAGCCAGACGGCGGTGGAAGCGGCGATGATCGTTCACCGACAACTGGTGGAGCGGGGACTGTCGTCGGAGCACATCGAGCGAATCACGATCCGCACGCACGAGGCCTGCCTCCGCATCATCGACAAGAAGGGGCCGCTGCACAACCCGGCCGACCGCGATCATTGCATCCAGTACATGGTCGCGATCCCGCTGATCTTCGGCCGTTTGACGGCGGCCGACTACGAGGACGCCGTCGCCGCCGATCCGCGCATCGACGCCTTGCGCGACCGGATCGTCTGCATCGAAGAGCCGCAGTTCACCGCCGACTACCACGACCCCGCCAAGCGGTCGATCGCCAACGCGCTCACGGTCGAGCTGCGGGACGGCACACGCCTTACGGAGGTCGTCGTCGAGTACCCGATCGGGCACAAACGCCGGCGCGAGGAAGGCGTTCCGCTTCTCGAGGCGAAGTTCCGGACGAATCTCGCGCGCCGCTTTCCCGCGAAGCAGCAGGACGCGATTCTCGCCGCCTCCCTCGATCAGGACACGCTCGAGCGGATGCCGGTCAACGACTACGTCGATCTCTACGTCATCTGAGCCATGTCCCTCAGCCCACGCCAACAATTGCGCGCGCTCGTCGAAGCCAGACGCGGGACGCTCGTGCCCGGCGCCTTCAACGCGCTGTCGGCGCGCGTCATCGAGGATCTGGGATTCGCAGCGGTCTACGTCACCGGCGCGGGCGTGACCAACATGTGGTACGCGCTGCCGGATCAGGGATTCATGGGACTCGCGGAGATCGCCGGCCACACCGCGCGAATCCGCGACGCCGTTGGCCTGCCGCTGCTCGTCGATGCCGACACGGGTTTCGGCAATGCCCTGAACGTCCGCCACACCGTCCGCACCTTGGAGCGCGCCGGCGCCGACGGCATCCAGATCGAAGATCAGGTCTCGCCGAAGCGCTGTGGCCACTTCTCGGGCAAGGACGTGATCTCGACCGAGGAAGCCGTCGACAAGATCAAGGCCGCCGTCGACGCGCGCCAGGATCAGGATCTGCTGATCGTCGCGCGGACCGACGCGGCCGCGACGTTGGGATTCGACGCAGCGCTCGATCGCGCCCGGCAATTCCACGAGGCCGGCGCCGACGTGCTGTTCGTCGAAGCGATGACCACCGCGGAGCAGATTCGCGCGCTACCGGCCAGGCTGCCTGCGCCGCAGCTGATCAACATGGTCATCGGCGGCCGGACGCCGATCGTCAGCGCCGCGGAGCTCTCCGATCTCGGCTACGCCATCGTCCTCTATGCCAACGCGGCGTTGCAGGGAGCCCTGGCCGGCATGCAGCGCGCGCTCACGGTGCTGCGCGACACCACACGCCTCGACGAGGATCCGACGCTCGTCACGCCGTTCGACGAGCGTCAGCGTCTGGTGAACAAGCCGTTCTGGGACGCGCTCGAGAAAAAGTACCGGTGACTGCGGCGCTGTCGCCGTGACCGGAGCAACGTAGGATAGAAGCGTGCCCGTGACGACCGTTTCACCCGCTGAGCGCACGCACCTCACGGTGTTCGCCGCCGTCATCGTGCTCCTCCACGTGCTCGGTTGGGGTCTGGCGTGGCTCGTGGTCGCGCCCGCGTATCCGTCGATGTGGGGATTCGCCGGCCTCGCGTACACGTTCGGGCTGCGGCACGCGTTCGACGCGGACCACATCGCGGCCATCGACAACACGACGCGCAAGCTGATGGACGGGCCCGTGCGTCCGTTCGGCGTCGGCTTCTTCTTCTCGCTCGGGCACTCGACGATCGTCTTCGTGATGACGCTCGCCGTCGCTCTCGCGACGCAGGCGGTGACGACGAAGCTGCCAGCGCTGCGGGCGGCGGGCAGCGTGTTCGGGACGACCGTGTCCGGCGTGTTCCTCTACGTCATCGGCATCGTCAATCTGCTGGTGCTCGTCGATATGGTCCGCGTCTTCCGCGCGATGCGGCGCGGTCAGTGCGATCCCGCCGCGATGGAAGCGCAGCTCCTGCGCCGCGGCTGGATGAGTCGGTGGTTTGCCGGTCTCTTCCGCATCGTCACGAAGCCGAGGCACATGTACGTCGTTGGCTTCCTGTTCGGCCTGGGATTCGACACCGCGAGCGAGGTCGCGCTGCTCACGACGGCCGGCGTGGCCGCCTCGCAGGCACTGCCGCTGCACGCGGTGCTCGTGCTGCCGATCGTCTTCGCGGCCGGCATGTCGCTGATGGACAGCGTCGACGGCATCATGATGTGTGGCGCGTACGGCTGGGCCTTCACCAATCCGCTGCGCAAGATTTTTTACAACCTCACCGTCACGAGCCTGTCCGTCGTCGTCGCCCTATTCATCGGCACGATCGAGCTCGCGGCCATCGTCACCGATCGTCTGCTCGACGTGCACTCCGGCGTCTGGGGCGTGCTCCAGCGTCTGGACTCGCAGACGATGGGGATGGCGGTCGCGGCGCTGTTCGCGGTGTGCTGGGCGGTGTCGGCGGCGATCTGGCGCTTCGGCCGCTTCGAGGAGCGCTGGCAGACCGCGGCTGACGACTAGCGCCGGACGCCGTCCTCACGCATGCTCATCGGTCTGATCCTCACGCTGGTGTTGTCGCAATCGGCGCCGCAGACATCGGCGCCCATGACCATCACCGGCCGTATCACGTCCGGCACGCCCGCACGTCCCGTTGCGAATGCCGTCGTCGGCGCCGGTCCCGCGTCGACCCTCAGCGACGCCGACGGGCGATTCACGCTCGACGTCGCGCCGTCTGTGCCGCCGGCGACGACCGTGCGCGTGATCGTGACGTGTCCCGGATTTCTCGACGCCGTGATCGACGTCGCCTCCGGATCGGCTGAGCTCGATGTCGTGTTGCAGCCGAGCACGCAGGTCCGCGAACACGTCCTCGTCTCGGCGCCCGCCTCCGATCAACCCGTGCCGCCGCCCACGCTCGTCGTCGCGCCAACGGAGGTCACGTCGGTGGCCGGCGCGCTCGACAACGTGTTCCGCGTGCTGCAGACGATGCCGGGCGTGAGCGCCACGGACGATTTCGGCAGCCGGCTGTCGGTGCGCGGCGGAGGGCCCGATCAGAATCTCACCGTCATGGACGGCGTCGAGATTCACGATCCATATCGGCTGTTCGGGCTGACGAGCGCGTTCAATCCGGAGGCCATCGATCGCTTCGAGCTGACGGCCGGCGGGTTCAGCGCGAAGTACGGCGATCGCCTGTCGTCCATTCTCGTCGTCGACAACCGGAGAGGATCGGGCGATCACACGCTCGCGGGATCGGCGTCGCTGTCGATCACGGACGCGAACGTCATTCTCGAAGGCCGTCTGCCGAAGGGCGCCAATGGGTCGTGGCTGCTCACGGGCCGCCGCACGTACTACGATCTGTTCGCCGAGCGCGTCACGGACCAGGATCTGCCGTCGTTCGGCGATCTCCAAACGAAGATCGCGTGGTCGCTGCCGCACGGACGGGAGCTCACGATCTTCGGTCTGCGAAGCCGCGAGTCCACGGACGCAGAGTTCAGCGACAGCAGCATGGACGCGAGCTTCGGCCTCGCGGATCGATCGTCGAACGACATCGTTTCCGTCTCGCTCGCATCGACGCTCGGCACGCGCGGGACATCACGCACGGTGGCGTCGTGGTACCGGTTCGGCGATGCGCTGGACGTCGACGGCTCGCAGCGCGACGAGACGCGCCGTTTCAACCTGCCCGGCGACGATGCCTTCGGCCGGGCGTCGATCGTCTTCACCCGCGACGTCACGGTCGACGACGCGGCGCTGCGACAGGACGTGTCGATTCACGCAAGCGAGCGCCACACGATCGATGCGGGTGCGGAAGTGCACGTGCTTCGCACGACGTGGGGCTGGACGATCGCCGGCGATCGCAACGCGGACGAGGCGAATGGCTCGAGCGTCCTCGGCGGATCCGGTCTGCCGGACTTGCTCGACTCCTCGGCCGATTCGGTCCGTGCCGGCGCGTGGGTCGAGGACGAGATGCGTGTCGGACCGCGCGCCAGCGTGGCCGGCGGCCTGCGCCTCGATTGGAACGGGATCTCGAAGGAGACCATTGCCTCGCCGCGGCTGCGTTTCCAATTCGCGATAAGCCCGCGCACGACCCTTCGCGCGGCGGGTGGCCTGTACACGCAGAGTCCCGGCTATGAGAAGCTGCTGCAATCGGATTACTTCGTCGATCTGACGCATGCGTCGGACCTCGACATCAAGAGCGCGCGCTCGCGCCATCTCGTTGTTGGCCTCGAGCATCAGATGAGCCCAGCTGTCACGGCCAAGGCCGAGGCGTACTACAAGACGTTCGATCGGCTGCTCGTGGGGCGACTCGAGACGCCGGAGGAGACGGAGGCGCGCGTCGCTCAGTACGCGTTTCCCGCCGATCTCGCGTGGAGCGTCCCCGCGTCTCCGCAAATCACGAGCATTCCGTCGAGCAGCGGCGCGGGCGACGCGTATGGCTTCGATGTGTATCTGCAGAAGCGTGCGACGTCGCGATCGGATCGCGTGACCGGCTGGGTCTCGTATACGTGGGGCCGCGCGTTCATCGAGAGCTATGGCCGCCGGTACCCGTTCGACTACGATCGCCGGCACGCGCTGAGCGTGGTCTCGACGATCCGGCTGACGCGGCGTTTCGATCTCGGCGCGACGCTGCGCGTCGCGTCCGGTTTCCCGGAGAACGCGCCCATCGGCGTGCGCGTGGCATCGGTGCTCGCGCCCGGTGCAACCGCTGGCGAGCCAGGCAGCCTGATTCCCATGCAGAACGAGGACGGCGTGTTCGGCTGGACGATCGATCGCGGGGACGTGGAGAATCTCAACAACGCGCGGCTGCCTGTGTACGCGCGTCTCGATCTCCGGCTCACCTACACATCCCCGCGCGCAAGCCACTGGCAGCTGTACTTCGAGGCCATCAATGCGCTCGATCGGAAGAACGCCGGCGCGCTGCGGGCGGCGCTGCAATACGATCCGTCGAGCGACCGCCCGTCGATCGTGCTTTCGCGCGATCAGGGCCTGTCGCTGCTGCCGACGTTCGGGCTGCGGCTGAAGTTCTGACACCGCAGCGTTTTTCGCGGGATGACGCCATGCCGGAACAGACTGGGACGATTCGGATCCGCCTCTTCGACGGCGCGCGTGAGCCGTACAGCGGCAAAGCGAGCGTGCTCGTGCGCGTTCGCGATCGCACGCGCGAGCTGGCTTCGAAGTCGATTGCGGGCAGCACGGTCCGGCTGACGCTGCCGGTGCGCGAACCGCCGAATAACTTCTACTCCGTCATCGTGCATGCGGATGGATTTCGCGATGCGGGAGTGTACCCCGTCGAGCCTCGAGCTGGTCAGATTGTCGACGCGGATCTGATGCTCGTGCGGAACGACGCGGTGTTCCATCTGCCAAAATATCGATCGCTTGAAAACGATCCCCTCCTGCGTCAACTCGTCGCCAACGGCCGATCCAAACGGCCAGCAGCGCGCTATCAACGGGCGGCCGACAGGTCGCCAGCGAGCGTCGCAGCCTTGCTCACGATCGGCACGGCTGTCCGCGATTTTCGCCTGGCCGACGGCAAGAGCCCGCTCGACGCCAGCTACTACTGGGAAGTCCGGTGGAATCTACTGCAACCCGATCGGTTCTGGGCCTGGGTGGACAAGCGCCTGGTCGACGAGATTAAGAACTTGCAGGCCGTGGGCGCCGTGGCCGAAGAACAGGATCCGGCGCACTGGCACCCCGGCATCCCGGGACGCGTGAAGCCCGCGACGCGCAGCTGGAAGCAGGTACGATTCGATGTGAGCAACGTGCAGTTCACGTTTCACGAGCAGGACACGAAGACCTGCAAGGACGCGGACGGGCGATCGGTCGAGTGCGTGGTCGTCGAGCCGGACATGGATCTCTACCGCGATCTCGGCGCGCACGGCCTGCTCGAAGTCGTGCCGAATCTGCTGACCGGCAACAAGACGAATGCGCTCGATATCTATCGTCTCCGCTGGATGGCGACGCGGCAGGAAGGCGTGCAGCCGGACTTCGCGCCGCCAGTGACGGTCGCATAGCGTCGCGTGTGCCGTTCGACGCCGTTGGTGAGATGGAGCAGCCGATGATCACACGCCGAGGCATGAGCTCACGCATCGATGACCGCGCACCATGGCTGGCGCTCACGGTCGTCGCGCTGTTCGTCGCCGCCGCGCCCGCGTGCAAACGCGTCGAAGCGCCGGGCGCTCCCGCCGTCAGCACGCCGACCGCTGCGGACTTCAATGCGATCGCGGAGCGCGTCGATCCCTATGCGGACAAGACGCGCGTGCTCGTCATGACCGACATCGCCAACGAGCCGGACGACCAGATGTCGATGGTGCGATTCCTGGTCTACGCCAACGAGTTCGACGTCGAAGGGCTCGTCGCCGATACGTCGACGTGGATGCGCAGCCGCGTCAGGCCCGACGTCATCCAGCACGTCATCGACACGTACGCCGAGGTGCAGCCGAGACTCGCGACACACGCGGCGGGATTTCCGTCAGCGGATGCGCTTCGCGCGCTCGTCACGACCGGACAGCCCGGCTTTGGCATGGCGTCTGTCGGCCCCGACAAGATGTCTCCGGGCGCGGAGTTGATCATCAAGGCGGCGGACAAGGACGATCCGCGCCCGCTGTGGGTGCTCGCGTGGGGCGGGACGAACACGCTCGCGCAGGCGCTCCTCGTCGTGCGCGCGACGCGCACGCCCGAACAGCTCCATGCGTTCGTCGCCAAACTGCGCGTCTATGCGATTTCCGATCAGGACGATGCCGGTCCGTGGATTCGACGCGAGTTTCCTCGTCTCCACTACATCGCGATGCCGTCGTCGATCGACGGCGATCAGTACTACCTCGCGACGTGGACGGGCATCAGCGGCGATCGCTTCTATCGGAACGCCGACGGCGCGGACTTCACGACGTTCACCGACGAGTGGGTGAACGCCAACATCCGCAGCAAAGGGCCGCTCGGCAAGGTCTACATCTATCCGTGCTGCATTCACGAAGGCGACACGCCGTCGTTCCTCGGCCTGATCAACAACGGGCTCGACAGTGCGATGAGCCCGACGTACGGCGGCTGGGGCGGACGCTACGTGTGGCGCACGTTCTCCGGTGAGACTCGTCCGTTCTGGACGCAGGGTGGCGATTCGTATCCGGGCAAGGACAGCTCGCGCGACACCGTCGTCGGCATCGACGGCAAGCCGCACACGTCGGATCAAGCCACGATCTGGCGGTGGCGCACTGCATTCCAGCACGACTTCGCGGCGCGCATGGACTGGACGATCAAGGACGTCGCGCACGCGAACCACAATCCGCAGATCGTCGTGAACGGGCAGGGCGGCAAGACGCCCGTGCTGGTGAACGCGACGATCGGCACGCCGATCACGCTCGACGCCGCCGGCACGAAAGACCCCGACGGCAACGCACTCACGTACACGTGGTTCTTCTATCCGGAAGCCGGCACCGGCGTTCCGACGAAGCCAGTCTCGACGGGACCGTCGGTCCAGATCGGTGGAGGCGGCACGCTCGAAGCGGGCGGCATTCCCTCTGCTGCACCCGGCGGCGCCAAGGTGCCACCTGCGCGCATCGTCGTGCGCAACGCACGTACGCCGCGCGCGACGGTCATTGCCGGCACGCCCGGCACGGCGCACGTCATCCTCGCGGTCGAAGACAACGGCTCGCCGTCACTCACGTCCTATCGCCGCGTGATTATCTCGATTGAGAAGTAGCGCTGCGGGCGCGTCAACCGCGTGATTGCTTCAACAGCGTGATGTCGGCGCTGTGCTGGCGAACGGCCAGCTCGAGCGGCGAGATCCGGCGGTCGGTTGTCTCTTTGTGCTCGTCGAACTCGGCGCGCGTCGGACCGGTGGGTCCGGGAATCGCCTTGATTCGATCGACCAGGTCTTCGTGTAGCACGCGCATCTGACGGCCGAGGTCCTCGTACATGACGCGCATCTGCTGGCCGACGTCCTCTTTGACTTCGGTGATCTGGCGGCTGACGTCTTCCTTGACCTCGACGATCTGGCGGCTGACGTCCGCCTTCATCTCATTCATCTGGCGGCCGACGTCGTCTCCGACTTCGGTGATCTGCCGCCTGACGTCCTCCTTGACCTCAGCGATCTGTTGCCTGACGTCCTCCTTGACCTCGGCGATCTGCTGCTTGACGTCTTCTTTGACTTCGGCGAACTGTTGCTTGACGTCGTCTCTGACCTCGGCGATCTGTTGCCTGACTTCGTCTTTGACCTCGGCGAACTGGCGGCCGACGTCCGCCTTCATCTCACGCATCTCGTGCGTCAGCTCAGTCAGACGTCCCTCGATACGCTCGAACCGTTCTTCAGACATGTCTTCCCCCGCGACCGCCGGACGACGATACATCGTCCGCGCGTGGACGGAAAGAGCAAGCCGTGTGCCGTGCCACGCGCTCGGAAACTCGTTTGTGGCGCGTTTCGATATTGCAGAAATTTCGATGTCGTGCGCGCGGACGTTGCGATATCTGCGATCGCGGCACGCTCATCACGGCCGTTGCTCGGAAGTGCGTCACCGATGACAATTGGCGCGTGCGAATTCTGACCGCTGTCACGTTCATCGCGATTGCCGGTGCGATGCCGATCGGCCCGTCGGCCGCCGGTGCTCGCGAGCAGATCGTTTCGACGCATCCGCCGGATGCGATCGTGGATGCCAGCGGTTCTGGGACGTTTCGGACCGTGCAGGCGGCGATCGACGCCGTGCCGCAATCGACCAGTCCTGATCGCCGGTGGGTCATTCTCGTCAAGCCCGGCGTGTATCGCGAGCGGATCTACGTACAGCGCGAGAAGCGCTTCGTATCGCTCGTGGGTCAGGATCCCAGCACGACGACGATCACATTCGATCTGAAAGCGTCCGACGTTGGCCCTGATCGATTGCCGATCGGCACGTACCGGACGCCGACCGTGACCATCGACGCCGACGACTTCGCGATCGAGAACCTGACGATCGTGAATGACGCCGGCCCCGGCTCGCAGGCGCTCGCGCTTCGCGTCGACGGCGACCGGCTCGTCGTGCGGAACAGCCGCCTGCTCGGCTGGCAGGACACGCTGTTCCTCGATCGCGGCCGCCAGTATTTCGAGGACACGCTGATCGCGGGTCACGTCGACTTCATCTTCGGCGGCGCGACGGCGTTCTTCGAGCGATGCTGGCTGCACGCGTGGCGTGACGGCTATCTGACCGCTGCGTCGACGCCGCCGGAGCAGCGCGATGGCTTCGTCTTCGCGGATGGCCGCGTCACGGGCGAGCCGGGCGTCCGCACGTTCCTTGGACGTCCATGGCGCGGCTTTGCGCGAGTGACGTGGCTGCGCACGGACATGACTGACGTCGTCCGTCCCGAGGGCTGGCACAACTGGGATCATCCAGAGAGCGAGCGCACCGTGCGCTATGAGGAGTTCGGCAGCCGCGGTGCCGGCGGCAATAGGGCCGCGCGCGTGGTGTGGGCGAGACGTCTCTCAGCAAAGCAGGCGTCGGCGCTGACTGCGACACGCGTGCTCGGCGGCACGGACCATTGGGATCCGCGGCGCGTCCCGTCCTACGTGTCGTTGTCTCCGACGCGCGTGCTCGACGCGGCGCTTCCACCGGCTCCAGGACTCGAACACGTGGCGCGCTGACTCAATCTGATGGGATTTCCAGGACGCAGCTTATCCCTCTGCCAGCACCTCCGTCGGCGACACACGCGCGGCGCGGAGCGACGGCACCAGGCATGCCGCGAGGCACACGACGCCCATCGTCGCGGCGACGAGCGCGATGACGCCGATCGGCAACGGCGGCGTGTGGAACAGCAGCGCCTGCATCGCCTTGCCGGATAGCCAGCTTCCCGCGACGCCTACGAGCGATCCGATCGCGAGCAGGCGCACGCCGAACGCGCCGAACTCGGTACCGATCTGCCGCGGCGTCGCGCCGAGCGCCATGCGCACGCCAATCTCGCGCCGGCGCTGCGCCACCGCATAGCTCAGCACGCCGTACGTGCCGATCGCCGTCAGCAGCAGCGCGATGCCCGCGAAGATCGCCGCGAGCACGGCAGGCGATCGCCGCGTGACGAGGCTGTCCGTGACACGCGCGTCCATCGATCGGACGTTGTTGACCGGCAATTCCGGATCGATCGCGCGCACCGCTGACGCGAGCGTCGTCGCCAATCGCTCCGGCTCCATCGTCGTGCGCACGACGACGTAGATCGAGCTGTCGAACGAGGCGTCGTACGGATAGTAGACGGCACCGAGGTGATCGTCTTCGGACAACGCCGCCTGCTTGACCGGCGCGACGACGCCGACGACGGTGAAGGCGTCCTCGGGACGTCCGACGGTGATCGAGCCGCGAAAGAGTTGCTGTCCAATCGCAGTGCCGCGCGGCCAGTATCGCTTTGCGAAATCCTCGTCGACGACTGCGACCTTGCGCCCCGCGTCGCTCGACGAAAGTGCGCGGCCTTCCCGCATCGTCAGGCCGAGCGCCGTGAAATAGTCGGCGCCTACCCCGTACGAGTACACGCCGTGCGGCGCGTCGCCTGGCTGCGGCACGAAACCGGCGACCGCGGCCGAGCTTCTATTGGCGTTGCCGCTGAGCGGCACGTTCGTGGCGATGCCAACGGCCGAGACGCCGGGCTCGCGATGAAGCGCGGTGGAGAGTCGATCGATGAACGTGAGCCGGCGCGTATTGTCGTAGATCCGATAGGGCAGCGAAACCTGCGCCGTCAGCACGCGATCGGCCTGGAAGCCCGCCGGCGTCGTCATGACCTGTTTCAGGCTGAGGCCGAGCAGGCCCGCGCTGAACAGCAACGTGAACGCGAGGGCGGTTTGTGCGACGAGAAACACATGTCGGAGACGATTCGCCGCGCGGCCAGACGTGCTCGTGCGCGATTCCGCCGCGAGTGCGCCCATCATGTGTGCTCGCAGCGCATGCCAGAGCACAGGGGCGGCCATCACCAGGCCCAGCAGCACGGCGTCGATCAGCGTCATCGCTATCGCTCGTCCGTCGACGCCGATGCGTGTGCCAAGAGGGAGGCGGCTCGCACCGAACGCCTCGACGAGACGGACGCCGACGATGCCCACGGCCAGTCCAAGCACGCCGCCCGCAACGGCCAGCATCGTCGTCTCGACGAGGACGTCAGCGACGATCTGTCGCCGGCTCGCGCCGAGCGCCTGACGCATCGCGAGCTCCTTCGATCGGCGTCCGGCACGGATCAGCAGGAGATTGGCGACATTGACCGTGCCCATCACCACGAGCAACAGCACGCCCGCCTCGACGAGCAGCAGCGTCGGTCGAATGCTTGCGACGTGCGCCGCTCGCAGCGGCACGACGACCGACCTGAAGCCGGCCGAGGCGAACAGCGCGGCCTGCGGAGCGTGCGCCTCGATCGCCGCGTTTTGCGCGTCGATCTGCGCCTGAGCGACCGCGACGGTCACGCCCGGCGTCAACCTCGCGATCATGTGGGAGGAACTGCCGCTGTGACGATTTTCGGATCGGCGGTCGTCTTCGGAGGATGCCAGCGGCAGATAGATGCGCGACTTCGACGACAGAAAATCGAATCCGCGCGGCAGCACCCCGACGATCGTCAGCGGCAGGCCGTCGGCGCGCAGCGTCCGGCCGAGGACGTGCGGATCGGCGTCGAAACGCTCGCGCCAGTAGGCGTCCGTGAGGATCGCGACGCGGCTGGTCTCGTTCGTCATCTCCGCGTCGGTGAACGATCGGCCGAGCGCGAGCGGGACGCCGAGCGTCTCGAAGAAATCCGGCGTGACGCGCGTGACGAACTCGCGTTCCGTCGAGCCCGTATCGCCGGCGATGATCGCGTCGGTGCGATAGAGCGCGAGCGCGCTGAACGCGCCGATCTGGCCGCGCCGCTCGTAGTAGTTCGCCACCGACGCGCCATCGTCCGGCACGCCCGCGCGAGGATACGTGTTGTAAATCGTGACGAGCCGATCGGCCTGCGGAAAGGGCAGCGGGCGCAGCAGCACCGCATCGACGACGGCGAAGATCGTCAGATGCGCGCCAAGACAGATGGCGAGCGTCGCCAGTGCCGTGAGCGTGAATCCTGGGGATCGCGACAACCGACGGTACGCGTGCCGGACGTACTGCCGAAGCGCGTCGACGACGCGGAGGCCGCGCGATTGCCGGCACTCGAGCGTCACGTCGTCGACGCGGCCGAACTCGCGGCGCGCACGGCGAGCCGCTTCGGCGGGCGGTACGCCCTCTCGCACGAGATCAGCGGCGTACGCGTCGATGTGGAAACGCAGCTCGTCGGAGAGATCGTGCTCGAACCGGCGGCGGCGGACAAGAGCGGCGACGAACGATCGCAGGCGTGACCACATGTCACACCTCATCCGGCGTTGTCTTCAGCGCCGCGGCCATCGCGGCGGCGAGACGGTTCCAGCCGTCGGTCTCTTCGCGCAGCCGCCGGCGTCCCGCAGTCGTCAACGTGTAGTACTTCGCGCGGCGGTTGTTGTCGCTCTGTCCCCATTCCGCCACGATCAGCCCCTGGTGCTCGAGGCGATAGAGCGCGGGGTACAGCGAGCCTTGAGGGATCTCGAGCGCGTGGCCTGAGATCTGCTGGATCCGGAGGAGCACGCCGTAGCCGTGCAGCGGCTTCAGCGAGACGGCTTTGAGGATCAGCAGATCGAGCGTGCCCGGCAGCAGATCGGCGGTCTTGCCCATGCGTATCTCCTAGCTAAGCTAGGAAGGTAGCCGCCTGCTTCCTAGTTTGTCAAGGAGAGCGGGCCGTGCATGCGCGCGCCGACCGTCAACTCCGCAGCAGATCTGACGACGCCACGTTCCAATCGCGGAGGATGGCTTGTTCATCGGCCGCGCTCACGGCCTTCTTGAAGCGCGCGCCGGATCGGCCTTTCACGCGGCGCTCGCACTCGGCCCACGTCGCGTGCCGCATGGGCTTGCCGTCGACCAGGCTGACGTACGAATGCGCCGCGGCTTTTGACGATCGTGCGCGGCTGGCTGACGGCGGCGGGGCCGTCTCATCCGGGACGTCGAAAACCGGCACGGCGTAGCCGGTGAGCGGGCCGTCGTAGAGATCGACGGCCGTGCCGCGTGCGAGTCCATCCGCGATCGCGTCGACGCGCTCGTTCCCGGGAATGCCCGAGTGGCCGCGCACGTAGTGCCAGGTGACGCTGCCGCGCGGACGCGCCGACACGAGCGCGTCGAGCTCTCGCCAGAGATCTTGATTCTGGACGTCCGCACCTTCCGCCGTCTTCCAGCCGCGGCGGCGCCAGTTCCAGATCCACTCCTTGATGCCTTTGATGACGTACGTCGAGTCCGTGTAGACGGCCATCGCGCCGTCCGTCGTGCCGACGTGCGCGAACGCCTCGATGGCCGCGGTCAGCTCCATCTTGTTGTTCGTCGTGTGCGCGGCCCGGCCGCCGCGCTCGACGACCCGGCCATCCGGCGTGACGACGATCACGCCCCAGCCGCCGGGTCCAGGATTGCCCTTTGCAGCTCCGTCACAGAACACGAGGATTGCCGGTCCGTTCATAGCTCTTTCAAAATCTATCGCATCAGCTCGGCGAGCTTGTCCTTCACGGCCGCGCCCCAGATGTCGTAGCCCTTCGCCTGCGGATGCAGGTTGTCTGCCCGGAACGCGTCGGGCAGGAAGTAGCCCTGGTCGTCGAGGAACTTGCCGCCGATGTCCACGTAGAACACGTGCCGCTGGTCGTCGAGCTTCGCGATGAGTCGGTTCACCTCGGCGATCTTGTCGCGCACGGGATCGCCCGGGACGCTGCGCGGGAAGATCGCGAGCAGCAGGATCTTCGCGTCTGGAAAATCATGTCGCAGCTCGAGCACGACGGCGCCGACGCCCTCCGCGATCTCCGGTCCGCTGTATGCGCCCGTGTTGTTCGTGCCGATCATCAGCATCACGGCCTTCGGCTGGAAGCCCTGACCTTCGCCGTTGTGCAGGCCCCACAGCACGCCCTGCGTCGTGTCGCCGGCGATCGCGAAGTTGGCCGTGCGCATGTTGCCGAAGTACTTGTCGAACATCGCGCGGTTCTCGTCGTTCTGCACCCACCAGTCCGTGATCGAATCGCCGTGCAGCAGCAGATCGATCCCGCCCTGCTGCGCGCGTGCGACGAAGCCTTCGTGCCGCGGCCCGCGGCGCTGCACCGTCTGCGTGTACGTCGCCGCGACGTTCAGGTGCGGCGGCTGCAGCAGCAGGAGCGATTCGAACTTCTTCAGGAGCGGCCGCGTCGCCGAGGTGTCGGTGTCGACGAAGCGCTGGACGGCTTCGTTGACCTGCGTCAGCTCGGCCGGTGTCGGACGCGGAATCGCAACTTCCGGCGGCACGGGAGCCGACGGCCCGATCACAATCGGCGCTTGCGCTTGCGGCGCGCCCCCCCGGCCGCCTTGCGGCGCGGCGGGAGCCGCTGGCGACGCGGGTGCGGGCGGAGCGGACGGGGCTTGCGCATCGAGCGAGGCGCCGGCCGCAGCGGCGCCCACGAAGGCCAGAACGAGGGCGTACGACATCGATCGGGACATCATCAGTTCCTCCGCTGCAGGTCAGGTTCGTCGAGCCGTTGCAGTATACGCGCGTGCGCCCACCTCGGCGTCGTGCTTTCGCCGCGACGTCAGAGCCTGTTTCAGGACTGTCAAGCGCGCCGAAGGCGCCACTCAATTTCGAAGTTCGACGTTGCTCACGTCGCCCCGAGCGCGTCGAAGGGCGAAGTTCAAAGTTTCTGAGATGCTTTCCTAGGTCCATCCGTCGATTCGCGGTATAACATCGCCATTCCACGTGCCTGGGCCGCGGTCCGCCGCGCCCGTCAGCCGCATGCGAAAAGAGCTCGCGACCTTCGTGTTGTTGGTGGTGCTGTGCGCGATTGTCACCGCGCTCAACCCACGCTTCATGTCACCGGCGAACCTGCAGAACACCGCGCGGCTGATCGGCGCGTTCGGCATCTTCAGCCTGGGACTCGGCCTCGTCATCATCACGGGCGGCATCGATCTGTCGGTCGGATCCGCCTTCGCGCTCCTCGGCGTGCTGCTCTCGATGATGCTCACGGAATGGCATCTCGCCTGGCCGCTGGCCGTGCTGATCGTGATCGCGCTCGGCGCGCTGCTCGGCGTGCTCCACGGTCTGCTCATCACGCGTCTCGGCCTGCAGCCGTTCATCGTCACGCTGTGCGGCCTGCTGCTGTACCGCGGGCTGGCGCGGTTCATCGCCGACGATCAGACCAAGGGCTTCGGCGACGCGACGGGATTCCAGACGCTGCAGGCCATCGCGACCGGCAGCGTGCTCGGCGTGCCGACGCCATTCATCGGCCTCATCATCGCGAGCGCGATCATGTGGGTCGTCCTGCATCGCTCCGTGTACGGCCGGCATCTGCTCGCCACGGGCCGCAATGAAGTCGCGGCACGCTACTCCGGCGTGCACGCGACCCGCGTCATCGTGACGGCGTACGTCATTCTCGGCGTGCTCACGGGGATTGGCGCGATCATCTTCGCGTTCTACACGAACTCGGTCTCGCCCTCGTCGCACGGCACGTTCTTCGAGCTGTACGGCATCGCCGCGGCCGTGCTCGGCGGCTGCAGCCTGCGCGGCGGCGAGGGATCGATCGTCGGCATCGTGCTCGGCACGACGCTGCTGCAGGTGTTGCAGAATCTCGTCAACCTGCTCGGGATTCCGAGCTCGCTCAACTTTGCCGTGATGGGCGGCGTCATCCTCATCGGCGTGATGGGCGATCGCATCCTCCAACGCCGCGCCGCACAAACGGCGGCCGCTTGACCCCAACCAGCCAGGAGAAGACATGACCTCGAAGACTCTCGCCGTGCTGACGTGCGCCTCGCTGCTCGCCGTGACCGGCTGTACGCGGCAGGGAACGGGCACACACAAGCTCGCGTTCATCACGAACAACACGACGGACTTCTGGACGATCGCCCGGCGCGGCGTGGAGAAAGCCGACGCCGAGCTGCCGGACGTCACCGTTCAGTTCCGTCTCGGGGACGGCACCGCGGCCGGACAGAAGCGCATCGTCGACGACCTGCTCGCCGTCGGCGTCGACGGCATCGCCATCAGCCCGGTCGATCCCGCGAACCAGATCGCGATGCTCAACGACGTCGCGCAGCGCGCCATCGTCTTCACGCAGGACAGCGACGCGCCGGACTCGAAGCGCGAGTGTTACGTCGGCACCGACAACGTCGCGGCCGGACGGCAGGCGGGCGAGTTGATCAAGGAAGCGCTGCCGGCGGGCGGCAAGATCGCGCTCTTCGTCGGCAAGCTCGACGCGCGCAACGCGCAGGATCGGCTGCAGGGCATCAAAGAAACGATCGCCGGCACGAAGATCGAGATTCTCGACATCCGCACCGACGACACCGACGAGGTCCGCGCGAAGGCGAACGTGGCGGAGATGCTCGTCGCGCATCCGGACGTCGCCGGCCTGGTCGGATTGTGGAGCTACAACGGGCCGGCGATCATCAGCGCGGTCAAGGACGCGGGCAAGGTCGGCGCCGTGAAGATCATCGCCTTCGACGAAGACGACGAGACCCTGACGGGGGTGAAGTCCGGCGCCATCATCGGCACTGTCGTCCAGCAGCCGTACGAGTTCGGCTATCAGGCGATCACGCTGCTCGCGAAAGCCGTCAAGGGCGATCGCAGCGGCATCCCGGCCAGCCATCAGTTGTTCGTTCCGACGCAGGTGATCCGTCAGAACAACGTGGACGACTTCCGGTCCAAGCTCGTGGCGTTGCGCGGCCACTGAGACGGCGGCGGATGCACGTTCCCGTTCTCGCGCTGCGCGACATTCACAAGCGCTATCCCGGCGTTCACGCGCTGAAGGGCGTCAGCCTCGAGGTGCATGCGGGTGAAGTGCTGGCACTGCTCGGGGAGAACGGAGCCGGCAAGTCGACGCTGATGAAGATCGTCGGCGGCGTCACGCAGCCGGACGCCGGGGAGATCCTCGTCGACGGCGCGCGTGTCGTGATCCGCGACGTTCAGGCCGCGGCCGCGCTCGGCATCGCGTTCATCCATCAGGAGCTGAATCTCCTCGACAACCTCGATGTCGCCGGCAACGTGCTGCTCGGCCGCGAGCCGACCGGCGGAGGCCCGCTGCGTCTGGTCGATCGCGCCGCGATGCGCGCACGCGTCCGGCCGTTGCTGGAGCGGCTCGGCCTCGACGTCTCGCCGGACACGCCGGTCTCCGCGCTGTCGATCGCGCAGCAGCAGCTCGTCGAGATCGCGAAAGCGCTGTCGCTCGACGCGCGCGTGATCATCATGGACGAGCCGACGTCGAGTCTGACGCTGGCCGAGACGGCCAAGCTGCACGAGGTCGTGGCCGGCCTGCGGCAGCGCGGCGCCGCCATCATCTACATCACGCATCGTCTCGGGGAAGTCCAGGCCATCGCCGATCGCGCGGTCGTCCTGCGCGACGGCGCGAACGCGGGCGCGCTGGCGCACGACGATCTGACGCACGATCGCATGATCCGGCTGATGGTCGGGCGCGACATCGAGATCGCGTCGCACGCGGACGGCGCCGAGGCTCGTTCCGCGTGCCTGAAAGTGGAAGAGCTTCGCACGCGGCGCTATCCGCAGCATGCAGTGTCGTTCGCCGTTGGCCGCGGCGAGATCCTCGGGATGTCCGGCCTGGTCGGCGCCGGCCGATCCGAAATCGCCCGCGCGCTCTTCGGCATCGAGCCGCCCGTGGCCGGCGCGATCGCGCTCGACGGCTCGGTCGTCGCGATCGACGAACCATCGGCGGCGATTGCGCACGGCCTGTTCCTCGTCCCGGAAGACCGGCGGCTCGAAGGACTCGTCGTCGACTTCTCGATCCGCGAGAACATCTCGCTGCCGGCGCTCGATCGCGACGCGCGGCACGGCCTCGTCTCCGACGCGCGTCAACGCGAGCGCGCAACGTCGATGTGCCGGCAGTTGCAAGTGAAGGCGCCGTCGATCGAGACGCCGGCCGCGACGTTGAGCGGCGGCAATCAGCAGAAAGTCGTGCTCGCGAAATGGCTGGCGCTCGGACCGAAAGTCCTGATCGTCGACGAACCGACGCGCGGCATCGACGTCGGCGCGAAGACGGAAATCTATCGGCTGCTGCGCAGCCTCGCGGCCGAGGGCGTGGCGATCGTGATGATCAGCAGCGACATGGAGGAAATCCTGCACGTCAGCGATCGCGTCCTCGTCATGCACGAAGGCCGGCTGACCGGCATCCTCGAGGGTGCGGATCGATCGGAGCCGAACATCATGACGCTCGCCGTGGGCGAGACACTGACGCCGGCGTCCTTGCACTAGCGGCGCGTGCGAATCTCAGCGCGAAATCATCCGCGTCCGTGCTTCTCGTGCCACGCCCACGCGTGGCGGACGATCGTCTCGATGTCGGCGTACTGGCACGTCCAGCCGAGGACCTCTCCTGCGCGTGCAGGTGCGGCGACGAGCTCGGGTGGATCGCCCGCGCGCCGCGGCGCGTTGACGAAGGGGACGTTCTTGCCGCTCACGCGCGCCACTGTGTCGATGACTTCCTTGACCGAATGACCGCGGCCCGTGCCGAGGTTGAGCGCCTGGCTCGGCGTGCCGCGCCCGAGCGCATCGAGCGCGCGCAGATGCGCATCGGCCAAATCCATCACGTGGATGTAGTCGCGCACCGCGGTGCCATCCGGCGTCGGATAGTCGGTGCCGAAGACCTTGACCGGCGGCCGCGTGCCTTGCGCCGCGCCGATCACGAGCGGAATCAGGTGCGATTCGGGATCGTGATCCTCGCCGATCTCGCCATCGGGATCGGCGCCGGCCGCGTTGAAGTAGCGCAGCGCCATCCAGCGCAGGCCGTGGATCTCGCCGTACCATCGCAGCATCTTCTCGACCATCAGCTTCGATTCGCCGTACGGATTCACCGGCGCTTGTGGATGCGTCTCGTCGATCGGCACGCGCACGGGATCACCGAACGTCGCGCACGTGGATGAAAAGACGATCGTTCCGACGCCGGCCTCGCGCATGGCCTCGAGCAGATTCAGCGTCGAGATCGTGTTGTTGCGGAAGTACTTTCCAGGATGCGTCATCGACTCGCCGACGAGCGCGCTCGCGGCGAAGTGGACGACGGCTTCGATGTTGCGCGCGGCGAGCACGCCGGCGATGCGCGCGGGATCGGCGAGACTGCCGCGCTCGAACGGTCCCCACTTCACGGCCCACTCGTGACCCTGGCTCAGATCGTCGAACGCGATCGGCTCGTGTCCTGCTGCGGCGAGCCGCTTCGACGTATGGCTGCCGATGTAGCCGGCGCCGCCCGTGACGAGAATGCGCATGCGTGGTCCTCGTGGAATCGATCAGACTCGATCGATGGGAATCGCGCCGACGCGAGCGGCGCCTGGGGAACTGCCTTCGAAGATGTACGCCTCGCGACCGGTCTCCGATGCGTACTGTGCTGCGATCGCGCGAACGGTGTCGCCTGATGTCGCGTCGCCGAGAATCGCGACCGTGCCGCCGCTGCCACCGCCGGTGATCTTCGCGCCATAGACGCCGCGCGCCGGTCCGGCCTCGCGTGCGAGCGCGACGAGCCGGTCGGTGCCATCCGAGCCGAGCCCGCACGCGGAGTAGCTCGCGTGCGACTCGTACATCAGCGCGCCGAGCCGCGCCGCGTCGGGTTGAACCGTTCCGGCCGCCGCACGAAGCTGGCGAGCCCATTCGCTGACGCGCTCGTGCTCGCGAACGGGATGCGCGGCCGGCACGCGCACGGCGTAGCGTCTCTCGGGATCGACGCGCGTCACGAGATCGGTCGTGCCGCCGTAGCGTGCGAGAAAGCCGGCGCCGTCGATCGTCTCCGGAACGTCCGGCGCGAATCGATCGAAGGCCTCGCTGCCGACGTTGGCGAGGTATCCGTGCCACTGCGGATCGTCGATGCGCACGCGCCCGTCGCACTCGGCTGCGTGGACACGCAGTCCCGCGAGATCCGCGATGACGCGATAGCCCATGAACGCGCCGACGCGCACGGCGCCGTAATCCGCGCCGGTCACGGCGTGACGAATGCCGGAGTCGACACCCCACACGGCAAGGTCGTCCGGCAATCGCACGCTGCCCTGAAATTCAGCGGGCTGGCAGAGCAGCGCCATGAGGCTGCCGGCGTCGCCGCAGATCGACGTCATCTGATCCATGACGCCGCACGGCGCGCCGACGACGAGGTTCTCGACCTGCTGGCAGCGAACGGCGCGCATGCGGGGATCGATCGACACGTTCCACGCGCTCGCCACCGCCTCCATCGTCGCGGCTTCGATCGCGGCTGACGAGCTCACGCCCTTGCCTTCCGGGACGTCCGACGCGACGAGAATCGACGCGCCGCCGACGAATGGGACGCCGTGCTCACGCGCGAGGACGAGAAAGACGCCCGCGACGTACGCGGCCCAGTGACGCGACGGATCGGCTGCGAACCACGCGCGAGCGCTGTCGTAGGTCTGGTGCGGATCGGCGACGATCTCGAGCGGCACGTCGCAGCGGCGCTCGGCGCCGCCGCGACTCATCGACGTGATCGACAGGCGCCGCTCGGGCCACGGGCAAACGGCGACGCGTGTCGCTTCTCGAATCGGCCATTGCAGGACGAGCGCGCCGGAGTAGTCGGCGATGCCGCCCATCACGTCGAGACGTCCCGGCGCGCGTGCGACGAACGCGCGCGCCGCGCCTTCGGCCGATCCCCACTCGCCAACGTTCATGCGCGCCGCGACGTCGGTGGCAAAGCGCGCGAGATCGGGCGTCTCGTCCGGGATCGCCGAGACGGGGTGGAATGTGCGCGTCACGTCAGCAGGCCTCGCCGCGCGAGCGCATGTCGCAGATGCGGCGCGACGCGATCGCGAAGCGCCGCGTTCGCGTACCCGACCCAGCTCACGTCCGATGTGACGTCGAGCGGCGCGCGCAGCGGTTCGCCGTGCTCATCGGTGACCAGCACGCCCAGCTCGCGCGCAATCAGCTCCGTGCAGAGATCGTAGGGATGGCAGCAGAGCGCAGCGCCGCCCTGACGCTGGCGCTCGAACAACGGCCGAAGATCTGCGACGAATCGATCGTGCCCAGCCATCAGCTCGTAGAGTTGTCCGCCCGTCGAGATGTACTGATCCTCGAACAGCTGCGCCTTGCCCGGTTGCGGCGGTCCCAGCACCGCCTCGACGACCTCGTCGTCGATCTCCGCGAGCTGCGCGCGATTGCCGGGAAAGAATCGCGCGATCATCGCGAACCCATGCGCGATCGTCGTCGCTGAAGACGGCTGGAGATCGAGTGACGTATCGTCGCCGGTCAGGCGATTGAATCGCCGCGCCGACGCGCCTTGTCCGCGCACAGCCCAGAGCTCGTCCGACAGATGCTGCTTGACGAGCGGGATCTCCGTCTGCACGGCGAGCTCGACGTCGGCGAGCGTGTGCGGACCAGGACCGGCCGCGACGCCCGTGAGAATCCACGCAGCCCGCTTCTGATACATCACGCCGCGCGTGCCGTCGATCGGATCGACGATGACGACCCATCGCGTACGCCGGCGATCGGCTCCGCTTGGAATGACGACCTCGCCGCCCTCGAGCCCTTCCGCAATGAGGACAACGGGCGCGTCCGGTGTGGCGATCGTGCGGCCGATCTCGTCGATGAGCACATGCTCGGCCACGCGATCGATCGCGTAGATCGTGTCGCCCTCGGCCTCGCGCGCCACGCCGGAAAGGGCCGTGACGGCCGCGCGCTCGCAGGCGTCGACGACGTCCCGCCGGATGCGTCGATGCAGCGCCTGGATTGGTTCGAGCAGCGGATGAGCCGGACCAGACATGCGCGTCACCGGCCCGTTGACGCGGACGTCGAACGGTAATGCGGGCCGCCAGCCGCGATCAGCTCGGCCGCTTTTTCTTCAGGCCACGTGTCGCTGAGAAAGTTGCCGCCGCCGATCTCCGGACCCGCGAGGTACTTCAGCAGATTCGGCCGTCGCAGCGGCGGGTGGAACTCGATGTGGAAATGGAATCCGCGTCCATCCTCTTTGACCGGCGCCTGGTGCAGCGCCATCACGTACGGAAACGGCATGCGCCACAGGTTGTCGAAGCGAATCACGACGTCGCGCAGCACCGTCGCCAGATCCCGCCGCTCACTATCGTCAAGATCCGCGATCGTTGGCACGCTGCGTATCGGCGCGACGTACGTCTCGTACGCATAACGCGCGAAGTACGGCACAAATGCGAGCGCGCTGCCGTGCTGCGAGATCAATCGGCGGCCGTCCTGGCGCTCGGCCGCGATGACGTCCTGAAACAACACGCGTCCCGTGTCGTCGAGGTGCCGGCGCCCGGCGTCGAGCTCCGTCTGGATGTATTTGAACGTGAAGTTCGTCGCGTAGATCTGGCAGTGCGGGTGCGGATTGCTGACGCCCACCGCTTCGCCTTTGTTCTCGAAGATCAGCACGAAGGCGACATCGGGATGCTTTGCGAGCTCGCGCATCTGCTCCTGCCACGTCTGCAGGAGCGCGTCGACGCCATCGACGTCGAGCTCGGCGATCGTGATGTCGTGTCGCGGGCTGTAGCAGACGACGCGCGCCACGCCGGTGGCCGGGCGATTCCGATAGATGCCCGGCGGAGGCGCGAGCTCACGCGGCGCATCGCCGACGCACGGGTGATCGTTGTCGAAGACAAACGTGCTCGTGTACGCGGGGTTGACCGCGCCGCTCACGCGCGTGTTGCCGGGGCAGAGATAGCAGCCGGGATCGAATGCCTTCGGGCTGGGCGCCTGTCCGGCGATCTCCGCGCCGGACCACGGCCGCGACTGCCGGTGCGCGGCGACGATGACCCATTCCTCTCGCAGCGGATGCCACCGCTCTTCCCACATGACGTGCCGATGTTATCAGCGGCGCACGAGCGCCACGCTCAGTGCGCGTTCAACGTCAGCACGACGACCGTGTGCGCGGGCACCGTATACGTGAATCCGGATTTCACACCCGTCACGTTCGACGCGATCGGCACGACGGCGTTCGGCGCGTCGATCGAGTTGGTCGCCTGCGGATCGCCGCCCAGCGTCAGCGCGGTTGCCGTCGGCGCGAGCGACGCGACGCCCTTCACGTCGAGTTGAATCGGCGCGGCCGCGTCACTGGCGTTTACGAGCTTGACGTAGATCGCGCCGGACTTGGTGTCGCGCGTCACCGACGTCAGCACGTCCGTGTCCGTCGCGGTTGTCTTCAGAATTTCGTCGCCGATGTGCGTGGCGAACAGCTTGATCGCGTGATAGCTCGGCGACCCGTACACGCGCAGGGCGTCGTAGCCGATCAGGTTCGGCCGCCACTGCCGCGCGCCCGGGCTCACGTTCACGAGCAGCGGTGCGTAGCAGTGCATGACGACGATGTCGGCGTTCTTCTCCATCTCCGTCATCCACGCGGCGTCCCCCAGGGCGGCGCGCATGTTCGGCGTCGGCGCCTCGCCGCGCGAGCGCGCGTTCCACGGCTCGAACGGCGTCTCGTACGCGCCCCACTCGCCGACGAAGATCTTCGGACCGCTGCGGTCGTACTTCTCGTACTGTCCGCGCGCCATGGTCAGGAACGTGTCCACGGTCCGGTAGTAGTGCTCGTCGACGACGTCGGGCTTGACGCTGTGGACGCGGCGGTCTTCCGGCTGCTCGAATCCGACCGTCGAGATGACCTGCAGGTGCGGATAGCGCGCTTTGATCGCGGCGTTGAACTGCGCGAAACGCTGATCGTACGAACCGGATCGATCGAAGAAGTCCTCGTTGCCGACCTCGACGTAGGTCAGCGTGAACGGCTCCGGATGACCCGCCTTGGCGCGAAGCGCGCCCCACTTCGACGTCGCGGGGCCGCTCACGTACTCGATCTCGTCGAGTGCATCCTGGATGTACGGCTCGAGGTCCGGGCCCGGCTTCACGTACGCGCCCTTCAGCGAGTAGCCCGCATACACCGCGAGCACGGGCTCGGCGTTCATGTTCTCGCACCACAGCAGGAACTCGTAGAGCCCGAGCCCGTCGGTGGAGCGATACGTCCACGGCGCCATGTGTCCCGGCCGTTCCGCGAGTGGACCGAGCGTCTTCTTCCAGTCGAAGCGATCGGCAATCTGATCGCCTTCGAGATAGTTGCCGCCGGGGAAGCGCAGGAACTTCGGCTTCATGTCGACGAGCATCTGCATCAGATCGGGCCGGAAGCCGTTCGGCTGGTTCTTGAACGTCGGCGGGAACAGCGATACGAGGCTGACCCAGATCGTACCCGGCCGATCCATCGTCAGCGCGTATCGCGCGGCGGCCGTCGTCGGCGCCGCGCCCGTCGTCAGCGTGAGCTCGTATTGTTTCCACGCTTGTGTCAGACCCGAGATGCGTCCGGTCGCGTACGTCGTGCGTCCGTCGTTGCTCTGGATGGACACGGTGACGGGACCCGAAAATCCCGCTGCGGCTTTGGCGTAGAACGACGCGCGGTAGCGCGTGTTCGGCTTGACGGGAATG
>DASZVJ010000232.1:0-9022 GCA_035547155.1 Vicinamibacterales bacterium
GGGCCTCGATCTCGTCCTGATCTCCCGCCATCTCGAGCGCATCGGCGACCACGCGACGAACATCGCCGAGGACGTCATCTTCATGGTCTCGGCGAAGGACGTGAGACACCAGCAAGAAGAGCACAAATAGATCGCGGGTTCTGGGGTTCTGAGGTTCTCGGTTCCGAGGTTCGGGTTCCTGGGTTCTGGTTCCGGGTTCGCGGTTCCGGGTTCGCGGACGCTTGACAGCACATGCCGTGGCCCTGATACTTAGCCAGCTATACCTAACTGGCTAAGCTATGAGCAAACATACGAACGACCGGCTGCAAGGCACGCTGGACCTGCTGGTCCTCAAGATCCTCGCGCGGAGCGGGCCGCTGCACGGGTACGCGATCGCCCAGCGGATCCATCAGGTCACCGACGATGGGCTGCGGATTGAGGAAGGCTCGCTCTACCCCGCGCTGCAGCGGATGACCACGTCGAAGTGGCTCACGGGCGCGTGGGGCACGACGGATACCGGGCGCCGCGCGCGGTATTACACGGTCACGGCCGCCGGGAAACGCCAGCTGCAGGACGAAGAAGCGCGATGGCGGCAGCTCACGCTCGCCGTCGACAAAGCGCTGCGGCTCGCCTGAGGCGCTCGTATGTCTGCCCTCACGAGACTCTGGAATTTGCTGTCACGCCGCCGGCGCGAGCGCGAGCTGCAGGACGAAATCGACACGCACGTCGCGCTGCTCGAAGACGCGGCGCGGACCGACGGACTCGACGGCGATCGTGCGCGCCACGATGCACGCCGGCGCTTCGGCAACCCGACGGCATATCGCGAACAGGCCGTCGGCGCGGGCATGACCGCATGGCTCGCCGACGTGGCGCAAGACGTACGACACGGGCTTCGCCAGATGCGCCGCTCGCCCGGACTCACGCTCGCCGTCATCGTCACACTCGCGCTCGGCATCGGCGGCACCACGGCCGTCTTCAGCGTCGTCGATGCGTTGTTCCTGCGCGCGCCGGCGAGCGTCGGCGATCCTTCATCGCTCCGACGGCTGTTCATCGGCCGCGACAGCGGCATGATGACGACGGGCCGCGCGGGCCCTGGCTTCTGGGACGATGCCGTCGTGATGCGGCCGCGCACGTCGACCGCCGCGTTGGCGAGTGTCGCGGCGTATGCGTCGCCGACGATCGTCAGCCTTGGCCGCGGTGCGGACGCGCGCTCCGTCCACGCGAGTCTCGCCGGCGCCGACTTCTTCCGCGTGCTGGACGTACCGCCGGCGCGCGGCCGGATCTTCGGGCCGCGGGACGATCAGCCTGGCGCGCCCGCGGCCGTGCTCATCGGCCACGAGTTGTGGATGACGCGATTCGGCGGCGCTGACGATGTCATCGGTACGCACGTGCAACTGGGCGGCACGCTCGTGGAGATCGTCGGCGTGATGCCGAACGGCTTCATCGGCGTCGACGCCGATCCGGTCGACGTGTGGGTGCCGCCGTCAATTGCGCAGGCGGTCGGTCTCGAGAGCGGCGAGGGTTGGCGCGCGGACACGCTCGGTATGCATTTCGTCGCGCGGCTGGCGCACGGCGCGAACGAATCAACGGCCGGCCTCGAGGCAGCCTCCGCGCTCCGCGAGGCTGCTCGAGCGACACCCGCTCTCGATCCGACGCCCGAAGTACGGATGACGCCGATCGTCCTGAGAGGCCAAAATCCTGGCCCCGCGAGGAGCGGGGACCTGCTGCCGCTGTGGCTGGCGGTCGTCTCCGCGCTCGTCCTGCTGATTGCGTGCGCGAACGTCGCGAATCTGCTGCTCGCGCGCGCCGTGGCGCGCCAGCGCGATCTCGCCATGCGCCTGTCGCTCGGCGCCGGATCGTGGCGCATCGCGCGGCAGCAGCTCATCGAGAGCCTGTTGCTCGCGCTCTGCGGCGGCGCGGCAGGCATCGTCGCGACGCAATGGGCGATGGCGCTGATGCGGCGATTCCCACTGCCTCCGGCGGCGGAACGGATCGACGGACGCCTGCTGCTGTTCGCGCTCGCGCTGTCGCTCCTCACGAGTCTGCTCTTCGGCCTGCTGCCGGCGATCCGCGCGACGCGCGTCGATCCGGTGAAGGCCCTGCGGCAGTCTCATGCGTCTGGCGGCCTCGCGCGCGATCGCACGCGCCGTGTGCTGGTCGCGGCGCAGATCGCGCTGTCGCTGCCGCTGCTCGCCGGCGCGGGACTGTTCGCTCAATCGCTGCGCCAGGCGTGGGCCGTCAAGACCGGCTTCGACGTCGACCATCTGCTAGTCGCCAAAGTCGATCTACAGCACGCCAGCTATGCTCCGGATGCCCGCGAGGCGTTCTACAACCTCGCCGTCGCGCGGTTGTCGAGTGTGCCGGGCGTCGACCGCGCCGCGGTGGCGCACTTTCCGCCGTTCTCCGGCGACGTCGGCCTTCCTCTTGCGTGGCTCATCCCTGGCCGCGCCGAACAGATGCGCCAGATCAATTTAGGCAACGTGGTCGGCGCCGGGTATTTCGAGACCGTCGGCACGCGGCTGCTGCGCGGTCGAGGCATCGACGCGACTGACGTCCGCGGTTCAGAGCTCGTCGCTGTCGTCAACGAGTCGATGGCGCGTCTGATGGCCGACAACGGCGACGTCGTCGGCCGATGCATTCCGCTCAATCGCCAAGTACGGATCGGGGGGTGCACGCGCATCGTTGGTGTGGTCGAGGATCAGCAGGGCTGGTTCCTCTCTCCAATGATTCGGCCGCGCATCTTCAAGGCTTGGGCGCAGGGGCCGGACGTCGTTCCCAGCGTTTTCGGTCCGCCGACGATCGTCGTGCGCGCGGCCGGCGATCCGCATCGAATCGCCGCGGCCGTCCAGACGGCCATTCAAGGGTTGCGATCGGACCTGCCGTTCGTGTCCGTCGATCTGCCGATCGACTCGATCGGCACGTCGTATCGCCTCGGCGCGACGCTATTCGGCGCGTTCGCCGTCCTCGCGCTTGTACTCGCGGCCGTGGGTCTGTACGGCGTGCTCGGCTACTTCGTCACCGAGCGCACGCCGGAGATCGCGATCCGGCTCAGCCTCGGCGCCTCACGACCTGCTGTTCTCGGCCTGGTCGCCAGGCAGGGGCTCGCGCTCGTCATCGTCGGCATGATCGCGGGGCTCGCCATCGCGCTGATTGGCGCGCGGTATCTCCAGTCACTTCTGTTTGGTATTACCACGCACGATCCGCTGTCGTTCGCGACAGCCACGACGTCTCTGCTCGTCGTTGCGCTGCTCGCGGCGCTTCTTCCCGCCCGCCGCGCGACGCAGATCGATCCGATCGTGGCGTTGCGACAGGAGTAGATCGGGCGGCCACAAGGGCCGCCTCTACGGTCCATTCCCTTGGCCCGTTGGTCCCTTCGTCCCTTGGTCCCTTTCGTCTTATAGAATGTCCCGATGTCGTCGCCCACGCTGTGCGTGCAATGTCGCCAGCGGCCGGTGGATCCGCGCTGGCGGCCGTTCTGCAGCGAGCGCTGCAAGACGATCGACCTCGGGCGATGGCTGTCTGGTGACTACCGCATTCCGACGAGCCCGGCGTCCGCCGGCGATCCGGAAGACGACGAGACGCCCGACGATGACCAGCCGTAGCAAGGATTGCGCGTAACGTATGGCCGACACTCTCACGATCACCGACAACCGCACCGGCAAGCAGTACGAGATTCCGATCGAGCTCGGCGCCATCAAGGCGATGGATCTCCGGCAGATTCGCACATCGCCCGAGGACTTCGGGCTGATGACGTACGACCCCGCGTTCCAGAACACCGCGTCGTGCCGCAGCCGGATCACGTTCATCGACGGCGACAAGGGCATCCTGCTCTATCGCGGCTATCCGATCGAACAGCTCGCCGAGCACAGCACGTTCCTCGACGTCGCCTATCTCCTGCTCAACGGCGAGCTGCCGACCGGCGCGGAGCACGACGTGTGGGAACAGCAGTTGTCGGCACAACCCGGGTTGCCCGACACGGCGAAGCACTTCCTCGACGGCTTCCAGCGCGACGCGCACTCGATGGGCGTGTTCCTGTCGCTCGTCGGCGCGCTGTCGACCTACTATCCGGATGCGAAGCACGTCGCCAACGTCGGCGATCGGCTGCGGCAGATCCGCCGCATCATCGCGCAGGTGCCAATCGTCGGCGCGTGGGCGTATCGCCATCACGCGGGCCTGCCGCTCGTCGCGCCGGACAGCAATCTCAGCTACGCGGGCAACTTCCTCAGCATGCTCTTCCGCAAAGGATCGAAGCCCTACAAGCCCGATCCCGTGCTGGAACGCGCGCTCGACGTGCTGTTCATCCTGCACGCCGATCACGAGCAGAACTGCAGCACGAACGCGATGCGTGGCATCGGCAGCTCGCACGCCGATCCGTACTCGGCGCTCGCGGGCGCGGCTGCGGCGCTCTACGGGCCGTTGCACGGCGGCGCGAACGAGGCCGTGCTCCGCATGCTGCAGGAGATCGGATCGGTCAGCCACATCCCCGAGTTCATCGCAAAGGTGAAGAAGGGCGAGGGCCGGCTGATGGGCTTCGGCCATCGCGTGTACAAGTCGTACGATCCGCGCGCGCGCATCATCAAGCGGACGGCCGACGAAGTGTTCCAGGTCACGGGCCGCAACCCGCTGCTCGACATCGCGCTCGAGCTCGAGCGGATCGCGCTCGAGGACGACTACTTCATCAGCCGCAAGCTGTACCCGAACGTCGACTTCTACTCGGGCCTCATCTATCAGGCGATGGGCTTCCCGGTGGAGATGTTCCCCGTCCTGTTCGCGATTCCGCGCACGGCGGGCTGGCTCGCGCAGTGGGACGAGCTGATGCGCGACACCGAGCAGAAGATCGCGCGGCCGCGGCAGATCTACATCGGCGCCGCGCGGCGCGACGTCGACACGTCGTCCAGCCGCTGAGGACGCGACGTGAGACGCACGGTCGCTGCCCTCGGTATTGTCGCGGCCCTCGTCGCCGGTGCGCTCGCCTCGTCGACGCGTGCCGCCGCGAGTGCGCCGCAGGCACCGGCGGCGGCGCGAGGGCAAGCGTCGACGCCGGCCGCATTCGACGGCGCGAAGGCGTTCGAGCATCTGAAACAGGTGGTCGCGATCGGACCGCGGCCGTCCGGATCGCCCGAGCTGCGTGAGACGCGCGCGTACATCACGCATCAGCTCGCGTCCATCGGGCTGACCGTGCAGGAACAGCGCTTCATCGGCGAGACGCCTCGCGGGCCCGTCGACATGGTGAACCTGATCGTGCGTCTGCCCGGCCGGCGCGCCGATCGGATCGTCATCGGCGGCCACTACGACACCAAGCCGATCGCCGGTATGCGCTTCGTCGGCGCGAGCGACGGCGCGTCGAGCGCGGCGTTTCTCGTCGAGCTCGCGCGCGCGCTCAAGGGCCGGCCGCACGACCTCACCTACGAGCTCGTCTGGTTCGACGGCGAGGAAGCCGTCTGCCGCGGCTGGGACGACTGCGGCAAGCCTGGATCACCCGACAACACGTACGGCAGCCGCTTCTACGTGCAAGCGGCGAAAAAGGCGGGCGCGCTGCCATCGCTCAAGACGATGATTCTCGTCGACATGATCGGCGCCGACGGCCTGATTCTGCGCCGCGAGACGAAATCTACCGCGTGGCTGACCGACACGATCTGGAACACCGCACGCCGCCTCGCGTACGGTCACGTCTTCGTCGATGCGAGCCTGCCAGTCGAAGACGATCACCTGCCGTTCCTCGAGGCAGGCGTGCCGTCCGTCGATCTGATCGATCTGCAGGACTATCCGTACTGGCACACGGCCGACGATACGCTGGCGCACGTCAGCGCGCGTAGTCTGCAGATCGTTGGCGATGTGTTGATCGCGGCGCTGCCGGAGATCGACGCGAAGCTGGCGCGGTAGGGTCGGGCTACGGACTCCGGGCCACGGGCTACGACGACCGGGCGGACACAAGGGCCGCCCCTACAGAATTTGTCGGCCGCAGCCCGTCGCCCGTAGCCTGGCGTAGGGGCGGCCCTTGTGGCCGCCCAGCAACGTCAGGTCCGGCGCGTCGCCCTCACCGTGATCCATCCCGCGCCGACGACGACGATGGCCCAGCCGCTGGCGGCGATGGCGCCGGCGTGTTTCGCACGCGACATGACGTCGACCATCGACGGCGTCGGACCGCGGCCCAGCTCCGCCTCGGCCGCCAGCTGCAGATACTCGCGTGCGCCGCGCGAGACGTAGAGATCGAAGAATCCGCTCCAGACGGCGATGCCGAGCAGCAGCCACAGCGCCATCGCGACGCGCACGCTCACGACGTCCCTGTGCCGAGATACCGCAGGATCATCACGGTGATGTCGTCACTCTGCGGCGCGCCTTTGGCGAACGCGCGCACCGCGGCGATCACGCGATCGACCAGCCCCTGCACCGTGTCCTTCACGCCGGCCTGCGCGACTTCGAGCAGCCGTGCGTCGCCGAACTCTTCACCGGCGATGTTCATCGCCTCGGACACGCCGTCGCTGAAGATGACGACGACGTCGCCGGGATCGAGCTGCACGGTGTCCTGACCGAACGGCGCCATCGCGAGCAGACCGACGACCGGTCCGCCCGCTTCCAGCCGCCGCACGCCGGACTGCCCGAGAATCATCGGCGGATTGTGGCCGCCGTTGCAGTACGTCAGCCGGCCGTTGGGCGAGACGCTGCCGAGCATGATCGTCACGAAGCGCGACTCGATGCCGCGGCGGCAAAGCGCTTTGTTGATGTGCGCGACGGCGGTCGACGGGCCGTCCGGCGAATACGCGTACGCCGCGAACATGCCCTGCATCAGCGCGCTCATCAGCGCCGCGGGTGGGCCCTTGCCGGCGACGTCGCCCAGCGTGAACCCGAACGACTCGCCGGGATTGTCCAGATAGTCGAAGAAGTCGCCGCCGATCGATCGGCACGGCACGCTGGCGGCCGCGGCTTCGACGAAGCCGAGGCTCGCGCGCGGCTTGGGCAGGAGCGCCTGCTGGATCTCAGCGGCGATCCGCATCTCCTGCTCCATCTTTGCTTTCTCGAGCTTCTCGCGGTACAGCCGCGCGTTCTCGATCGCGACCGACGCTTCAGACGCGAGCGTCTCGAGCGCCGTGCGCGTCGCCTCTGACGCGAGCGAGCCGCGCTCGCGGCTGTCGAGATAGAGCACGCCGATCCGCCGGTCCTCGCTGCTCTTCGCTTCAGCGGTCTCGACGTACTGGACGAAGTTCAGCGGCAGACACACGACGTGACGAATGCCGAGCGCGACGGTGCCCATGTGCGCGTCGGCGAGGCCCGCGTCGAGCAGGTCGGCGACGACTTTCGTCTGGCCGGATCGAAACACTTCCTCGGGGATCTTGCGGCTCGTCGCGAACGTGGTGTCCGTCAGCGTCTGCTTCCGCCGTCCGCGGGCGAGCTTGAACTCGAGCTCGCCGCTCGCGCTGGCCAGCATGATGAACGCGCGCTCCGCGCCGGAGATCTCGATCGACGCGTCGAGCACGAGCGCGAGCACGTCCTGCAGCACGCGCCCGGAGCCCAGCGCGCGAAATCCGGCGAGCAGCGCCGTGAGCTGCCGGAGATCGTCGCGCGCGCCGGTCAGCGATCGCCCCGATGCGTGCTCGTCGGCGCTGAGGACGAGGAGATCGGCGCCGCCGCCGCGCCCGAGCCGGATCCGATCGCCGGGCCGCAGATCGCATTCGCTCACGGCCTCGCCGTTGACGAACGTCCCGTAGCGGGACTCGCGGTCGTGCAGGACGTAGCGATCGCCCTCCTGGACGATCTCCGCGTGCTCGCGCGACACCTCGCTGCCGGCCAGCCGCAAATCGTTCGTATCGCGGCGGCCGATGGTGTACGGCACGTGGTCGATGGTGACCTCGCGCTCGCCCACCGTGTCCTGCACCTGCAGTCGCAGCCCTGACATCGGGCGTCAGTGTATACGATGCCGATTAAACGAGCGCCGGCTCACCGGTGCAGGACGAGATACGCCACGACGATCGCCGCCACGACGATGACGAGGATGATGACGGGCGTCCAGGAGCGGCGGGCGCGCGCCTCCGGGCGCGCCGGCGGTGGCGGCACGGCGGTCGGCGTGCCGCAGCGGTAGCAGACGATGGCTTTGTCGGCGATGGTGGCGCCGCAATTGGTGCACTGCATCAGGCGAAGTCCCGGACATGGCGGCGCGTCCGTCGCGCCGGCCTGCATCACTATACTGATGCGCGCCGATGATCCCGATCTCCGACGTCATCCCCACGCGAACGACGCCGTGGGTGACCGTCCTGCTCGTCGCCGCCATTGGCGTCGTGTTCGCTGGCGAATTCCTGCTGCCCGAGCTCGATCCGCGCAGCCTCGTCTTCGCCTCCGGCAATCCCGACGCGATGATCCGCTGGCGCCTGCCGCTGCTGGTCTTCGTGCATAGCGGCCTCGTGCAGGCCGCCACGAACATGCTGACGCTGTGGCTGTTCGGCGGCGCCGTCGAGGACCGGCTCGGACATGGCCGATTCGCCGGGCTGTTCGCAGCCGGTCTCCTGGCCGCCGTCCTGGGCGCGCAATGGGCGATGCCGCTGATGACGCCGCTCATCGGCGCCGCAGGTCCCATTGCCGCGATCGTCGCGGCCTATCTCGTCCTCTGGCCGCGCTCCCGCATTCTCGTCCTCATCCCGCTTCCCCTCGTCTTCGACGTCGTCGAGATTCCCGCGGCGATCGTGCCGGCGTTCTGGCTGCTCCTGCAAATCGCCGGCGGCGCCAGCGGCCGCACGTCACCGGCGCTCGCCGCGGAGCAGACGCTGTGGGCCGTCCTGGCGGGCACGCTCGTCGGCCTCATCGCCGCGCGGACGCTGCCACGACGGGAGCGGATGACGGTGGCGTGGTGGGACCGCGCGGAAAAGAAAACTTCGAACTTCGAACTTTGAACTTTTTACCGTTGCGTCTTCGTCCTGATGTCGCGCGACACGGACGCGAGATCCAGCATCAGGGCTTCGAACTGCTTGTCGTACTCGTCCGCGGGCATCGAGGCTTTCTTGCGGCGTAGCTCGTCGAGCTGGGTATTGAGCGCTTGCTGGCGCGCGAGCAG
>DASZVJ010000233.1:0-38864 GCA_035547155.1 Vicinamibacterales bacterium
GCTCTGCGACAATCAGTCGATCGTCGAACGGCATCTGGAGTTCCGCGCGCGTGTCGCCTCGGCTCCCGTGAACCGATCGACGCGCGTCCCTCAGCGCGGCTCGAGTACCGTGCTCTTCGGTCGCAGGGCCGATCCGCCACCTTCGAATCGGACGCCGGAAACGGGGACGGGAATCGTGCTCGTGGCCGAAATGGCGTCGCCGAATGACGTCCGCGATGTCATCGAGGATCTCCGCATCCAAACGCAAGCGCCAGTCGCCGTCATCGTCGACGCGCCAGGGTTGTCCGTTGCCGAGCGTGAAGACGTCGAGCGTCGTCTCCGAGACGCCCGGATTGCGGCCGCCTCTGCGAGCCCAGGTGAGGGCGCCGACGCATTCCAGCGCGCGCTCGCGCTCCCCGCACGTGGCGTCGCCATCCGCGCATCCGGGTGCCGCCTCGAACCGCCATTCATCGAAGTCTGCGCTGCCGTGCTGACGCACCTTCCGGATGTCGCCGTCCTCTCGCATTGGCATCGGGATGGAATCCGGTTCGATGAGGACTGCGTGCCGCAGATTCCAGCGCGGCCCTATCAATGGATCCTCAACGACGTGAGCCCCTGCGCGGTGTTCCGATCGTCGGCGGTCACGGCACTCGGCATCTTGCAGGCGCCATCGGGAGGGCACATCTCGACCGGCGACCTCGCGCTGGCCCTCCTATGCGACGGCTGGGGAGGCATGACTGTCCCCGCGTTTCTCAGCCGTCGCGCGTATCCGCGCACATTTCAGCAGCGCAGCGTCGAACAAGCGACGAGCACGCAGTGTCGCAGGACGATCGCGGATCGCGGCGTGGCCATCGCGCCCGAGGACGGTCTCGAGATACTCGCCATCGTGCGCGGCACGACGGCCACGCCACTGAACCGCTTGCGCTCGCTCCGGGCGTTGTGGCGACTGCCATTCGCCGACCAGCGTGGAGTTGCCGCGCGGCTTCTTGCCGAGCCACGCGCGATACGCTCCTGGCTCCCCGTCAGGAAGCGTTGAGCCGTGAGCCGCATCCGTGTTCGCGCGCTCTATACCCGATACGCGCACTTCGGCCCGTACGCCGGGTTTCATCAGGTCTTCAGGCATTTGTCGACGCCACATATCGCGGTGGACGCGACGCCGGTTCGCGATGGCACGCTCATCGACGCGGCGCTTCAAGTTGTTTCTCGCGTGCCACGACGCTCGTGGTACAAGTCAGCGGATCTTGCCGCAGAGCTGACGCTGGCGTTTGGAGCGCTCACCAATCGGTTCGACATCGTGCACTACCTGGATGGCGAGCACTCTCTCGGCTTCTTTCCGCGATTCGCCAGAGCCCGGCGATCGGCCGCCCGCATCATCGGCACGTTTCACCAGCCTCCCGAGATGCTGCAGGGACTCGTCAGTCGAGACGCGGTCGCCGCGCTCGATCTCGTCATGGTGATGTCCCCGACGCAGGAAGCGTTCTTCCGGAACTGGCTGCCACCGGAACGCGTTCGCACGTTCCTGCACGGCGTCGAGACGGATTTCTTCAGGCCGGCGGCCGCGGCATCTCCCCGGTCGACGTTTCGCTGCGTGACGGTCGGTCATTGGCTGAGAGACTGGCCGGCGATCGGTGCCGTGATGGACAGACTGCGTGCAGACACGACGATGGAGTTTCACGTCGTGACGAATCGAGAGACGGGATTGGAAGGGCGTGACAGGATCGTGATGCATCGCCGCGTCTCGGACGAGGAGTTGCTGCGGTTGTACCAGACCAGCGATCTCCTCCTGCTGCCGCTGACGAGCGCGACCGCCAACAACAGCCTTCTCGAAGGCCTGGCGTGTGGCCTGCCTATCGTGTCGACGGATACGCCGGCGGTTCGTGCGTACGTCGGCGAGGGGACTGCCGCGCTCGTCGCCGGCAATCGCCCGGACGCGCTCGCCGATGCGATTGTGGCCATCCGGGAGGATGGCGATCGACGCGCCGAGATGGGCCGAGCGGCGCGCGCACGTGCGGAAACGTTGTCCTGGCCGAAACGGACAGCGGCTCTCGTCGAGATCTACGAGGAGCTCGCGCTCCGAGAGCAGACCAGCTCAGCGGCCAGCTAGGCTTAGGATGCGACTCGAGATCGAGTCACGCCAACGAGGAGCATTTGTACGTGACGTCCGGCATACTTTCCAAGGTCGTCAGCCTTCTCGCGCGGGAGGAACGGTGGAAGATTGCCGTGCTGCTCGCCGCGATGCTCGCGACCAGCGTCCTCCAGGTCGTCAGCATTGCCTCGGTCATGCCGTTCGTCGGCCTGGTGGCCAATCCGGATTTCATCCAGCAGAACCGCTGGATGCACCGGGTCTACGACGCGCTGCAGTTTCACAGCAGCCAATCCTTTCTCTTGGCGACAGGCGTCGTGGTGGTCTCGCTCTTCGCGCTGGGCAACGCCCTGACCGCACTGACCGCCTGGTTCAGCTACCGCTTCGTCTGGTTCAACCATCAGAAAATCGCTGAGCGTCTGCTCGAAGAGTATTTGCGAAAGCCCTATAGCTTCTTCCTCGGACGTCACGGCGCACGTTTGAGCAAGACCCTGCTCAGCGAGGTCAGAACTGTCGTCACCGGCGTCATGATTCCGTGCCTCGACGTTGCGGCCAAGGGCGTATCGACGATCCTGGTTGTCGGCCTGCTCGTGATCGCCGACCCGAAGATTGCGCTTCTCGTGTCCGTGGGCATGGGAGCCGCGTATGGCGTCATTTTCGCGACCCTCCGCCGCCGGCAGACACGACTCGGGGAGCGCCACGTCGCCGCCAGCACGCTGAGCTACCGCATCGCCACCGAGACGCTCGGCGCCATCAAAGAAGTGAAGGTCCTTGGGCGGGAAGCGGCGTTCGTCGCGCGTTTCCGCACGGCGTCGATCGAGCTGGCCGCGGTCAACGCGTCGAGCGCGATTGCCGGACAGCTCCCGTCGTATGCCCTCGAGACCCTCGCCGTCGGCGGCATGCTCACGCTATTGCTGTACCTCGTGCACGCGCGTCAGTCGCTCGATCAGGTGTTGCCGATCGCCGCCGTGTACGCGGTGGCGGGCAATCGGCTGATGCCGGCGTTCCAGCAGATCTTCGCGGCGATGACGATGATCCGGTTCAACGCCGCCGCGCTCGACGAGCTGCATGCCGACATGCCGAGCCGGCCCGACGAGCCAGTCCGGCCGTTCGCGTCGATGCTGGTGACGCCGTCCCGCGGGACGGGGAGCGAGATTCGATTCCGCAACGTGTCCTTTGCCTATGGCACCAATCGCCGTCCGGCGTTGAAGCATATCGATCTCGTGATTCCGCGAAACGCGACCGTCGGGCTGGTCGGGGCGACGGGATCCGGAAAGACCACGCTCGTGGATCTCGTGCTCGGGCTCTTCAGTCCGATCGAAGGGGAGATCCTGATCGACGGCCGGCGCCTGGACGAGACGTCCATCGCGGAATGGCGATCGCGGATCGGTTATGTGCCGCAGTCGATTTTTCTGTCCGACGACAGCATCGCCAAGAACATTGCGTTCGGGTTCGCCGATCGCGATATCGATCGGGCCGCCGTGGAACGCGCGGCCAGAGCCGCGCATCTCCATCCGTTCGTGGCCCAACTCTCCGAGGGGTACGACACGATGGTCGGCGAGCGCGGCGTCCGGCTGAGCGGAGGCGAGCGCCAGCGCATCGGGATTGCGCGAGCGCTGTATCACAACCCCGACGTGCTCGTCATGGACGAGGCGACGAGCGCGCTCGACACGGTCACCGAAGATGCCGTGATGGGCGCGACGAAGGATTTGGCGCCCAACCGAACCATTATTCTGATCGCCCACCGGCTATCAACGGTCAAACAGTGTGACGTCCTCTTTCTGCTCGAGGCCGGACAACTCGCGGCTCGGGGGACATACGACGAGTTGTGCGCGACGAGCGCGTCCTTTCGGGCGATGGCTGGCCTGGCCTGAGTCCGATCATGAAGAAGTGGTTGCTGCATAAACCTCAGCATACGAGTGCTATCGCTCCTCGATCCACGCCGTGGCTGGCGAATCGATGGCTCATGGCCATCATGCTTCTGCTCGCGGCCGTCGGCATTCAGCTCCTGGCGGGTGCGTTTCACAGCGAGCGCGGTTTGTATTCCGACGAGGCCGCCCATTTCATGAACGGGCTGCTGATCCGCGACTACGTTCGAGAGGCCCTGGGCACGAGCCCGCTCGCATTTGCTCGTGAGTACTACCAGGCGTATCCGAAGATCGCGCCGCTCATGTGGCCGCCGTTGTTCCACGCCGTGCTTGGCCTCGCGCTGTTGCCAGGCTGGCCGCCGATGACCGTCGCCATCCTGCTGCTGGGCGGCTGCATGGCGTGGATTGCCTGGCGTCTCTATTTCGTGGCCCTCGAGTCCACCTCGACACCGGCCGCGGTCGGCGTGACGGCGCTGTTTCTCGTGACACCGGCCGTGGTGCGCCTCGGCAGTTCCGTGATGGTCGACATCGTCATCGCCGCATTCGCCATGGAAGCGGCGTGGTGGCTGGGACGATATTTCGAGACGACCAAGGTCCGGCACGCCGCGCTCTTTGGAGTGATGACAGCCTGTGCGTGTCTGGTGAAGGGCAACGGCATCTCGGTGGTGCTCGCGCCGGGCGTCCTGTTGATCATCACTGGCCGATGGGACATCCTGCGTCGCAGCGGCCTGTACCTCGCCGCCGCGATTGTCGTCGTGTTCGCCGTCCCGTTTCTGGCGCTCGCGTATCGGCTCGACGGTGCCTTGGGCGATTTCGGTCCGTTGACATGGCCACTGGTCTTGGAGCGACTGCGCTTCTACAGCAGCCAGATTTGGATGCAGTTGGGCACGTGGCCACTCGTGCTGGCGGCCATCGGCAGTCTCGTCGTCCTGAGCCGTCCGTCATGGCTCAGTCTTCGCGCATATCTTCAGACCGCGTCGCTCCTGGCCGTCGTGCTCGGCACGTTCGCGTTTCACGTGCTCAGTCCACATCTGCTTTCGGACGAGCGCTACATCACGCTGGCGTTGGCGCCGATGCTCGGGTTGACCGCGCAGGGCGTGATGACGGCGTGCCGTCCCGTGCCGTCTCCGGTCGTGCGCCGGACGGCACAGCTCTCGTTGTTCCTGCTCATGGCCACGCTGCATGTACGGCATTCGTTGCCGGCCGCTCAACGGCCGCTCGGGTACCGTGCCGTCGCTTCGGTGCTGGCCGATCAGCCGTTGGAGGGACGACGGCTGTTGATCGTCAGTGACGAGCAGGGTGAAGGCGCCTGCGTCGCCGAGATTGCGGTTTTGAATCGCCATCCACGGCCCATGGTGATTCGCGGTTCGAAATTGCTGGCGTCGGACGATTGGATGGGCCGGAATGTCGTCGTGCACTATTCGTCGCCGGAGGCGATCTTGGCGGATCTCGAGGCCATGCACGTCGAGTTCATCGTGCTGGACGAGGCGTCAGAGGCCAGAGCCTTGCCGTACTGGGGACTCGTCGACGCCGTGGCGTCACGATTTCCGGATCGCGTGGTGCGCGTGTTCAGCCGCGCCGTCGATGAGCGGCGCGGACCGATCAGGCCACTGTCGGTCTACAGACTGACGACGCTCGCTGAAGGCGCGCCGAAACCTGTGCCGGCGAGCGTCCCCACACTGGCGATTCAACTGGGCACGCTGGGCCGTTAGCCAGACGATGAAAGATCTTGTGTGGGACTCGTCGGAATGGCTCGTGCGGTCGCTGTCGCGGCTGCCGGCGGAGCTCAGGCTCGTGTGCTTCCCCAATGCCGGTGCGGGCATGCTCATGTTTCGTGGATGGCCAGACGCGTTGCCGTGGGCCGAAGTCGCCTTCGCGCATCTGCCCGGCCGCGATGGTCGCCGCGACGATCCCATCCCCTCGTCGATCCAGGCCGTCGCCGATCCGCTGGCGCACGCATTGCTCGGACTGCCGCCGCTGCCGACGGTGCTCTTTGGCCACAGCATGGGCGCGCTGATCGCGTTCGAGACCGCCCGCCGGCTCCAGACCGCCGGACGCGCGCCGGCCGGGCTCATCGTCTCCGCCCGTCGCGCCCCGTCGACGGACGAACGGCTTCCGCCGCTGGCGCAACTGCCGATCGAGGCGTTCGGCCGTGCCGCTCAAGAGCGTTATGGCGGCATTTCCGATCAGGTGTTGGACGATCCGGAGCTCGCGGGATGGGTGCTACCCGTACTACGGTCGGATTTATCGCTCGTCGAGACCTACCGCTATCAGCCGATGGCACCGCTCGAGTCACCGATATTGGTGTACGCCGGCGAAGACGATCCTCACACGTTGCCCGACGAGCTCGACGCGTGGCGCAACGAAACGCGCGGCGTCACGATCGTGCGGACGTTTCCAGGCGGCCACTTCTATCTCGACACCGCGCGCGACGTCGTGCTGTCCACGCTGATCGCCGACGCGCGGGGATGGCTCGCCGCGTCTCGCGCGTAGCGCGCGGCTCGCGTTTACCGCGGCTGCCGCGCGCGCGTCAGTCGGGCACGCAGATCGGCGGCGAGCGCGTTCACGTGCGGCGGCTGGATGAGACTGATGTGCGTGCCGGTCACTCGCACGACCTCGACGTCGGCCGCCAGGCGACGCCAGATCTTGTCGATCTCGAACAGGTGATACAACGGCTCGGTGCGTGCCTGATACACCAGCACCCGTCCGTCGTACGGCTTCGGACGGTACTTCGGCAAGATCGCGAACAGCCGCTGCATGAACGCGCGCTCCTGCGGCGACCAGTGCGTGAGATCGATGAACCCTTCGAGTTGTGCGTCACGCGTCGCCTGGTTGCGACGGAAGGGCGCGGTGCTGGTGTGTGCGATCGCCACGGCCTTGCTGCGTACGCGCCGCGCGAATTCCGCAGCGGAGAAGTTCGTCAGCAGATCGTCGGTGATCCAATGCGGCACGTTCTGCAGCAGCTTGGCGGCGTAGCGCGGATCCCACGGGCGCGTCTCGGCGCCGCTGTTGAACGGCGCGCCGTCCAGCAGGACCAGGAGCGCCACGTGCCGGCCCGTGGCCTTCAACTGCTGCGCCATCTCCAGGGCGATGGTCGAGCCCGCGGACCAGCCGCCGACGTAGTACGGACCCTCCGGCTGCGCGGCGATCAGCTCGCGGACGTACCGCGCCGCGAGCGACTCGATCGACGCGGCGAGTGTCTCCACGTCCTCGTTGAGCGGCACCTGCAAACCAACGAACCGTTGCGCCGGACCGAGCGCTCGCGCCAGGCTCAGGAAGCTCACCACCTCGCCGCCGAGGGAATGCACGCAGTAGAACGCCGGTCCGTCCGCTTCCGTCAGCGGCACGAGGATCGGCGATACCAGGCGCTCCGGCGTGGCGGCGTCGTCGCCGCGCACGAGCGCCGCGAGCGAATCGACGGTATTGGCCTGGAAGAGCGCCTGCAGCGGGATGGTCTTGTGGAATGTCTTCTCGATGCGCGTGAGCAGGCGGACCGCCAGCAGGGAGTGACCACCCATCTCGAAGAAGCTGGCCGATCGATCGACCGTCTCCACGCCGAGCAGATCCGACCACATCTGCGCCAGCCGCGCCTCGACATCATTTCCGTTTCCAGGACCTGACGATGCCGTTCGTCCAGCCTGTGTCGCTGCGGCGGCCGGACGCAGGTGTGCCTCAGCGGCCGGCGTCGTCGTGCGCGCGGCTTCGGCGCGCGCCTGCGCCTCCACACGCGCGCGCCACGCATCCAGATCTCCCGTCGAGACGAGGACGTGCGCACCGGCACCGGAGGCGATCACCCGCTCCAGCGCGTCGAGGCCTTCGGTGACGCGAATGCCGTTCTGCAGCATGTCATTGGCGAGCGATCCCGCTGACGATTGCGGCGTCATCGTCGCCGTCGCGTGGTGTCGCGCCGCGCTGCCGGCGAGCCCCGCCGCATCGACGCGCTTCATGCAGAAGCCGCTGATGTCGGCGACGACCTCGCCGCGTGTGTCGGCGATCGTCACGTCGAACACGGCGAGGCCGTTGCCAGTGCCCTCCGCCAGCCGGACGTGACTCACGAGGGTCGCCGGCAGCGTGTCGAACAGACGCAACCGGCTGTACGAGAACGGCACGTAGAAGTCCGTCGCCTGATCGAATGCCGGAATCAAATGCTGCGCCGCACCCGTGGCCATGTCGAGCAACGCCGGATGGAGGCGGAAGGACGGAACATCCGCCGCGAACGCGTCCGGCAGACGCAGCCGAATCATCGCGTCCTTCACACCGAGTCCGATGTGATCGATGTTGGCCCAGCGCGGGCCGAACGTCATGAACGGCTGGTCCAGCCGGCGTCCTGGCGTCGCGAGCGGCGTCGAGCAGCGCGCGTCGATGGCAGCGACGTCGATCCGCGGCGGGCGGGCGTCATCCACGTAGCGCACGTGACCAGACGCGTGCGTGCCGTCCGAGGAGCTGACGCGAACGTCGAATCCTGGCGCGTCTGGCGTGAGGCCGATGGCGATCGCTTTCGTCTCGCCGGCCTTCACGATGAGCGGCGCCTCGAAGAAGACGTTGCGGATGTCGATCGCGCGTGACTGCGGCCGTTCGGCGAGCGCGGCCTGCATCAGCTCGAGATAACCGGTGCCCGGGAGCACGGCGTCACCGTCGCGCGTGACGTGCTCGCCGATCATCCACTGCCGATCGCGCGCGAGCGTCGTCGTGAACGTCGCGTCGCCGGCGGTGCCACGGCGGACGTGCTCCAGCCAGGGATGCGTAGGGCGCGCGTCCGACGCGGGCGTTCGGCCGAGCGCGGCCGTCGCGGCCAGGCCGACGTCCTGCCACGGACCCCAGCCGATCGAAAGGAATGGCGCGCCGCCTTCTGATGCCTTTTTTTGTGCGAATGCGTCGAGGAACGCATTCGCGGCCGTGTAGTCCACCTGGCCCTGGAGCCCGAGCACCGAGCTGACCGACGAGAACAGAGCGACGAATCCCACGTGGCGATCGCGCAGCGCGTCGTCGAGCACGAGCGTGCCGTGGACCTTCGGTCGCAGGACGGCGGCCGCCGCCTCGTGCGTCTTGACTTGCAGCGGCCCGTCGTCGAGCGTGCCGGCCGTGTGGAAGACGCCGTCGATGGCGCCGAACGCGTCTGTGACACGCGCGATCACGCGGCGCATCTGATCGGCGTCCGCGACGTCCGCCGTCTCGGCCATGACGTCGGCGCCAGCGGCTTCGCACGCCAGCACGCCGCGCAACCGCCGCGCGAGCCCATCGTCGGAACCGTGCTCGGCGAGATAGCGGTCCCAATCGCGCCGCGGCGGCAACGGCGTGCGGCCGACGAGCACGAGGCGCGCCTGCGCGCTCGTCGCGAGATGGCCGGCGAGCGCGAGGCCGAGGCCGCCGGTGCCGCCCGTGATCAGGTAGACGCCACGCGGGCGGATCGCCGGCGTCGGCGGACGATCGAGACGCCGGCGATCGAAGCGCGGCACCCAACGCGTGTGACCGCGATAGGCGACGCGCGCGTCGGTGACTGGCTTCGCGAGCTCGGCGGCCACCTGACGGCTGGCGCGGTCTCGCTGCCATTCGGACACCGGCAGGATGACGTCCACGATTCTGGTGGCGACGGTGGCCAGCTCGCGCGGGATGACGAGGCACGGACCAAGCAGCGTGGCGCGCGCGGGTGCGATCGGTGTCTCGCCGGCGACGTCCGCAGTGCCGCTCGTCACGAACGTGAGCGTCATCGGCTGCGTGAGCTCCTGGCGGCCGATCGCCTGCGCGAGCGCAAGCGGGAGATAGAAGTGCGCGTCGAGCACGGCGTCGAGGCCGTCTTCATCGCGGGCGTCCAGCGGCCACGCGTCCACGACGTGCGCGAGCGATGTGACAGACGGACCGAGCGCGTCGAACAGCGCGGCGTAGTCGGCCGGCCGGTGCGGATCGATCGTGAAGCGATCGGGGCCGACCGCCTCGAATCGAGCGCCGCGCGAGACGAGCCACGTGCGGCCCCTGCGTGCCGTGAAATCCAGCACGACTTTGCCGATGTGCCGCGCCGCACCCATCAGCCTGAACGCGGCCACGGCCTCCGCGACCGGAAAATCGTGGTGCGGCAGCGGCCGCCACGTGCCGTCGTCGACGCGCGCGACGGATTCGGCGAGCAGGCGGCCGTACACGTCTGGCTCATCGCGCAGCGTCTTGGTGAGATCGACCGCGTGGTACGTGACGCCGTCCCGCAGCGACAACTCCGCGAGCTGCGACGCCGTGTAGATGTCCTTCTTGCCGATCTCGACGAATCGTCCACCCGCGGCGAGCAGGCGAAGGCTTGCAGGAATGAACTCGCCGGTGAGCGAATTCAAGATGACGTCGACGCCGCGTCCACCGGAGGCGGCCATGACGGCGTCAGCGAAATCGAGGCTGCGTGAGGGGAACACGTGCCGGATCCCGATCGACGTCAGAAACGCGCGCTTCTCGTCGCTGCCCGCCGTCGCGAAGATCTCCGCGCCGCGTGCTTTGGCCACCTGGATCGCCGCCAGTCCGACGCCGCCGGACGCGGCGTGAATGAGCACGCGGTCGCCCGTTTGCAGGCGGCCGACGTGTTCCAGCGCATAGAGCGCCGTCATGAACGCGGCGGGAATGGTCGCGGCCTCGATGGCCGAAAGCGTCGCCGGCTTCCGGGCGACGAAACGCGCGTCGCGAATGACACGCGTCTGGAAACTGTTCGGACCGATCGCGACGACCTCGTCGCCGGGAGCGACAGACGTGACGGCCGATCCGACGGCCTCGACGACGCCGGCGCACTCCATGCCGAACGGCGCGTCCGGTTGCAGCCCGGAGACTTTCAGGACGTCTGCGAAGTTCAGCGCGGCCGCTGAGACGCGAATCCGTACTTCGTTCGCGCCGGGCGCCGGCACGTCGCACGGAACGAGCCGTGCGACGTCGGGATCACCGGGTGTGGGGAAATCGAGCCGCGCATCGGCGTCCGGCGACGAGGCGTCCATCGCGAGCGAGACGGCCGCGGCCGCCACTCCGCGCTCGTCGTTGAATACGAGCACGTCTCCGGTGAAAGCCGCCGCCGGTACATCGTGCGACGTCTGCCACGACGGCGTGTAGAACCAGTTCGCGACGTCAGGATCTCTCGCCGTCGAGCCAACCGGTCGCGTCGTCGTCGTGACCGAAGCCGCGGCTGCCGGTGCCAGCGGATTTCCCGCGGGGATCCAGTGCCGCTGGCGTTCGAACGGATACGTCGGAAGCGCGACGCGGCGCCGTCGGCCACTGTGGAACGCCGCCCAGTCCGGCGTCACGCCTACGGCCCACAACCGGCCCACGGCCGAGACCATGGTCGTGACGTCGCCGAGGTCTTCGCTGGGATGGCGAAGCGACGTGACCAGCGCCAAAGGCTTCGCGGCCTGCCGGCGCGAGAGCGACGTCAACGTGCGTCCCGGGCCGACTTCGAGCAGCACCTGTTTCGGGTTGGCGAGCAGCGTCGTCAATCCGTCGTGAAATCGAACGGTGTGCCGCAGATGCTTGACCCAGTACTCGGGGTCGGTGGCGTCTTCCGGCGTCATCCAGCGTCCGGTCAGATTGGACAGGAGCGGAAGCGATGGCGCGGAGAGCGTGACCGCGGCGACCGCGCGGCGGAACTCGTCGAGGAACGGGTCGAGCATCGGCGAGTGCGCGGCGACGTCCACGTGCAGACGTTGCGTCTCGACGCCGTCAGCCGTCAGCCGCTGTTCGAGCGCCGCGATTTCGTCCACCGGACCGCTCACGACGCAGGTCTCCGGCGCGTTGACGGCCGCGAGCGCGACGTTGCCACTCACGCGTGACTGCAGGTCGCGCTCCGGCAGGAGCACGCTCAGCATGGCGCCAGGCGGCAGGCGTGAAAACGCCACACCGCGCGCATGGATGATGGCGAGCGCATCCTCGAAGGTGAACACGCCGGCCAGACAGGCCGCCGCATATTCGCCGAGCGAGTGACCTGACATCGCCGCCGGCGTGACGCCCCACGACAGCCACAGCCGCGCGAGCGCATGCTCGATGATGAAGATCGAGAACATCATGGGCATCGGCTGCGCGAGCTGTTTCCCGGCCGCGCTGGCGCCATCGGCGCTCGTGAACCACATGGGCGCGAGATCGATGCCGAAACGGCGGCGAACGATCGCGAAGCCGCGATCGATCTCGGCGCGGAAGAGCGGCTCGTTGTCATACAAGCCGCGGCCCATGTTCGGATGCTGGGCACCCATCCCGGGGAACAGGAAGACGACGGGCGCGTTCGACCCAGCGCTCTGATCGTGGCTCGTGACGCCGCCGGAACGCAGCAGGCGCACGGCCTCATCGCGGCCGCGGGCGACGGCCGTCCACCGGTGTGCGAACACCGTTCGGCCGACCTGCAGCGTGTACGCGGCGTCGGCGAGATCCGGTGCGTCCGGCCGCTCGAGCGCGTCGGCGAGCGCTCGGCGCATGGACTCGAGCGCTGTCGGCGTCCTGGCCGAGAGCACGAGCAGTTGCTCGGCGCGGGCCGGATCGCCGGCCGCGCGCGCCGGCGCTTCTTCCACGATGATGTGGCAGTTCGTGCCCCCGGCTCCCAGGCTCGTGACGCCAGCGCGTCGCGGACCGCCAGGCGAGATCCAGTCACGAAGGCGGTCGTTGACGAAGAACGGACTGTTGGCGAAATCGATCCGCGGGTTCGGCGTGTCGAAGTTGATGCTCGGCGGAATCTGCCGATGACGCAAGCTCAACACGGTCTTGATGAAGCTGGCCACGCCCGCGGCCTCTCCCAGATGTCCGATGTTCGGCTTGAGCGATCCGATCGGGCAGAACTGGGTCTTCTGCGTGTACTGCCGGAAGGCTTCGGTGAGCGCCGTGATCTCGATGGGATCGCCCACGAGCGTGCCCGTGCCGTGCGTCTCGACGTACGAGATCGTCTCCGCGTCGACACCGCCGATCGCCAGCGCTTCGGTGATCGCGCGCGATTGCCCTTCGACGCTCGGCGCGAGGTAGCCGACCTTCATCGCGCCGTCGTTGTTGACGGCGGAGCCCTTGATGATCGCGTAGATGTCGTCGCCATCCGCGAGCGCGTCGGCCAGCCGGCGCAGCACGACGATGCCGACGCCGCTGCCGAACAACGTGCCGGCGGCTTTGGCGTCGAACGCGCGGCAATGGCCGTCCGGTGCGAGGATCTCCCCCTGTTTGTAGAGGTAGCCGCGATCCTGCGGCAGCGCGACGACCGATCCGCCCGCCATCGCCATGTCACATTCGCCGTTGAGCAGGCTCTGGGCCGCGAGGTGAATGGCCACGAGCGCCGACGAACAGGCCGACTGCACGTTCAGGCTCGGCCCCTTGAGGTTGAGCTGATACGACAGTCGCGTGGCCAGGAAGTTCATGTCGTTGCCGGTGTGGCGAACGAGCCATTCCCCGACCGTCTCCATGATCCGCGCGTTGGTGACGAGGTGGTACATCATGTAGGTGTTCATGCCGCACGTGGCGAACACCCCCACCTGACCGGCGAATCTCGCGGCGTCGTGTCCCGCGTGCTCGAGCGCCGCCCAACCGGCTTCGAGGAAGAGACGGTGCTGCGGATCCATGATCGCCGCGTCCTGCGGCGAGAACCCGAAGAAGCTGGCGTCGAACAGATCGACGTCTTCGACGATCGGACGCGCCGGCACATAGCCCGGATCGCGAATGACATCCAGCGCCTCGCCCGCGGCGAGCAATTCCGTCTCGCTGAACCGGCGCACGGATTCGATGCCCTGGCTGAGGTTGCGCCAGAACTCGTCGATCGTGGCCGCACCAGGCCAGCGGCCGGCCATGCCGACGACGGCGATTTCCGAACCGGCAGCCGTAACGGGGACGTCGCTCACGAGACTGTGCCTGAGGGACGAACGACGCGCGCCGCCTGGCGCCCTTCGCGCCGCCGGTCGAGCGCGTCCTTGCGCGTCTGGGCCCGCGCCTGGCTGCCGGCAAGCGCCGCCGATTCCTGTGCGTTCTGGACGAGGAATCCCGCCAGGGCGCTCACCGTCGGGAACCGGAACAGATCCACCAACGACAGCGGCCGGCCGAGCTTTTCACGCAGCATCGAGTGCGCCTGGACCATCAGCAGCGAGTTCGCACCGATGTCGAAGAAATTGTCCTGCGTGCTCACGCGATCGATCGCGAGAAGGTCTTGCCACGTTTCGGCGATCATCCGTTCGAGATCATCTTGGGGCGCGACGTAGGGCGTCGCTGCTTCCTGCCGCCCGCGATCGGGCTCTGGCAACGCGTTCCGATCGATCTTGCCGTTCGGTGTCAGCGGCAGCGCATCCATCACGACGAATGCGGCCGGTACCATGTACGGAGGGAGCTGCGCGCGCAGATGCTGTTTGAGGGTCTGGACGAGTTGTCCGCTGTCGGCCTTGCCGTGATGGACATAGTCCGCCCATGGCTTGATGTCCGACGGAGTCGGCGCGATTCGTGTGGCAACAGTCGCGGCGGGCCCACGAAGCGCCGCGTCGAATTCGTCCGGCGCGCCACCGGCCGACAGCCACACGTCTGCGTCGAGACCGTCGTCGTTCGCAAAAAGATCCTCGGGATCGACGCCATCGCTCGCGGCGTCCATGGCCTGTCGCAGCTCACCGGCCGTGGCCGGTCCCGATTCGCTTTTCAGCAGGCGAACGGCATCGATGGCCCGTGCGACGCGCGCGTTCCTGAGGCCTCGAATCACGATGCCGTCAGGCGATGCCAGGGCGGTCCGGAGCGCGTCGCCCGCGCCGAGCCCGGCGCCGTGCATCTCGTACGCCGGCCGCTCACGCGCGCCATCACCGATGTGCAGGACGACGTCGAGGCGGAATCGTACCATCTCGTTGCGTGAGCGCCCGCGTTTGAGCCGCGAGGACACGGCCGTGATGGCCGGAATCCTCGTGCGCAGCGCGTCGAAAAAGTCCGGCGCGATGACGAGCTCCATGTCGTGGTCGATGCGCTCGCGGATCCGCTCCCGCAGATCCTGCACCGGCATCGTCGCCGGTGCCTGCGTCAGCTCGATATCGGTATGCAGCGCCTCGAGCCAGGGAAGGTTACGGACGTCGCCGACGAAGATCGCGCCGCCGGGACGCACGATCGACGCGGCCTGTTCGAGCACGTCGATCAAATAGCTCACGTCCGGGAAGTACTGCGCGACGGAGTTGATGACGACGACGTCGGCGGAACTGGCGCCGGCGAGCCGCCGCAGAGCATCGGCGGGGCCTTCGTGCAACGTCACGTTCGACAGCGACGCCTGTCGCACACCGTGCGTCAGACGCTCGATCGCCGCCGCCGAGAAGTCGATGCCCGTGTAGTGTTCGACGTGCGGCGCGAGCCGGTAAAGCAACAATCCGGTGCCACTGCCGACTTCGACGATCCGCCGCGGCGTCAGCGCGAGAATGCGAGCGACCGTCGCCTCGACCCACTCGCGCATCTCCGCGCGTGGAATGGCATCGCCCGTGTAGCTGCTGCGCCATCCGGAGATGTCGAACGACGGATCCTCGGCCGGTCGCGCGGCCAGTGTCTGATACGTCTCGTTCCAGATCGCCTGCCACGCCGACGCGTTGGCGCCTCCTGAGGCCGGGCCCGACTGCTTCGCGACGACGTAGGCGACCAGACGCGGCTCACCACCGCCGTCCGATCGGACCGCCACGACCGACTGCGCGATGGAGGGATGCTGGCCGAGCAGCGTCTCGATCTCGCCGAGCTCGATCCGGTGGCCATGAATCTTGACTTGGTGGTCGATACGCCCCAGGAACTCGATGCGCCCATCGTCGCGATATCGTGCGAGATCGCCCGTGCGATAGACGAGATCGGGCGCCGCCGTGCAGGGGTTTGGCACGAACCGTTCCGCCGTGAGGTCGGGGCGTTTCCAGTAGCCCTTCGTCACACCCTCGCCGCCGATGAGCAATTCGCCAGGCGCGCCGATCGGCGCCGGCCGGCCCTGGCGATCGGCGATGTAGATCTGCGTGTTCGCAATTGGCCGGCCGATCGTGATGTCGTGCGCGTTCGTGATCGGCGCGACGGTCGACCACACGGTCGTCTCCGTGGGACCGTACATGTTCAGCAGGTCGCCGCGAATCAGCGTCAGAAGCTCGGCCGCGAGTGCCGCCGGCAGCGGCTCGCCGCCGACCATGAGCGTGCGCACGCGCTGCAGGCCCCGGCGGCCGTCCGCGTCGGCCAGAATCGTCCGCATGAGCGACGGCGTGCCCTGGAGATGCGTGACGGGATGACGCAACAGCTGCGCGGGAATCGCATAGTCGTCCGAGGCGTCTGCCGCGGGCTGGCTCCACGCCTGAAGGGTCTTCAGGTGCTGCAGACTGTCGAGCACGAGATCCGTGTCGATGCCGAAATCCAGCAGGCACGCGATCTCGTCGATGTCCGCGGCCTTGAGCCGATCGACCATTGCGAGACACGTCTCGGGCGTACCGAACAGGCCGCTCGTTTGGAAGTACCGTTCGAACGCATGCTCCATCATCGCGTCGACTTCGGCATCCGTCAGATCGCTGTTGTCGATCGGGCCTTGCCGCTTGCCGGGATTCGCGAACGCGGGAAACTCCCAGCGCGCCTGCTTCACGAGCTCCGTGGACGTCTTGAGATAGTCGATGAGCGGTTTCCTCACCGCCTCGCGCACGACGTGCACGTCGGTGCCGACGAACGTGTGCAGCATGAGCGCCACGTGTCCGCGGCCGGGATGGCCGGCGTCCGTCCACGCCTGTCGATAGGCCGCGACCTTCACCGCCACTTCTTCGACGCGCTGGCCGAGGAGGTTCGTCAGCAGCTTGGCGCCGATGCGCCCCGCCATCGTGAACGTGTCGAGATTGCCGGCCGCGGCGATCCAGATCGGTGGCGCCTTCTGCCGCGGTGACGGGAAGATGCGCACGTCGATCGGTTGGCCATGTCCGTTCGTCGCCGGAACGGCCTCGCCGCGCCACAGCCGGCGTACCGTGTCGATGTGACGCGCCATGACCTCGCGTCGATCCTGATATGCGTCCGGCATGAGCGCGAAGTCGTTCGTGTGCCAGCCCGACGCAAAGGACAGCTCGACGCGGCCCTTCGAGATGTTGTCGACGACCGCCCACTCTTCGGCGACGCGAATCGGATTGTGCAACGGCAGCACGACACTGCCGGCACGGATCTGCAGGCGCGTCGTCATTGCCGCCAGCGCGGCGCTGGTCACGGCCGGATTGGGGTAGAGCCCGCCGAAGGCGTGGAAGTGCCGCTCCGGCGTCCACACGGCGCGAAAGCCGTTCGCGTCAGCGTATCTCGCGCCGTCGAACAGGAGCCGATACCGATCGTCATCGTCGCCGCTGGCATCAGCCGAGAAGTAGAACAGGCTGAAATCCATCGGCCGATTGATCGACGAACGGGTCGTTCTCGCGATCTTGTCGAGCTCCTCCTGGATGACGACCGTGAAGCCGCGCGAGAGCGTCCAGAAGAGCTCGAGCACGGAGATGTCGAACGAAATGCTGGTGACGGCCAGCCACGTGCCCGGCGTCGTGAACGCGAGACGGTCGTCCATGCCGGCGAAGAAATTCGTCACGTTGCGATGGCGCACCATGACGCCTTTCGGCCGGCCCGTGGAGCCTGACGTGAAAATCACGTACGCCAGATCCTCGGGGTCCGCGGTATCACGCGCGTTGCGATCATCGTCGGCCGACACCGCACCGAGATCCACCCGCAGCACGTCGGCGTTGTGTCGCGGGAGACCGCCGGAGAGATGCGACTGCGTCAGGATGACGCGGCTGTCCGTGTCTTCGATCATCCAGGCCAGACGCTCCTGCGGAAACGACGGATCCAGCGGGAGGTAGGCCGCTCCGGCCTTGAAGATGCCGACCAGCGCCACCACCATCTCGAGCGAGCGTTCGACGAAGACGCCGACGACGCTGCCGCGTCCGACGCCCCGCGCGCGCAGACGCGACGCCAGATGATTCGCGTGACGGTTGAGCTCGGCGTACGTGAGCGATTGGTCGCGGAAGCGCAGCGCCGTCGCGTCCGGCGTACGAGTTGCCTGCGCTTCGATCAGCTCGTGAATGCACGCGTCACGTTCGAACGGACGATCCGTCGCGTTCCACGCGTCGAGCACGAGCGTGTGCTCGGCATCCGAGAGCACCGGCAGATCGCCGACGCGCTGATCCGGACGTGCCGGCATGGCCGTGAGAATGGTGTCCAGCTGCGCCAGCCAGCGCGTGATGGTCTCGGCGCTGACGCGGTTCGCGTCGAACGTCAGCTTGAGCACGAGGGAGGGCTCGCCGTAGACGAACAGGGCGATGGGGAAGTTCGTCTGTTCGCGGAACGCAATGTCACGTCGCGTCCAGGCGCCGCCCTGTTCGCGCAACCGCTCGCCGATCAGCCGCGGTGTGAAGACGAGCAGGCTCTCGAACAGCGAAAGGCCAGCCGGCACCGACGACGCTCGCTGGATGTCGATGAGCGAGGCATGCTCGAACGGCCCGATCGCGGCGGATTGCGCGCGAAGCGCCCGCAGCCACTCCGTGACCTGCACGTCCGGATCGATGCGAACGCGGACGGGCACCGTGTTGATGAAGCTGCCGGCGATCTCGTCGGCCCGATCGATCGTCGATCGCCGGCCGGCGCGCGTGACGCCGAAGACCACGTCCGATTCGCCGCTCGCACCGTGCAGGACGAGCGACCAGGCCGCCTGGATCGCGGCGTTGAGCGACACGCCGGCGGCCTGCACGTACGTCTGCAACCGGCGGGTCGCGTCTTCGCTCAGCCGGTGCGTCTGCTCGCGGTGCGCGACGGCAGCACGATCGTCGGCGGCACGGAGCATGGGCAGCGGTGTCGGACCGGCGATGCCAGCAAGCGCTTGCCGCCAGAACGCGTCCGCCTTCGTGCGCATTGCCCGTTGATGCGCGTCGAGCCAATCGGTGAATGCGGTGTAGGAAATCGGTGCCGGCTCGGGCTCCGGACGTTCCTCGGGCGGCGCGTCGTACAGCCTGAAGCCTTCGGTGATGAGCGCCGCGTACGACTGGCCGTCCGCGAGCATGTGGTGGAACGTCCAGACGAAGATCCAGCGCGCATCGGTCAGTTGCAGGAGCGCACCGCGCGCCAGCGGGGCGACGGCCGGGTCGAATCCCCGCGCGCGATCCGCGGCGAGAAACGTGTCGAGCCGACGCTCCTGCGCATCCGGCTCGAGACCGCGCCAGTCCTCGCGTATCCACGGCAGCGTGACGGCAGGCTCGACGATGCGAACCGGCGTATCGCGGCGCTCCCATTCGAACCGGCTGCGAAAGATCTCGTGGCGATTCGTCAACGCCTGCCACGCGCGCTCGAGGGCCACTGGATCGATCGCCTCGTCGAGTGTCGCGACCATTTGTTCGATATCCACACCTGAGTCCGGAGACTTCAGGTGATGGAACAGCATGCCGCGCTGGATGGGCGTGAGAGGAGTCATGGCCATGGCCCGATGTCGCCGTCGTCAGTCCGGAAGTGCGTCCAGCACCCGCTTCGCCGCCGCGGCATCGGCCGCGCTCAGCCCGAGGTTCAGCGCCTTGTCCAGCGCCGCGCGCGCCTTGGTCTTGTCGCCCGTGCCGGCGTACGCCGCGCCGAGGTGATAGAGATAGCCGGCGTTCTTCGGCTCCTTCGCGACCGCGTCTTCGAGCGGCGGAACCGCGAGCCCGCTCAGGCCCTTCTTCTGATAAATCCAGCCGAGCGTGTCGTTGACTTCCGGCTGCGACGGCAGCTTTGCCTTGGCGGCTTGTGCATATTGCAGCGCGAGGTTCAAGTCGCCGCCCTGCTCGGCGAGGATCCACGCGAGGTTGTTCGACGCGACGGCCGCACGCGGATCGATTTGCAGCACGTGCTCGTACGCCGCGCGCGCCTCGGCCGTCTTGTGCTGCATCTCGAGCAGCAGGCCGACGACCGTGTTCGCGCCGACGGAATCGGGCTGTTTCGCCGCGAGCGTCTGGAACTGCGACGTCGCCTGCTCGATCTGTCCGGCGGCGAGATACGTGCGGCCGAGCCTGACGTACGCGTCGAGGTTGTTGGGATCGCGCTCGATCGCGTTCCTGGCCGCCTCCAGCGCCCGTGCGCGGTCCCCGGTCGCCGCGTATGTATCACTCGACAGCAACAACAGATCCGCATTCGCGGGCTGCGCCTGCAGCGCGGCGTCGATGCGCGCGCGCGCCGCATCGCCGCGCTTGGCCTGCAGATCGAGCTGCACGAGCCGCTCCAGCGCCTCGATGTTCGAGGGCGACCTGGCGAGCGCACGCTCGAACGCCGCGCGCGCCGCCGGCAGGTCGCGCTTCTGTTGCGCAAGCAGACCGGTGACGATCTGCACGTCCGGCGAATCGGGCAGCATCTTGTTCGCTTGGGCCACCAGATTCTCCGCCTGCGCGACTCGTCCTCGAGCCAGCTGCACGCGCGCCGCGATCAGTTGTGCGTCGGGTGAGCCCGGCTGATCGGCCAGGGCGCTCGTAATCGTCTTCTCCGCATCGTCGACGTGGCCGGCCGTCAATTGCAGCCGCGCGATCTCGACTTTCGCCGACACGAAATGCGGATCGATGCGGAGGGCTTCGTTGAATGCCGCCAACGCGCCCGTCTGATTGCGGCGGAAGACCTGCACGCGGCCCAGCGCGAAACGCGCTGGCGCCGACCGTGGATCGCCTTCGACCGCTTTCCGGGCAGAGGCCAGCGCCTCGTCGAGCTTGCCGCCAGCGGCCTGGAGCTCGGCGCGCGCCAGCAGGGCCCGCGTGTTCGACGACTCCTTCGCGAGCACGGTGTCCACGCGCTTCGCGGCCGTGGCGACGTCGCCGGCGGAGAAGTCGAGATTCGCGAGCAGCAGTCCCGCCGCGGTCACTTCGTCCTTGTCGTCGGCAATGATCCGGTCGAGGATCTGCCGGGCCTCGCGCGTGCGGCCGCGCCCGGCGTAGTAGGTCGCAAGGGCCAGCCGTCCGCTCGCGTTCGGCGTCTCATCGGCGACGATCTTCAGCGGCGCTTCCGCCTGCGCGGCGCGCCCGGTCCCGAGGTAGAGATAGGCCAGCGTGCGATTCGCCAGCAGATCGCGCGGCGCGATCGCCAGCGCCGCCTTGATCTCCGCCTCCGCTTCGGCGCGCTGGCCGATCGCGAGCTCATAGTTGGCCAGCGAGAGATGCGGCTGTGCTGACGCCGGCGCCAGCGTGATCGCCTTGCGGAACGCCGCCTCGGCTTCGGTACGGTTGCCACGCACGAGCTCGATCGTGCCGAGATTGCTGTAGGCCGCGGCGTTCGTCGGATCACGCTCGATGGCGTGCGTGATCTCGTCGACGGCCGCGTCCAGCTGCTTCAGACCGGCGAGCGCGTTGCCGCGCAGGATCTGTGCGTCGACGCGATCGGGCGCGAGCGCGATCGCCTTGTCGGCACGCCCGAGCGCGTCCTCGAAGCGGCGCGCGACGAGCAGCATCTGGCCCGACTTGATCTGCACGTCCACGTCCTGCGGCAGCAGATCGGCGGCGCGCACGTACTCGTCCACGGCATTGCCACTGTCGCCGATCCGGCGATAGACGTCGGCCAGCTTCAGACGTGCCGCGGCGAACTTCGGATCCTGCTGAATCGCATTGCGGTACTGGATGATCGCTTCGGGCAGCTTCTGCTGCGCGACGTACGCGTCGCCGCTCGCGAGGAACTCCTGTTTCGCCGCGTCGGGGCTCTTGCGGCACGCGGCGCCGGCGAGGAGCGTGATCGCGGCCAGGAGGATCCCCATACGCAAGCGTCGAGATCTCGTGACAGGGCTCATGCGGGCAGCAACCTTTCCAGCTGCGGGAACATCGCGGCGACGAACTGCGCGAGCCGATCCGTTGCGGCGTGCGCCGAGGCGTCGTCATTCCCGATGGGACTGATGACGCGCACGAGCGCCGCGTCCGATCGATTGAAGCGGAGCGCGTCCCAGATGAGGTAGGCCTTGCTCCAATACTCGCTGGCGACGACGCGGCCGTGGCTCTGATACCAGTACATGACGGCTTCGCGGTCGAGCCCCTTCTCGATCACGAGCTGATTGACGACGATCGATGACGATCCGGGCCGCGTGAGCGTCGCGCGCTCGCGCGTCACCGGTTGCCAGCCCGCGCCCGGCAGGCAATTGAGCGGCGAGTGCATCGTGTCGCCCTGACGCTGGCTTTCGTAGTAGCCGACGTACAACGCCACCGGTGCGGCGTTCGCCGCCGAATAGATCCGGTTGACGTAGTCGTCGACGCCAAGCGTGCTCACGACGTCACTGGCGATCGACGGTGCCGGCGCGCCGGTCCACGGGCCGATCTGCACCGGCATGTCCGCGAGCGGTGCGCGGAGCGGCGGACGCTCGGGGTGATCGAGCCTGGCCGCGCCGGCCGCGGCGGCGAGAAATGAGCACGTCAGCACGACGAGTCTCAGGGACGTCATGACAAATCGCCTACGTCGTGGCGGCACGCGCCGGGCGGAGCGGTCCTCGCGGCGGCGCCGCGCGCACGAGCAGATGCGCGGCGAGCGACAGCAGGCCGAACGCGAGCACGAACACGAGCCAGCCCGAAAAGGTGTGCAGAAAGCCCTCGGCGGCCTCCGTCCCCCAGTACTGCGCGGCCAACCCTGTGCCGGCGACACGCAGGCCGTTGGCGACGACGGCCAGAGGAATCGTGAGGAGCGCGACGACGGTCCGCACCCACGTGCGATCGTCGATCAGGTAGCCGTACGTGATGCCCAGCGTCAGCAGCGAGACGAGTGATCGAATGCCGCTGCACGCTTCCGCGACCTCGAGCGTCGTGCGCGCCAGCACGATCAGGTTGCCTTCCCGCAGAACCGGGACCCCTGCGGCCGCGACGACCGACGCCCCAAAAGACGATGCGACCAGCTGGAGTGGGAAGGCAATCTGATTGAAGATGATGGCCGGAATCGGGATCATCAGCAGCAGGAACGCCAACGGAAACTTGAGCAGCGCCACGGTCTGCCAGCCGCGCAGATAGGCGAGCGCTCCCACCAGCACGGCGACGAGGGACACCCTCGTCAAGAACAAATCGGCACCAAGCCGCCCGATCAACAACAGGCCGAGCCCGGCCAGGACGAGCGCGAGACCGGTCACCGCCGGTGCGGCCGGCGTTCGTCGAAGGCGCTCGCGGCGCTCCCACGCGAAGTAGCCCGCGAGGGGCGCGATGATGAAGCCGTGTGAATAGTTCCCGTCGTAGGCCCAGTCGTGGACGAGCTTCGTCAGGACGGGCCAGTATGCAAGTCCGCAGGCCGCCAAGGCTGCACACGCGGCGACGACCGTCGTCCTGGGCTTCCACATGGCTCTGGAGCAGCTTAAATGATTACGAGCCGACCGGGCGCGGAGGCCTCCAGGAACGAAAAAGCGCGCTCCGGGATACCCCGGGGCGCGCTTTCGACTGGCATGTCGCCAGGCCGGTGGTGACGCTAGTTCGAATTCCGGCGCAGGCGCTTCCGTGCGGCGGCCCCAAGGCCAATCAGACCCGTGCCCAGAAGGGTCAGCGTCGCGGGCTCCGGCACGGGACTCGGCGTGAGCTGCGCAAGCAGCTGTGCGGAGTTGGTCTGGTTTTCCGGCGAGATGAACTGATTGGTGATCGCGCCGTTCTGGGAGAAGCCGAGGAGCGTCAGCAGATAGCTATCGGTGCCGACGGTGATCGGGACGCTGAACGCCGGCAGATCCACCGTGACGATGTCGTCGGAGCAGCCCGGGCCCGTCTGGCAGTCGTTTGGCGTTTCGGTGTGATTGAACGTCAGATTGAAGTCGTACGCCTGACCGCCGAGATTGACATTGAGCGCATAGTCGACGCTCTTGATGCCCGATCCGGTGATCGGGGCGTTCACGTGCTCGAAATCGCCGAGCGAGAACGTCAGCGGGTTCGATGACAGCGACAGGCTGCTGTCGCTCGTCGGCGTGAAGTTGTAGCCGCTGACGAGCGTGGCATATTGGTCCGCCCCAGACCCGGCACCGCAGGCGTCGCCTTGGAGCGCCCAGTCGCCAGCATTCTCATCGAAGCCCGACAATAGCTGTTCGCCGTTCCAGCGAACCTCGTCGGTGGCCTGGCCTGCCTGATTGTCGATATCAACGCAGAGGGTCGAGCTGTTCGGCGGTGTCGGATTGTTCCATCCGCCACTCACGCTCAAAGAGAGAGAGCTTGCGAATGCGGCCTTCGACAGGCTCAACACCATCAGGGTCAGGAACGCCTTCTTCAACATCACCGGTCCTCGAATGTGCGCGTGGGATCGCGCGGAACGGCTTCTCACGAAGCAACTTGCAGGCCAGACAGTCCACAAGACGACGCTCGCGGAAATCCCCAAGAAATCCGAGGATTCTCGGTATCTGACAGACGCGTAAGCCCGCGATCTGATCTGTACGGAAGAGTGAAGTCTGCCTCAAGACTGACTGTCATCGGTAGTACCGCAGCGCCGCCAGCTCGTAGATCGCGTCCCGCGTCACGGCAAGCGCTGACAGCGCCGGCCGCCAGCGCGACCAGCCGTGCATTGGAAGCTCGACGTCGAGCCCGGCCGGGAGCACGAGTACGTCGAGGCCGCTCTCGGTCACGAATCGCTGCACGCGCGGCGCCTGCAGGCGCGACGCGATGATCGCGGCGTGCGGGTGCGCGCCACGCCGCAGCAGCTCCTGCACCCGTCGGACCTGCGACTCCGTGTTGAACGAGCTGGTGTCGTGGGCCAGGCGATCCCGCGGGATCGGCATCAAGAGGAGATCCTTGTAGACCGACAGGCGGCCAAGCAGCACGATGCGTTCGGGCTCAGCGAGCTGATAAACACGCTGAACTTCTCGAAGCCGCCCCCAGCGGTTGTCGCCGTCGAAGACGAACAACATCCGGATTTCTCGAATTTCGGCGTCGCTCGGCGACACGACGACCGGCAGCCTATTCGCCACGCCTGCGGCGACAACCGGCAGCGCGAGGACGAGGTACGACGCGAACACGGCGCCCAGAAAGAGCCAGCCCGATCGCCGCTTCCTGGGCCAGATGTAGATCCACGCCAAGCCGGCCACGGTCGCGAGCTCCAGGAGCCGAAGGGACCCTGGCGCTCCGACGAGTTTGGCAATGGCAATAAGGCTACTCACGACGTGACTATGTTCTTCTTGTCACGGCTCTTCGGGGACAGAATTGGTTGCGCTACTCGACGTCGAGGATCTCACCAGACGAAGAAGGGTGGGCCAGCCAGGTCAGCAGGCGCGGGACGAGTTGTTTGATATCCGCACTGGACGCGACGCGCAGCGTCAACATGTATTGCTGTTCGCCCTGCAGGGAGAGCTGAACGTAGCGACAACCGCCGAGCTCGCAGACGCTGAAGACTTCCGTCTTCCAGCGACGCCCCAGGACGATCAACTCGCGTCCGTCCAGCGCCGAAAATACGGTTTCCGGGTCAGCCGTCGTGATGGCCGGGGCGGCGATCTCCTGCGCGGGCAGGGGCGTCCCGAACATCAGTTTCGCGACCACGTCGATCGGAGGAGCCATTCGGAAGGTCTGGCTGTGCAAGTTGCCGGCCAGAGTTCAGGGCCGCGCCGATTTGCGACCATCGGCCGGACGGAATCGTCTATGCCGTAGGGTCTGCCAAGCGCTTGACGTCGTCTCGCGCTAGAATTGACGACCGCGCCTGCCTCCGGCTCGAGAACGGGTTTCTTCATGTCAACCAGTCGTTGGCCCATCGCGTCGGGGTTCTGCGTCGGAATCGTGCTCGGCCTTGGCGTGCTGACGGCCATACCGGTCACTGCGCAGCGAAAGGCGGTCGATCCGATCGGCCGGGCGATCCCACGTAGCTCGCCGGCATGTCCGACTGCCCTCACCGCAGAGCGCGCCGCAGCGTTCGCCGCCGCGCGCGTGCGTCAGCTCGACTATCTGCCCGGCGACGTCCTGGTCAAGTTCAAGACGGGCGTCAGTACCGCCCGGCAGCAGCGCGCGCTCTCGGCGTTGCGCAGCCGGCCGCTCGTCGATGACCTGCAATGGATGACGGGCGGCGTGGCGCGGCTGCGCGAGTCCGATCCCGTCCAGGCCGCCGCCGTGCTCGCCTCGCAGCCGGACGTCGAGTACGCGCAACCGAACTACATCCGCCGCCTGCCGTACGGCGTGTCGAGCCTGCTTCGGCCCGCGACGCTCGCGCCCGCCTCGAACATCACCGGCGTCCCGAACGATACGGACTATCACGATCTGCAGTGGAACTTCTCGCTGCTGAACATGCCAGGCGCATGGGACATCAATCCCGGCGGTAGCGACACGATCATCGTGGCCGTCGTCGACACCGGCGTCACGACGGCCCCGACGACGCTCACGGAGAAGCTGTGGACGGGCCAGCGGTTCGACACCGTGTCGCTGCCCTTCCAGCCGAGCTCCGATCTGACGACGAGCCGTTTCATCTCGCCGATCGATTTGTTTTTCGATCCCGGCAGCTCGGCGACGCTCGACTTCATCGGCCACGGCACGCACGTCGCGTCGACGATCGCCGAAGACGCCAACAACCGGTTCGGCCTCGCGGGCATGGCGTACCACGTGCGCATCATGCCGGTCAAAGTGTGCGTCGGATATTGGGAGCTGATGCTGGCTCAGGCGGCCGAGAACGTCACCGGCTACATTCCATCCGATGCTGGCGGCTGCAGCGACGACGCGATTGCGGCCGGCATCCGCTACGCGGCCGACAACGGCGCGCGCGTGATCAACGTCAGCATCAGCGGTACGGATCCCGCGCCGGACATTCGGGATGCAATGGGCTATGCCGTCAGCAAAGGTGCGTTCGTCGCCGTTGCGATGGGTAACGGTTTTGGAGACGGCGATCCGATCGAATATCCGGCGCGCTACGCGCCGAATCTCGACGGGGTGATGTCGGTGGGCGCCGTCGGCAAGTCGAGTACGCGCGCGTATTACTCGAGCACCGGCGGACATCTGGAAATCGTCGCGCCAGGCGGCAGCGACCGCGATGGCGGCGGCGAGGATCAAGGCTACGTCTGGCAGGTGACGCTACGTCCGGACGACTCGGACCCGCTGCTCCTCGACGTTCCCCGGTTCGATCGCTACGCCGAAGTCGGCTATATCGGCACGTCGATGGCCACGCCGCACGTCTCCGCGCTCGCTGCACTGCTGATGAGCCAGGGCATCACCGATCCGAAGATGGTCGAGGCAATGATTAAAGCGTCGGCCAAGGATCTCGGGACGCCAGGCAGAGACGACGAGTACGGCGCGGGGCTGATTCAGCCGCGGACCGCGTTGTTCGGATTGGGGATTCGCTGATGCGCGTCGCGTCGACGATCTCACGTCATCTCGTCTGCCTCGCCGCAGCAGGCGCGCTGCTCGCGTTCGCCGCCGTGCCGGCCGTCGCGCAATCGCTTACCAGCACCGCAGCGCTCGCCGCGCCGGCGCAGTGGCGCACGACGTTCCGGCCGCCGCCTGCGAAACGGCGCTCGCTCGGCGTTCGTGCGTTCGTGACGTTCGACGTCGACGCGCTCGCCGCGTCGCAGACGTTCCAGGCCGTCGTTGGCACGTCGACGCCGAGGGCGATCGGCGCCGGCGGCGAAGTGTTGAACGTCTGGAAGGGCCTGTTCGTGCACGTCGCCGCCTCGAAGATGAAGGAGACAGGCAGCCGCGTGGCCGTGGCGAACGGTGACAGCGTGCCGCTCGATATCCCGCTCACCGTCGAGATGACGCCGATCGAGATCGGCGCCGGTTGGCGCGTCGATCTCGGCCGCCGGCGCCGCGTCGGCGTGTACGTGGGCGGCGGGCTGCTGCACCTGCTCTATCGCGAGACCTCGACGTTCGCGTCGGACGAAGAGAATTCGGATACGGCGTTCAACGGCGGATTCGTGTCTGGCGGCGCCGACGTGCGATTCCTCGGCGGCGTGATGGTGGGCGTCGAAGGGCAGATCCGGTCGGTGCCGAATGCGATCGGCCAGTCCGGTGCGTCCGCCGCGTTCGACGAAACGGATCTCGGCGGCGCGACGCTGCGCGTGCTGGCCGGCGTGAAGTTCTGACGCGCGTGCCGCTCGACGCTCCGGGATCGCATCGGGCATTCATGCGCGAGGCCCTCGTGCTCGCTGCGCGCGCCGGTGAGGCCGGTGAAGTCCCGGTCGGCGCGGTCGTCGTCATCGACAGCCAGATCGTCGGACGCGGGTTCAATCAGCCGATCTCGACGCACGATCCGACGGCGCACGCGGAGATCGTCGCGCTGCGCGACGCAGCGCGCACCGTCGGCAACTACCGGCTGACGGGCGCGACGCTCTACGTCACCGTCGAGCCGTGCCTGATGTGCGTTGGCGCGTGTGTCCACGCGCGCGTCGGCACGCTCGTCTACGGGACGATCGAGCCGCGCGCCGGCGCGATCGAGTCCCAGCAGCGCGCGTACGAGCATCCGTCGCTCAACCACAAGCTGACGATCGTTGCGGGCGTGCTGGCCGACGAGTGCCGGCGGCAGATGCTGCAATTCTTCCAGGAACGGCGCCGGTAGGGACCACGATCCCATCGCCCGCGGCATTTCACGGCTGCAGCGCGTCATCGTTCGGGATGATCGCGTCCATCGGTCCAACCGCATCGGCTGTGCTCCGCGCGTCTGGAACCTGCGCGCGGCGGCAGTCTTGCAACGCATTCCGCAGCCAGTGCATTCGACCTGGCGGGACAGGAGCGGTCATGGTTGATCTGCCGATCGTCGGAATCATCTCGCGCCGGTGGTGGGTGCTTGCGCTGCGAGGCGTCGTCGCGTGTCTGTTCGCGGTCGGCGCATTCGCGTGGCCCGGGTTGACGCTCAGCGTGCTCGTGCTGCTTTGGGGCGCGTTTGCGTTCGTCGACGGCATCGCCGCGCTCGTCGCGGGCATCGGCACGCGCTGGTGGTCGGTCGTCTTCTTTGGTCTCGTCGGCATCGCGGCTGGTTTGTACGCGTTGTTCCAGCCGGCGATGACGGCGTTGGGGCTGATCCTCGTGATCGCGGCGTGGGCGATCGTGCGCGGCGCGCTCGAAATCGCGGCGGCGATCGCGCTGCGGAAGGAATTGTCGAACGAGTGGTTGCTCGTATTGGCCGGCGTGCTGTCGATCGCCTTCGGCGTGCTCGTGGCCGCATTTCCTGGCGCCGGTGCACTGTCGCTCGTCTGGCTCGTCGGCGCGCAGGCGCTCGTGATCGGTCTGTTGTGGATCTGGCTGGCGTTCCGTCTCCGCGGACTGACGCGGTTGGGCGAAGCGCACGCGTGAGCGCGTCCGCCGCCCCGCGTCTACGTCTGCACGCTCTCCGCGAAGCCCTGCAGGATCAACGCGCCGACGGCGGCGCCGGGATCGTCGACGCCGATCGTCTGCTCGCGGAACACGGCCGCCTTGCCGTGCTGCGACATCATCTGACGCGCCGCTGCGCGCCCGTTCTCGGCCGCGGTCGCCGCTTCGGCCAGCGCGGCACGCACGTCCGCGCCGCGTGCGGCCGCGGCTTCGAGCGCCGTCGCGGCCGGGTCGAGCGCATCGACGACCGTCTTGTTGCCCGGCTGCGTCTTGCCCCGCTCCATGATGCCGGCGGTGAACGCGCGAAAGAACGACGCGAGCGCCGGCGTGTCGAGCGCGGTGGCGTCCGCAACGGCTTTGCCGCCGCGCATGAATCCCGTCGCCACGAGCGTGCCCATCGTCGACGGCGCGGCTTTCGCGATCGCCATGCCGGCCTGCATCAGCATCTTGCCCGGCGTGATGCCGGAGGCGCTCGCCGCGTAGTCGTCGGCCGCGGCGAACGCTTTGGTCATCGTCAGGCCGAGATCGCCGTCGCCGACCGCTTGATCGAGCGCGACGAGCCGATCGCGGTGCTCGTCCATCAACAGGCGGACGGCGTGTACCGCTCGCGCGGCGCCTTGCAGATCCAATGTTTCCATCGTCGAGCCTCAGAGCTGCAGTTGCGAGAAGAACGGCGTGTCGGCCGGCCGCGACACGAGACGCCGCAACTCGTCGTCCAGCTTCAGCAACGAGATGGACGCGCCAGCCATTTCCATGCTGGTCGCGAACTCGCCGATGTACGTATTGAAGATCGTGATCTCGTGGCTCCTCAACTGCTGCGCGATGCGACGGAACAGGATGTACAGCTCTTCCTTTGGCGTCGCACCCAGACCGTTGACGAGGACAGAGACCTGATCGCCAGACTCGTACGGCAGATCCCGCAGAATCGCCGGCAGCATCTCGTCCACGATCTTGTCGGCGGTGACGAGCGATCCGCGTCTGATGCCGCGTTCGCCGTGGATGCCCATCCCGATTTCCATCTCGTCGTCGCCGAGCTCGAACCCGGGCCTGCCGACTTGCGGCACGATGCACGGCGTCAGCGCGACGCCCATCGTGCGCACGTTCGCGGCCGCCTTCTCGGCGACGCGTTTGACCTCGGCCAGCGGCGCGAGCTCCGCCGCCATCGCGCCCGCGCACTTGAACAGATAGAAGATCCCGGCGACGCCGCGGCGCTTGTGCAATTCCGTCGTCGGCGCTGACGCGACGTCGTCGGCGCCGAGCACCGTCTCGACCGTGATGTCTTCCATGGCCGCCATCTCGGTCGCCATGTCGAAATTGAGCACGTCGCCGCCGTAGTTGCCGTAGATGTAGAGCACGCCGGCGCCCGCATCGATCGCGCGCGTGACTTCGAGCATCTGTTCGGAGGTCGGCGACTGGAACACGTCGCCGATCGAGCATCCGTCGAGCAATCCGTCGCCGATGTAGCCGAGGAAGAGCGGCAAATGGCCCGACCCGCCGCCGCTCGCGATCCCGACCTTGTTCGGCGTCTTCGACCCGCCCTTCACGAGGCAGTGCAGATCGCCGGCGACTGACGTCAGCTTGCCCGGATGCGCGGCGAGAATGCCCTCGATCATCTCCGGCACGAACCGTTCCGCCGCGTTCAAGAACTTCTTCATGTGCACTTACCCCCTGCGCTCGAGCACGCTGTTGATCACCATGACCAGAAGCAGAAACGCGCCCCACGCGAGCTCCGTCGCGAAGCTCGTGAGACGCATCATGCCAAATCCTGAGCTCAGCAGCTCCAGTGCGAACACCGCGATGCCGACGCCGAGCACGCGCGCCGATCCGCCCGCGGGATTCACGCCCGCGAGCACGACGACGAGAATGGATTGCAGCAGATAGGACGACCCGTAGTCGGCCTTCGCGGAGTTCGCGCGCGACACCATCAGAATGCCGGTGACGCTCGCAATCAACGCCGTCGTCACGTATGTGCGAACGAGCACGCTTCGCACCGGAAGTGCCGCGAACCACGCGGCAATGGGATTCGTGCCGACGAGCCGCGCTTCGACGCCGAACACCGTGCGGTTCACGAGCATCGCCATCACCGTCGCGGCGCCTAGGCAGAGCCACAAGGGCACGGGGATCGCCAGGAACGTGCCGTTGCCCAGCCACTGAAACGCGTCGGGAAGCCCGACAATTGCCTGTCCGCCCGTCAGCACGAGCGCCAGGCCGGTGAACAACTGCAGCGTGCCGAGCGTGACGAGAATCGATGGCACCCGAACGAACGCGACGAGACATCCGTTGACGGCTCCGCACGCGAGTCCCGTACAGAGACCGGCGCCAATGCCGGCGGCGATCGCCGACGCGCCCGCGCCTGCGTCACCGTGCGCGATACGCACCATCGTCATCGCGGCGACGATGCTCGAGAGGTTGGCGATACTGACGATCGAAAGATCGATGCCGCCAGTGAGCATCGACAGCATCATCGCAAAGCTCAAGAGCGCGAGCTCGGGAAGCTGAAATGCGATGGATTGGAAATTCGCCGTCGTGAGAAAGCGATCGCTGCCGGCGAGAAGCGTCATCACGACGAAGACCGCCACGGTGAACGCGACGAGACGGACGAACGGTCCCGTGCGCGTCATCGTGCGATCTCGCCGGCGCGGGCGCTTCTCGTCCGCAGTGCCGTGATGCTGGTGCTGACGAGCACGACCAGGCCGATGAACACCTGATGCCACTGCGACGGCAGGCCCACGAGCACGAGACTGCCGTTCATCAGGACCATCAGCGCCACGCCGAGGAGCGCGCCGGTGACGGTGCCGCGGCCGCCCGTGATGCTGGCGCCGCCGATCACGGCTGCGGCAATCACCGTCAGCTCCAATCCGTCGAGATCGCGCGGGTTGGCGTTCCGGATGATCGACGCGTGGATGATGCCGACGAGACCGGCCAGCGCGCCCATCAGGCCGTACACGAAGAAATGGATGCGGCGGATGTTGAAGCCGACGCGTTCGGCAGCGCCCAGATCTGCGCCGACGGCGTATGTGCCGCGGCCCATCACCGTGTATCGCAAGACCAGCGAGACGACGATCGCCACGCCGCCGAGAAACAGGATCGAGACGGTCAGGGCGGCCGATTCACCGGTCGCGAGCGTGGCCTCGAAGAGATTCGTGCGTGAGAACGTGATGATCGACGAGGGCAGGTTGGTGATCGTCCTCGTGCCGACGAACTCGAGCAGCGCGCCGCGAATCACGCTCGCCGTGCCGAGCGTGACGATCAGCGCCGGCAGGCGGAAGAAGTGGATCAGCGCGGCGTTGAGCAGACCGAGGCCGAGGCCGATCGCGATCGACAACGCGAAGAGCACGGCGAGATGGTCCATGCCGCGCACGTCGATGGCCAGCGTGCACGTGATGTACATGCACGCGGCCGCGATCGACGGGAACGAAATGTCGATGCCGCCGGAGATCAGCACGACGAGCAGGCCGATCGTCAGGATGCCGAGCGGCACGCTCGTCTTCAGCAGATCGAAGGCGTTGCGGAGCGAGTAGAACGCGGGATTCAGCGTGCCGATCGCGATCGACAGCAGCACGGCGACGACGAGGATCATCGTCTCGTGCCGGCCGAACAGACGCCGCGCCGCGCTCGTCATCGAGTCTCCGCGTCGAGGGCACTACCGCGCCGCATTCAATTGCTCCTGAAGCGCGTCGCCGCTGAGCTGCGCCGGTCCCAGTTCCGCCGCAACGCGTCCCTGATGGAACACGAGCACGCGACAGCACGACTGCACGAGCTCGGGCAGGTCGTCTGACACGATGAGCACCGCGAGCCCCTCGGCTGCGAGCCGCCGGATCGTGGCGTGCAGCTCTTCTTTGGCGCCGACGTCCACGCCGACGGTAGGGCCGTTGAGGATGAGCACGTTCGGGCGCGTCGCGAGCACACGCGCGAGCACGACACGCTGTTGATTGCCGCCCGAAAGCTGTCGCACCGGTGCGTCGATCGATGACGTCTTGATGCCGAGATCACGGATCCAGCGGTCCGCCTGATCTGTCGTGCGGCGCGGTGACAACAGGCCAACGCCCGTGGTCAGGTCGCGAAGGTTCGAGGCCGTGGCGTTGTCCGCGATCGAGCGATCGAGGAACAACCCTTCGCGCAGCCGATCCTCCGGCACGTAACCGATGCCCGCACGAGCCGCGGCGCGCACGGTGCACTGCGGAAGCCTCGCGCCATCCACCGCGATCTCGCCGGTTCCGCGCGTCTCGAGGCCCGCCACGCGCGCGGCAAGCTCGCCTTGACCGGCGCCGAGGAGGCCGGTGAGCCCGACGATCTCGCCGGGCCGCACGTCGAACGTCACCCCGCGCAGGATGGGCCCCGTGAGATCGCGCACGCGCAACCGCGGCGGTGCGTCGGCGTCGACGCGGCCGTCGAATCGTGTCTCGCCGATCGCGCGTCCCGTCATCGCGTACGTCAGTCGCGCCTCGTCGAACTCCGCTGCGGGACCCGACTCCACGACGCGCCCGTTCCGGAGCACCGTGAAGCGATCGGCGGCCTGCAGCATCTCGCGCATCTTGTGGCTTACGAACAAGATCGCGACGCCGCGCTGCTGCAGATCGCGCACGAGCGCGAACAGCGCGTCCACTTCGACGCCTGTCAGCGCCGTTGTCGGCTCGTCGAGCACGATCAGCTTGGCGTCCTGCAGCAGCGCGCGCGCGATCGCGACGATCTGCTTCTCGGCAATCGGCAGATCGCCGACGAGGCGATCGAGATCGATCGAGACCTGCAGGCGCTCCAGGGCGCGCGCGGCCGTGCGCCGGACGTCGCGCCACCGCACGAGCGTCCGGCGATGCTCGAGCAGCGAGTTGATCGCGAGGTTCTCCGCGACGGTGAGATTGGGGAAGAGCGACAGATCCTGATAGATGATCTGCACGCCCGCGCGGACGGCATCGATGGGCGCGAGCGACGCGAGTGATGTTCCGGCGATGACGATCGATCCGCGATCTGGCCGGTGCACGCCGGCGACGATCTTGATGAGCGTCGATTTGCCCGATCCGTTCTCGCCGGCGAGACAGTGAATCTCTCCGGCCTCGACGTCCAGCGACACGTCGTCGAGCGCACGAACGCCGCCGAACGACTTGCCGATCGAGCGAAGCGACAGAAACGGATCGCCGGACGCGCGCGTCATTTCATGTACTGATCGACGTTGTCCTTGGTGAGATCGATCCAGGCGGAGCCGAAGAACAGATTCGGCTTGTCCTTCGACTGCACCAGCGATTCGTAGCCGGGCAGGCCGAGGTTGGTGCCGGCCGCGATCGTCTGTCCGTCGAGCATCATCACCGCGATCTTGTTCATCGCGTAGCCGGCGAGCGCGGGATCCCAGAACGAGATCATGCGCACCGATCCGCTCTTGAGATATTGGCCGGACACCGACGCGAGACTGGTGCCGACGATGGCGACCTGTTTCTGGAGGCCGCGTTCTTCGACGGCCAGGCCCGCACCCGCGGCGGTGCCCATCGCGCTCGTCTGCACGCCCTTGAGCGTGGGATGCGCAGTGAGCAGCTCTTTCATTTTGTCGTAGGCCTTGTTCTGATCTTCGTAGTCCTCGATCTTGTCCGCCACGTCGTGCATCTTCGGGTATTTCTCGCGCTGGTACGCGACGCCCGCGTCCACCCACTCCGTGTGCGACTTCGAGTTGAGGCTGCCGACGAACGTCGCGTAGTCGCCCTCGCCGCCCATTTCCTGGGCGAGACGCTCCATCAGATGACGGCCGTATGCGGCATTGTCGAACGGCTCGATGATCAGATCGGCGTTCTGCGCCGACGACGCCTCGTGCGCGATGACGACGATGCCCTGTGCGCGCGCCTTCCTGAGCACCGGCTCGACGGCTTCGACGGAGAACGGCACGACGCAGATCGCATTCACCTTCTGCGCGATCAGGTTCTCGATGATTTGCACCTGCTGCGCGCCGTCGGCCTGCGCCGGGCTCTGCATGAACGCTTCCTGCCCGGTGTCGGCGGCGAACTTCTGCACGCCTTTCTTCATGTCCTCGAACCAGGCGATGCCTTCGACCTTGCCGACGGTCGCGATCGTGTAGCGATGTGCGGGCGTTGCGGCGGATCCCGATGATGTCTTGCCGCTGCATGCGGCCACCACGCACGCGGCCGCGAGACCTGCGGCGATCAAGATCTTTCGAGCGAGCACGGCGCCTCCAGTGTGCAGGCATCCTATACCGATCGACTGGATGCCCGACGCGACGATCGAGAGGACTGACCACCTAGGCTTCAATCTCTCGAGCGACGATCTCGTGCTGCAGTATCGTAGGGCGCACCTATGAATCGTCGCGATTCCCTGAAGCTGCTCGCCGCAGCAGCGGGCACCGCGCTGCCGTGGCCGGTGCTCGCCCGCGGCGCGCAGCAGGCTGCGCCTTCCGCATCTGCCGGCCCCGTCTCCGCTCCGGTGTTCACGTGGTTGCCGCTCGGCGAGATCAAACCGGATGGCTGGATCCGCGAGCAGATGATCCGCGATCTGCGCGAAGGCTTCGCCGGCGCGCTCGGCCGTCTCAGCCACGAGGCCTCGTCGGACATCTTCGTCAGCCAGCGCAATTCGCTTCAGTCGCAGAACGTCGCCAACCGGCTCGGCGTCGCGTGGTGGAACGGCGAATCGGAGGGGAACTGGCGCGCGGGCTTCATCATGCTCGCCGGCCTGACCGATGACGCCGCGGCGATGCGCGAGGCGGACGAGTACGTCCGCCACATCCTGTCGTCGCAGGACGCGGACGGCTATCTCGGCATCTTCGCTGCGGATTCACGGTTTCAGCACGCGGGCGAGCTGTGGACGCAGGCGTGCCTGCTGCGCGGCCTGCTCGACTATGCGGAGATCACCGGCCGCGCCGAGGTGAGGCGCGCCGTGCAGCGCTGCGCGGATCTGATCGTCTCGGTCTACGGCCCGGGCCTTCGGCCGGTGCCGTGGGGCGAGAGTCACGACCTGATGATCGCGGACGTCATGGAGCGGCTGACCGATCTCACCGGCGAGGCGAGATACCGCGATTTCACCCTGTGGCTCTATGAGGCCTGGAGCCAGCACGACAGCAAGGCCGATACGAGCCTGCCGTCGCTGCTCGATCTCGACGCGCCATTCGTGCAGCACGGCGTGCACACCTGCGAATCGATTCGCCTGCCGCTCTGGCTCGCGACGGCAACTGGACGCGCGGATCTCGCGCGCGCGGCGCGTCAGGCGCTCGAGAAGCTGGCGCGGTACACCGAGCCGTCCGGTTCGGTCGTCAGCCAGGAGCTCATCGACGATCGACGCCCCGATCCCTCATCGACCGAGTACGAGTACTGCGTGACGAAAGAGACGCAGCTCACGCTCGAGTCTGCGCTACAGAAGACAGGCGTGGCGTCGCTCGGCGATCGCGTCGAGCAGATCTGGTTCAACGCGGCGCAAGGGGCGCGCACGCCAGATGGCCGCGCGATTTCCTATCTCACGCCTGACAACCGCATCCGCTGCGACGGGCGCTCGCTCGACGGGACGCGCGACGAGCCGCGGAACAAGCTCTCGCCAACGCACGCGGACGTCGCCGTCTGCTGCAACCCCAACGCGACGCAGGTGGCCGCGCTCTTCGTCCGTGGCATGTGGATGCGTCGCGGCGCCGACACGCTCGCGGCGCTGCTCTATGGTCCGTGCCGCGTCTCGACGACGGTGGCAGGCGTGAAGGTGGAGATTCACGAGCGGACGGGGTATCCCTTCGACCATGCGATCGAGATCGAGGTGGCGCCGGAGCGCGAGATTGAGTTCTCGCTGCTACTGCGGGAGCCTGAGTGGTCGCGCGGCACCACGGTGGCGTGCCCAGGCGCGCGGATTACACGCGAGGGCGACTACTGGCGTGTGACGAAACGCTGGACGTCCGGCGACACGGTGCGCGTGACGTTTGCCGCCGTCGTGCAGGAAATCCCGGCCGTCAACGGAGAAGTGGCGCTGCAGTACGGCGCGCTGGTGTTCGCGCAATCGATCGCGTCGACCAGGACCGTCACGAAGACGTATCCGCTGGCCGGCTTCGAGGATGCGTACCACGAGCCCTCGCCAGGCGAGCCGCGCGATCTGAAGCTGTCTGCCGACGCGCGATGGCAAGGCTTCGGCCTCGCGCCCGTTCAGCTCGTGCGGGGGCCGGCCGTCCGGCGGCCCTTCGACGCGCCGGCCGTCGTGCTTCGCGGCCGGATGCTGCGGGCCGACGGCACGCCGATCGCGATCGATCTCGTTCCGCTCGGCAACGCGCCGCTGCTCAGGCGTGTGACGTTTTCGATCGGCTAGCCGGACGGATAGCGGGTGGGGCTCGTCGCGCTGGGGAGCGGAGGTACGCGTGAGCGAAGGTTGGCGGAGAGGGTGGGATTCGTTCTCGTCGAACCCGCTCCTATCAATGGTTTAGGCGTGATCGGAACCGCCAGAACCGCTCAAATCCACTCGAAACCTGAGTATGAGGTACAAAACAGGTACAGAGCAAGGGGATCGGCACGAGTCGCCACGACCGAGTTCGCGCACTTGCGCAGCGACCTCTTCGACAGGCGCAACCTGCTGGACACGGCTCACCGGTTCGTGAGTTTCAGCACCCCTTCCGGCAAGCGCGCCCCTTGAACGGTGATCTTCGAAGCGGCCTCCGCGATCTCACGCAGGTCCGCGTCGCTGAGATCCACCGACGAGGCGCCGAGATTCTCTATCAGTCGTGCGAGCGTGCGAGTGCCTGGGATCGGCACAATCCAGGGTTTCTGCGCGAGCAACCAGGCGAGCGCGATCTGCGCCGGCGTGGCGTGCTTTCGATCCGCGACCGCCTTCAGTAGATCGACCATCGCCACGTTGGCCGCGCGCGCGTCTGTCGCGAAGCGCGGCGAGATGCTGCGGAAATCGGTGCCGCTGAATGTCGTGGACATGTCGATCTTGCCGGTGAGGAAACCCGCGCCAAGGGGACTGAAAGGCACGAAGCCGATACCGAGTTCCTCACAGGCGGCAAGGACGCCGTTCGCCTCGACGTCACGCGTCCACAGTGAGTACTCACTCTGCACGGCGGTAATCGGCTGAACGACATGGGCGCGGCGAATCGTCTGCGCGCTGGCTTCCGACAATCCGAAGCGTTTCACCTTGCCTGCAGCAATCAGTTCCTGCACCGTGCCGGCGACGTCCTCGATGGGGACATTCGGATCGACGCGATGTTGATACAGCAAATCGATCGTGCCGACATTCAGCCGCGTCAGCATCGCGTCGACGACGTCGCGCATGTGTTCGGGACGGCTGTCGATTCCGTACCGCGTGCCGTCCGGGTTGATGCCGAATCCGAACTTCGTCGCAATGACGACGCGATCGCGGAACGGCGCCAGGGCTTCGCCGACGAGCGCTTCGTTCGTGAATGGACCGTACGCTTCCGCCGTATCGAACATGGTCACGCCGTGCTCGACTGCCGCTCGAAGGAGGGCGATGGCCTCCGGCCGGTCGGTGGCGGCACCGTATGTGCCCGTCAGGCCCATACAGCCGTACCCGATCGCCGAGACGTGCAAGCCGCTGTTGCCGAGCGTTCGCGTCTTCATGGTCATGTGTCTCCTCGCGGCCAGGCCAGACGCCTGCTACTTGGCTCCGTACGGCACGGCCACGCCCTTCCCACGATCGACAAGCACGAACGCGGTGTTGCCAACCAGCGTGACACCCGTCGCGGCGTTGAGGCCCTCCCGTATCACTCGCACCTCGGCGCGATTGCCGTTGATGGTCAGCTCCGTGAGACGTCCCTGTCCTTCGGCCTGGATCATCGTTCGCGCTCCGACCGTACGCAGGCCGTCGGGACGTGTCAGCGGCATCGACGTTTCAATCGCCTGGAGG
>DASZVJ010000234.1:0-17490 GCA_035547155.1 Vicinamibacterales bacterium
ACGCCCTTTTCGTTTGGGCGGAGCCTGTCCGGGCGAGCTCGGGCGTCGAGCGCTTCGAGGCTTCAGGCGCTTCGCGGCTTGCGACTTGGGGCTCGCGGCGCGGGCTTGGGGCTTGGACTGCGAGAGGCTTCTGGGACGGAAGGGACACCGTTCGTCGTCGCGCTGGCGAACGATAGCGACGGAGCCGGCTGGCGGCTCTAAGCTATCCCGACATCAGCATCGAGCTCGAGCGTGGACAAAACAGGAACAGGCCTGGCGGGCTTCATGAAGAAGCCCGCCCGGCCTGTGTGTGTCTGGTGACCTTCGCGCGCTGGATGCGCAGGGAGGCGGTGGGCGGCTAGTTGCCGCCCGCCGCTTCGCGGCGCATGCCGTCGGTGACGATGCCGACCTTCTCGACGCCGCCGCCAACGGCGGCGTCGATGACGGCGATGATCTCCTGATAGCGCACCGAGGCCGCGCCGATCAGGAACAGCGTCTTCTCACGCCGTGTCTCATAGATCTCGCGGAACCGGTTCGTCGCCATCGCAATCGGCACGTCCTGGTGGTTGATCATCAGCCGGTGATCGGCCGTGTACTCGGCCACGACCTGCGACAGGTCGGTGGCCTGCTTCGTGTTCTTGCTCGTCTCGAGCGGCAGGTTGATGTCCAGGCCCTTCTGGGTCAGGGGCAACGCCGCCAGGAAGATGACGAGCAGCACGAGCAGCACGTCGATCAGCGGCGTGACGTTCATGTCCGCCGACACCTCGGCCTTCTTGGCCGCGATGACGCGTTCGGCGCCGTGATGCTGATGTGGGTGACCGCCGGCCATTAGTGTCCTCCTCCGGCGCCAGGCGCCGTCGACTCGGTGATCAATGCCACCGTCTCGATCTTCGCGCCGTGGAGCGCATCCATCATCTTCATGATGGCGCCGTACTGTGCGTCCTTGTCGCCCTTGAGATAGACGGTCTTGTCCGTCTTGGCGTCGAGAATCGACGTCAGGCGCTTGACGAGCTCGGGCTCGGACAACTCAATCGCGTTGATGTAGAGCCGGCCGGCCGCATCGACGTACACGGTGGTCTGGTCCTGCGTGTCCGGCTTCTGCGTGCCGTTGGTCGCCGAGGGCTTCACCATCGGCACGCCCTGCTGCAACAACGGGGCGATCAACATGACGATGATGAGCAGAACCAGCATCACGTCGACGAGCGGCGTGACGTTGATGTCGGATTTGACGCCGCCTTTGGCGCCGCCAACGTCCATTGCCATGACTGTGACTCCTTCAGTCTTCCATGCCCGGCGTGCCGGTCTCGCTACCTGTCAGCGAAGCCGGACACGCCCATAGGCGTAGTGCTAGGCGGTCTTCTTGATGAAGTAGTCGACGAGCTCCGACGACGAGTTGTCCATCTCGACGTTGAAGTACTCGAGCCGGCCCGTGAAGTAGTTGTACATCCAGACCGCCGGAATGGCGACGACGAGGCCAAGCGCGGTCTCGACGAGCGCTTCCGAGATACCGCCCGACACCGCACCGAGGCCGCCGGCGCCGGTCGCCGCGATGCCCTGGAACGCCGAGATGACGCCGACGACCGTGCCGAGCAGTCCGACGAACGGCGCGGTCGCGCCGATCGTCGCGAGCGCGGGAATGCCCTTCTTCAGGTCATTGGCCGTGAGCGCCGTCGCGCGCTGAATGGCGCGCCGCACCGTATCGACCAGGTCGCTGCGCTCCATCGATCCGCCCGCTTCCTGCTGGAACTGGTATTCCTGCAATCCCGCGAGCACGACCTTGGCGAGATGGCTGTACTGATACGTCTTGGCCTGCGAGACCGCCAGCGCGTCCTTCAGCCGGCCTTCCTTGAGGTGCTTCGCCACCTGCGGCGCGTAGAGCTTCGACTGTTTCCGCGCCTGCGAGAAAGTGTAGTAGCGCTCGATCGCGACGCCAAACGACCACATCGACATGAACACCAGGACCACGCCTACGGCCTTGGCCACCGGGCCCATCTCCGACACCATCTTCATCACATCCATTTCCAGCCTCCGAAACCTGCCCGAGTTTTGGTCTACCTAGACAAATGAAGGGGCCCAGCGCCTGCGACCACGCCCGCCGGGCCCGCACGATTACGCTCGTTCTGTCGCCAATCCTGCCGCGCGCTATTGGAGCGCGAAGTTGACCGTGATCGTCATGATGACGTCCACGGGCACGCCGTTCAGGAGTGGCGGCGTGTACTTCCACTGCTTCACAGCCTCGACGGCCGCGTCCGTCATCCCCATGGGCTGCGGACGAAGGACCTTGACGTCTTTGACGTCGCCCTCCTTGGTGATGGTCGCCTCGAGGATGACCATGCCCTGGACCTTCGCCGCCTGCGCGATCTTCGGATAGATCGGATTCGGGTGCTTGACGGGCTTCGGCTCCTTGACCAGGCCGCCGACGCGAATCGGCGCCGGGGGTGGAGGCGGAGGAGGCGGCGGCGCCATGCCAGCGACACCACCGGCCGCGCCGCTGAAGCTGCTGGAGATGCCGCCGACGACGGCCGTCATGCGCGGCGGCGGTTCAGGCTTGATCGTCTGCGGCGCTTCGATCGGCGCGGCAGACGGATTCGCCACGGGCTGTACCGGCTCCGGCGGCGGCGCAGCGGCCGGCGGCGGGGGCGGGGGTGGCGGCGGCGGGGGCGGCGGCGGCGCCGCCACGAACGCCATGACCGACTGCGGTGTCGGCAGCATGTCGGTCGCTAACAACGGAATGACGATGAGCGATCCCAACACGACCACGTGGGCCACGATCGACAGTGGCACCGTGTACCACTGCTTCGTCCCCACTTTGACCGAGGGATCGACTACATCGCCGAACATCTCGCGTGGCACGGGCGAACCTCCTTACACCGGATCTTGCTTACCCATCGAGCCACTCGGTCTTGACGCCGGCCACCAGCACCGCTCGCGGGACATGCCGTCCTCGCGGGGCGTCTGCCGCCCGCGCGCATTGCGTCTGCCGCTCACACCGATTTCGAAAGGCCCGGAATTATAAGCAGACCCCAAAAAATGTGTCAATGAACTCAATGTACTCCGATTAGACACCGGGATCGCCAGAATGGCTCCTTCGGCCGCGATCAGGCCCGCGCCCCGATGCGCATGCCGTAGAACGAGCGCCACACGAACACCAGCGCCACGACGAAGAAGCCCGCGGCCAGCACGTGCGACAGCATCGCGCCCTGCTCCGCCGTCAACTGCACCGCCAGCTCGACCGCCAGCAGCCCGAACAGCGTCGTGAACTTGATCACGGGGTTCATCGCCACCGACGAGGTGTCCTTGAACGGATCGCCGACCGTGTCGCCGACGACCGTCGCGTCGTGCAGCGGCGTCCCCTTGGCCTTCAGCTCGACCTCGACGACCTTCTTCGCATTGTCCCAGGCGCCGCCGGCGTTGGCCATGAAGATGGCCTGATACAAGCCAAAGAGCGCGATCGACACGAGATAGCCGATGAAGAAGAACGGCTCGACGAACGCGAACGCGAGCGTGCCGAAGAACACCGTCAGGAAGATGTTGAGCATGCCGCGCTGCGCGTACTGCGTGCAGATGCCGACGACCTTCTTCGAGTCCTCGACCGAGGCCCGCGTCGTGCCCTCGAGCCGGATGTTCGCCTTGATGAACTCGACGGCGCGGTACGCGCCCGTCGTCACCGCCTGCGTCGACGCGCCGGTGAACCAGTAGATCATCGCGCCGCCCGTGATGAGCCCGAGCAGGAACGGCGGGTGCAGCAGCGACAGCTTCGCGACGAGCGCGGGATTCAGTCCCTCCGTCAGCGCCACGATGATCGAGAAGATCATCGTCGTCGCGCCGACCACGGCGGTGCCGATGAGGACGGGCTTGGCGGTGGCCTTGAACGTGTTGCCTGCGCCGTCGTTCTCCTCGAGGTTGTGCTTCGCGCGCTCGAAGTCGACGTCGAAGCCGAAGTCGCGCTTGATCTCGGCCTCGATGTTGGGCAGCTGCTCGATCGTCGAGAGCTCGTAGACCGACTGCGCGTTGTCGGTGACCGGTCCGTACGAGTCGACCGCAATCGTCACCGGGCCCATGCCGAGGAACCCGAACGCGACGAGCCCGAACGCGAAGACCGCCGGCGCGAGCATGCCGACGTCCTGCAGGCCGAGCGTGCTGACGCCGTACGCGATGCTCATGAGCAGCAGAATGCTGATGCCGAGCCAGAACGCCGAGAAATTGCCGGCGACGAAGCCCGACAGGATGTTGAGCGACGATCCGCCTTCCTTCGACGAGATCACGACCTCGCGGACGTGCGCGGACTCGGTCGACGTGAAGACCTTCACGAGCTCCGGGATGATCGCGCCGGCGAGCGTGCCGCACGTGATGACCGTCGAGAGCTTCCACCACAGCGTCGTGTCGCCGGCCGGCCCGAGCGCGGGAATCAGCAGCTTCGACGCGACGTACGTCAGCGCGACGGAGACGAACGACGTCAGCCAGACCAGGCGCGTCAGCGGCGCCTCGTAGTTCATCGTGCGCGCCTCGGCGTACTGCCCGCGCGCGAGCGTTTCGTTGATCAGGTACGACAGGCCGGAGGCTACGATCATCACGATGCGCATCACGAAGATCCAGACGAGCAGCTGGACCTGCGTCGTCTCGTTCGCGACCGCGAGCAGGATGAACGAGATCAGCGCGACGCCGGTGACGCCGTAGGTCTCGAAGCCGTCGGCCGACGGCCCGACCGAATCGCCGGCGTTGTCGCCCGTGCAATCCGCGATGACGCCCGGATTGCGCGCGTCGTCTTCCTTGATCTTGAAGACGATCTTCATCAGGTCCGCGCCGATGTCGGCGATCTTCGTGAAGATGCCGCCCGCGATGCGCAGCGCCGCGGCGCCGAGCGACTCGCCGATCGCGAAGCCGATGAAGCATGGGCCCGCGTAGTCCCGCGGGATGAACAGCAGGATGACGAGCATCAGCAGCAGCTCGACGCTGATGAGCATCATGCCGATGCTCATGCCCGCCTTGAGCGGAATCGCATAGCACGGGAACGGCCTGCCGCGCAGGCTCGCGAACGCCGTGCGCGAGTTGGCGAACGTGTTGACGCGGATGCCGAACCACGCGACGCCGTAGCTGCCGGCGATGCCGATGACGCTGAACAACAGGATGATCAGCACTTTCAGCGCGCTGAAGTGCTGGAGCGCCCCGAAGTAGAACGCGATGATCACACCGATGAACACTTCGAGGACGAGCAGGAACTTGCCCTGCTGGATCAGGTACGTCTTGCAGGTCTCGTAGATCAGCTCGGAGATCTCACGCATCGACTGATGCACCGGCAGATGCTTCAGCTGGCGGTAGATCGTCAGGCCGAACAGCAGCCCGAGCCCGGACACGAGCAAGCCGGCGAGCAGCAGCGTGTGGCCGTCGATGCCGCCGAGGAACGTGACCTGACCGAGATCCGGCAGCACGAGGTTCGCTTCGCCGCCTGCGTGCCGCGCCGGCGCCGTCGTCTCCTGTGCGAAGACCACAGCGGATCCGGCCGCGCCCGCCAGCAGGATCGCAGCCATCGCTCCGATCGTCCTGTACACACCCAGCGCTCTCACGGTCATTGGGACACCCTTCTCCAGACGTGCGGTCCTGTTTGCGATTGCAGCCGCGTAGTGTAATCGCGAAAATCGTTTTCAGCACGCACGGATCGATTCGCCTCGTACGCCAATCGAGAGGTCATTCCTCATGACCAGCCCGCAGGCGTGCCGGTAAGCCCATTCCGCCGGTGAGGAACACGCGAATGCCCTCCTCGACCGACAGGTCGGGATAGGTCGCACGCGCCGGCGGGCACAGGATGATGTCGCCGAGATAGAGGTGATTGGTCGGCACGTACACGGCGAGCAACGTCTCCGGCCCGTTGCCGCGATCGATCGTGAACTCCTTGGTGAGGAAGCCCAGCACGAGCCCGCGCGCCTGATCCTCGACGAGCACCATCCGCTTGAAGCCGCCCTCGTTGTCGGGCGCGAAGGCGCTCACGAGCTGTTTCACCGGCGCGTAGATGGTCTTGAACAGCGGCACGTGCAGCAGCAGTTGTTCCCCGCGCTGCAGCAGGCGGCGGCCGAAGACATTGGTCGCGAGCGCACCGGCCGCGAGGACGATCAGGGCCGTCGTCGCCAGTCCGAGGCCGGGCACGTGCCGTCCAATCAGACGCTCACCGAGCCCACTCGTCAGGCCATCGGCCCATCGCACGACCCAGACGATCGCGACGACGCTGACGACGAGCGGCACGGTGACGAAGAATCCCGTGATGAAGCTGCGCCGCAGCCACTGCACTGCGCTCGCCGCCATCTAGCGCCACCCGGCCGCCAGCGCGGCGAAGAGCGCCAGGCCCGCGATGATGCGGTACCACGCGAACGGCGCGAACCCGGATCGGCTCACGAAACGCAGAAATGGCTTCACCACGAGCCACGAGGCGAGAAAGGCCATCACGAAGCCGATCGCGATCTCGACGCCGAGGCCGGTGCCGAGATCGTGGCGCCCCTTCCACAGCTCGTGTCCCGAGGCCGCGGCCATCGTCGGCATCGCGAGAAAGAACGACAGCTCCGCCGCGGCGGCGCGATCGAGGCCGAGCAGCAGGCCGCCGACGATCGTCGCGCCGGATCGCGAGACGCCAGGCACGAGCGCCAGCGCCTGGCAGGTGCCCACACCGAACGCGCGCGGCAGCGGCGTCTCTGATGCGTCGTGGACCACTGGCGCGGGCCTGAAGCGCTCCGCGAGCAGCATGATGACGCCGCCGACAATGAACGACACGGCGATGACGGCCGGGCTCGCGTAGAGCACACGCTTGACGAAGTCGCCGAACAACAAGCCGGCAATGGCGGCCGGAACGAACGCGATGGCGATCATCGCGGCAAAGCGCCGTGCCGCGGGATTGGAGGGCAGCCCGGTCACGACGGCCAGCAGCTTCCACCGGTAGATCCACATCACGGCGAGGATGGACCCGAACTGGATGGTCGTGTTGAAGACGCCGCCGGGATCGTCGAACCGCAGCCAGCGGCCGACGATCAGCAGATGCGCCGTCGACGAGATCGGCAGGAACTCGGTGACGCCTTGAACGGCGCCGAGCAGCGCGGCCGTCAGATAGCTCACGGCGCGGTCGTTCCGGGGCTCAGGCGCGTGCGCGCCGCTTGACGTCCGCGGGCTTGGTCACCGCGGCGAGCGTCGGCGGCGTCCGCCGGCTCAGGATGATCGCAATCGACGCCGCGATGAACACGGTCGAGTACGTGCCCGTGATGATGCCGACGATCATCGTGAACGCGAAGCTCCGCAGCACTTCGCCGCCGAAGATGAAGAGCGAGATCACGGCGAGGAACGTCGTGCCCGACGTGATGATCGTGCGGCCCAGCGTCTGATTGACGGCGTCGTTGACGACCTTGTCCAGCGGATCGCGCCGGTGCGCCCGCTGGTTCTCGCGCACGCGGTCGAAGACGACGATCGTGTCGTTCACCGAATAGCCGGCGATCGTGAGAATCGCAGCGACGACGTTCAGCGACAGCTCGTAGTGGAACCAGCTCAGGAGCACGAGCGTGATGAGAATGTCGTGGAACGTCGCGACGATCGCGCCGACGGCGAACGTGAATCGGAAGCGGAACGCGACGTAGATCAGGATGCCGCCGAGCGCGGTCAGCGTCGCCCAGATGCCCTTACGCTGCAGATCGGCGCCGACGGTCGGCCCGACGAGATCCGTCCGCTGGGGTGTGAACTCGCCGAGGTTCGCCGTGCGAATCGCCTGTTCGACCCGGTTCGCGCCTTCGTTGAGGTTCGCCTGCTCGGTGCCCTTGAGCGGCAGCCGGATCATGATGTCGTTCTTGGTGGGATCGTTCCCGAAGCGCTGCACGACGGCATCGGCGCCGTACGGCCCGAGGGCGGTGCGCACCGCGTCCTCGCCAACCGGGTTCGCGAACCGCAGCACGACGACCGTGCCGCCGGTGAAGTCGATGCCGAGCGGGACCCCGCCGCGCAGGAACACCGTGGCGACACCGGCCCAGATGATCCCGATCGACAGGATCAGGGCGTGCCAGCGCCACTTGATGAAGTTGTAATTCGCGTTGTGAAAGATACGCATGACGCTCTGACTCCCGGCCTACACGCTCAACTGCGTCGCGCCGGCCGGCCGCCGCGAAAGGATGAACTCGAACAACGTGCGCGAGACGAACACCGACGTGAACACGTTCGACACCAGGCCGAAGAACAGCGTCGTCGCGAATCCGCGGATCGGGCCGGTGCCGAACTGGAACAGGAACGCCGCGGCGATGAGCGACGACACGTGCGTGTCGACGATCGTGATGAAGACGCGGTCGAAGCTGGCCGCGATCGCCTGCCGCGCGCTTCGTTTGGCGTCCAGCTCCTCACGGATGCGCTCGAAGATCAGCACGTTCGAGTCGACGCCCATGCCGATCGTCAGCACGAAGCCGGCGATGCCGGGCAGCGTCATGACCGCGCCGAGATACGACATGAAGCCGAGCAGGATGATCAGGTTGAGCGCGATCGAGACGAACGCGTTGATGCCAGACAGCCGGTAGTACAGGAGCATGAACGTCGTGACGAGCGCGAGGCCGATGAGCGACGCCATGATGCCGTCGCGCACCGAGTCGGCGCCGAGCGTGGGGCCGACCTCACGCTGCTCGACGTACGTCAGCGACGCCGGCAGCGCGCCCGATCGCAGCACGAGCGCCAGGTCCTGCGCTTCCTGTTGCGTGAACCGGCCCGTGATGCGGCCCTCGGCATCGATGGCGCTCTCGATCACCGGCGCCGACTGGATATGGTGGTCGAGGATGATCGCGAGCTGCCGGTTGATGTTCTCGCGCGTCAGCCGGCCGAACTTCGCCGCGCCCTCGCTGTTCAGCGTGAAGCTCACCGCCGGCGTGTTGTATTGATCGACGGTCGGCCGCGCGTTCCGCAGATCGCGGCCCGTGACGCCGGCCACCTTGCGCACGAGATAGAACGACTCGGCCGTCGACCCGGCTGAGCCCGCGCCGGACACGACCTCCAGGTCCGGCGGCACCTGACCGTTGTAGGACTGCAGGAGCGACGCCTGATCGGGGGCCGGCCCCGCCTCGACGATCTTCAGCTCCAACTGGGCCGGGTTGCCGATGATCTCCTGCGCATGCGCGACGTCTTTCAGGCCCGGCAGCTGGACGATGATCTGATCACCCGACGTGCCGTAGGGCGCGACGACCGGCTCCGACACGCCGAGCTCGTTGACGCGGCGCTCGATCGTCTGCACCGACTGCGTCACCGCCTCCTGCCGCGTCTGCACGACGACGTTCGGCTTCATGTGGAACACGTACGTCCCGTTGCCCTGCGCTTCGCGCGTGTAGGACGTGCTGGTGACGGGATCGGCGATCGCCCTGAACTGCTGATCGCTCTCGCGCGGAACGCCGGCGACCGTAAAGTCCGTCAGGTTCGGCGTCGTCGTGACGGTGATGCCTTTGTCCTTGAGCGCCTGGCGCAGTTGCTCGGACGACGTCGTCGTCTCGAGCTTCAGCGCTTCGTCGGTCTGCACGGCGAGGAGGAAATGGACGCCGCCCTGCAGGTCGAGGCCGAGGCTGATCTTCCGCGACGGCGGCGTGAACGACCAGACCGCCAGGCCTGTCACGCCCAGGATCACGGCCAGCTTCCAGCGAAGATTCTTGGACATAGATTAGAGGCCGCTGTTGCCCTGCGGCGGCACGACCGGCTCCTCGCCCTGATAGCCGCCGATCGCGGCCCGGGCGACTTCGATCCGCACCTTGTCGGCAATCTGGATCTGCAGGCTCTTCTCGTCGATTTTGGTGACGACGCCGTAAATGCCGCTCGTGGTGATGACTTTGTCACCGACCTTCAGGGAAGACTGGAAATCCTGAATCTTCTTCTGACGGCGGCGCATCGGCATCAGGACGAGCACATAGAAGATGCCGATCATCAGGACGAACGGCAGCAGCGACACGAGCAGACTCTGAGGAGACTGACCGGCCGGCTGCGCCATCGCGAGCACGAAGGGTGACAATGAGGTCATCGAGACAGACTGGTGCGCGAGATCTGCTGGTGGAAATCGGTCCTGAACGATTCGAACGTTCCGAACTCAATAGCCTTCCTAATCGCCCGCATGGTGTCAAGGTAAAAGTAGAGATTGTGCAACGTGTTGAGGGTGGCCGCCGCGATCTCCCCGGCCATGAAAAGGTGGCGGAGATACGCCCGTGAATGTCGCCGGCAGGTCGGACATCCGCACGCCTCGTCCGGCGGCCGCCAGTCGTTGGCGTACTTCGCGTTCTTGATGGCGATGGGGCCCTCGCGCGTGAACAGCTGGCCGTTGCGTGCATTCCGCGTCGGCAGGACGCAGTCGAAGAGATCGATCCCGCGAGCGACGCTCTCGACCAGGTCCTCCGGCGTCCCGGTCCCCATCAAATATCTTGGCCGGTCGTCGGGCAGCTGCGCCGCCGTATGTGCGGTCACGTCATACATCGTCTCGGACGGCTCGCCCACCGACAGCCCGCCGATCGCATAGCCCTCGAAGCCGACCTCCCGCGTGCCGGCGACGCTCCGGTCCCGCAGGTCCTTATATGTACCGCCCTGGACGATGCCGAACTGCACCTGACCGGGCGTCGAGCGAGCGACGTCTGGCACGGCGCCGGCCGACACGGCCTGGAACCGATCGCGGCCGCGCCGGGCCCATCGCAGCGTCCTCGTCATCGCCACGTTGACCTCATCGTGCTCGGCGGGCCAGCTCGGGCACTCGTCGAACATCATCGCGATGTCGGATCCGAGGCGCGACTGGATGTCGACGGCCGACTCTGCGGTGAGCGAGAGCAGTTGGCCGTCGAGATGCGAACGGAAGACGACGCCTTCTTCCGTCAGACGCCGCCGTTCGGCCAGCGAGAACACCTGATATCCGCCCGAGTCGGTGAGGATCGGGCGGTCCCACCCCATGAAGGCATGCAGTCCGCCGGCATCGGCGATCAACGCGTCGCCGGGCCGCACGTGCAGATGGTACGTGTTCGCGAGGATGATCTCCGCGTCGAGGTCGCGCACCTGATCGATGGTCAGGCTCTTGATCGCCGCGCGCGTGCCGACCGGCATGAACGCCGGCGTCTCGATCGTGCCGTGCGCGAGCGTCAATCGTCCGCGGCGCGCACGGCCGTCGCGCGACAACACCTCGAAGCCGAACGGGACCGTCACCGCGTTAGCCTATAATGACTCGCGCATCGCCGCGCTCCGCGGCGATCGATCCCACTGGACTCGCGTGAAGCGTCTTCGCGTTGGTGTTCTCTACGGCGGTCGATCCGGCGAGCACGAAGTGTCGCTCGCGTCGGCGGCGGCCGTATTCGCGAATCTCGATCGGCGCCGCTACGAGCCGATCGCCATCCGCATCGAAAAAGATGGACGCTGGCTGCTGGCCGATCGTCCGCCGTCCGCCGCGTCGGCGGCCGAGGTCGTCGATCAGATGCGCAGCAGCGAGGCCGCGCGCTTGCGCGGCGGCCGGGACGTCGTGCTGCCGCCGCGCCCTGGCGACGACACGCTGATCCTCGTCGATCGTCGATCCAGCCGCGGCGACGATGCCGAAGCCGCGGCGGCGGTGACGGGCCTGGCGCTGGACGTGATTTTTCCGGTGCTGCACGGCCCCTACGGCGAAGACGGCACGATCCAGGGCCTGCTCGAGCTCGCCAACGTCGCCTACGTCGGCTGCGGCGTGCTCGCGTCGTCGGTCGGCATGGACAAGGGCGTGATGAAGGTGCTGTTCCGCGAGCGCGGCCTGCGCGTCGCGGACTGGCAGCTCGTCCGCCGGCGCGCCTGGCGCACCGGTCCCGAATCGGTCATCACGTCGATCGAGCGCGCGCTTCCCTATCCGTTGTTCGTCAAGCCCGCCAATCTCGGATCGAGCGTCGGCATCTCGAAGGCGCACTCGCGCGCCGAGCTCGGCCCGGCCATCGAGCGCGCCGTCGAGTTCGATCGCCGCGTCGTTGTCGAAACGGCTGTGCCCAACGCGCGCGAGATCGAATGCGCGGTCATCGGCAACGAGGACGCGCGCGCGTCGGTGCCCGGCGAGATCGTGCCGTCGCGCGAGTTCTACGACTACGAAGCGAAGTACCTCGACAACCATTCGCGCACGGAGATTCCTGCCGCGCTCGACGCCGACGCCGTTCGCGAGATTCAACGGCAGGCGCTCGTCGCGTACGACGCGATCGACGCGGCGGGCCTCGCGCGCGTCGACTTCCTCATCAATCGCGAGACGGGCGAGATCGTGATCAACGAGATCAACACGATGCCCGGCTTCACGACGATCAGCATGTTCTCGAAGCTGTGGGCCGCATCGGGCGTGGACTATCCGACGCTCGTCGACGAGTTGATCGCGCTCGCGATCGAACGCCACACGACGAAGCAGGAGTTGCGCACGAGCGCGTTCTGATCGACCACAGAGATTTTTGACAAACAGCGCGACTTTGTGCTTGACACCGTCGCGAACTCGTCCATAATCTACATCTTGCGTGAGAGCTTCTCGCTCAGCCCACTTATTGGGTACGGTCGGATCGATCGACGTGAAGCGTTCACGACAAACTCTGGTGATGGATCACGACGGTAGTCGACGGTCTCGAACGGCGCGCTTCGCGGCGCGCCGCAGCCATTCCACCAGCGAGCGGTGACGCAGTTCAGGGTGCGGCGAGAGCCGGCACCCTTTTTTTGTAGTTCGTCGGATCCGCTGGCCTGGCCGCGCGATCCGCCAACGAGGCAAGGGCGCTCCACGGACGAGTCGGGCAAGCCGAAAGGCGCGATGTCGCGAGGGAGTTGGAAGCCTGCGCAACACACTACACGCGAAAGGGGGGAACAGACACATGGCCAAGAAAGCAGCCAAGGGCGCCAAGAAGAAGGGCGGCAAGAAGCGGTAAGTTCGCCCTCCCGCTAGGGAAAGGGGGCGATCGTCGCCCCCTTTTTTTATTGCAGCGCCACGCCGTCCCAGATGCGCACGCGATCGATCGTGTCGGACGGCGCGAGACGATCGAGCACGTCCCACCCGTTCACGACCTTCCCGAACACGGTGTACTTCGCGTCGAGATGCGGCTGCGGCGTCAGCGTGATGAACCACTGGCTGCCGCCGGTCTCCGGTCCATCGAGCGCCATGCCCATCGTTCCTCGCAGATACGGCACCTCGCTGAGCTCGTCGCGCAACGTGTAGCCTGGGCCGCCCTCGCCATCGCCGCGCGGATCGCCGTCCTGCACGACGAACGCGGGCACGATGCGGTGCATCCGGAGCCCGTTGAAGAGACCGCTGCGGGCCTGCGCGATGAACGCGGCCGTCGTCACCGGCGCCGCGACGACGTCCAGCTGCGCTTCGATGACGCCGCGATGTGTCTCGATGAACGCGTGCGGAGAGAACGCGGGATGCAGCAGCGCGGCTGATTCGAACGACGCCGCATCCTGCCGGAGCGCGGCGGGACGGACCGGCTCGGCCGCTTGTCCCAGGCCGCGCAGCAACTCGGCCGCACGAATGCGGACGGGCCATTCGCGATCGTTCAGCGCCTGCCGGAGCGTGGCGATCGCCGCGTCGCCGCCGTACTTCGCCAGCGCGTCAATCGCCGCGAGTCGAGCGCTGTACGCCGAATCGCTGGTGCCGCGCGTGTAGGCCGTGGCCAGCAGCGACGCGCCGCCATCGACGCGGGCGTCTCCGATCAGCCGGGCGGCCGTCGCGCGCTCGACGAAGTCCGCTGCGCTGAGCGATTTCGTCAAGCGCTCGCGCAGGTCCGGCGCCTTGATCGCCGCCAGCGCCTCGAGCGCCGGTGCATGCACGCGCGCATCCTCATCGTCGGCGAGATCGCCGAGCGCGGCGGCGGCGCGATCCGCCGGCAGCGTCGCCAGCACGTGCGCGAGCGATGCGCGCACCGTCCAGTCGGCGTCGCGACCGAGGCCGGCAAGCACGATCAGGAATCCGTCGGGATTGATCTGCGCCGCAGCCGACAGCGCCGCCGCGCGCACGGCCGGCGATCGGTGCGTCAGCAGATCGACGACGGCATCGAAGGCCGCCGGCGGATGCAGCGTGCCGATGGCGGCCATCACCTCGAGGCCGAGCGGCGATGCCGGATCGAGCTCGTTGAACAGCCGCGTGATCACGGGCACCGCGCCGGCGTCGCCAACCTGGGCGAGCGCGCGGATCGCGGCGACACGAACTTTGACGTCCGCGTCGGCCTTCGCGGCGAGCGGTGCGGCGATCGAGACGACCGCCGACGACTTCAACGCGGCGAGCCCGCGCAACGCAAAGCCAACCGTGTCGACGCCTGGCGTCGACGCCAGCGAGACGAGCGCGGGCTCGGCGCGGCGATCGCCAATCCGCTGCAGCGCGAACGCGATCGGCCACCATCGCGACACCGGCTGTCCTTGCGCGTCGAGCGCGACGCGCGCGAGCGCGTTGTAGTCGTGCAGCCGCACCAGCGCGAACAGTGCCGATCGACACAGCTCGATCTCCGGCGTCTTCGGCCATTCCTCGTCATCGGGCTGGATGGACGCGAGCGACGCCGCACAGCTCGCCGCGGCAGAGACGATGGCGGCTGCGCCGGACGCGTCGCCAATCAAACCGATCGCATCGACGGCACGCACGCGCACGAGCGGCGAGGGATCGGCGAGCGCGGTCTGCAGCGGCGCCAGCGCCGCCTTGTCGCCGATGAGCCCAAGTGCAAACGCCGCGGACATGCGCACGAGCGGCGAGGGATCTTGAAGCGCCGCGATCAACGGCGACACGCCGCCGCTCATGCGCACGCGTCCGATCGCGAGAGCCGCGCGCTCGCGGATCGTCGCGTCGGGATCGCGGATCAATTGCGTGAGATCCGCCGCCGTCGCCGGCGCCATCTGCACCGGCGAGGCCGGCGGAGCGGGCTCTGTCACCGCTGGGGCCGGCACGTCGGCGTCACGCAGCACGCGCTGCTGCTCGAGACGCAGAATCCAGCCGACCTTGCGATCGCCGGACACGGGCGCCGCCGGCACCACGGCGGGCTCTGCGGACGGCACCGACTTGCAGGCCGAAACGGCGGGCGCGAGCGCGACCAGCGTCGCGGCGGCGAAGCGCATCAGGCGATCGAGCGGCATGTTCGTATCGTAGCGCACGGCATCGGCGCGACTGCCTCGCCGGCGGTGCGCTGCTATACTTCGCGGCCAGTTTGGACTTCCGCTATCTCGCCATCGAGGGCCCGCCCGCCCAGGGCAAGACGACGCTCGCGAAGCGGCTGGGCGCCGCGCTCGACGCGGCGGTCGTGCTGGAAGAGGGACAGAACCCATTCCTTGCGGACGCCCACGCCGGACGGGCCGGTGCGGCGTTTCAGGCGCAGCTGTTCTTCACGCTCGCGCGCCATCGCCAGTTGCTGGCGCTGCGCCAGCGCGATCTGTTCAGCCAGGTCACGGTCTGCGACTACCTCTTCGAGCGCGACCGCATCTACGCGTTCATGAACCTCGACGACAACGAGCTGTTCATCTATCAGCGCCTGTTCGATCTGGTCGCGCGCGATCTCGCGCCGCCGGACGTCGTGATCTATCTGCAGGCCCCGACCGATGTGCTGACGCGCCGCATCCGCGAGCGCGCACGCGGCGAGGATCTCGACGTCACGCTGCCCGCCGAAGACGACGTGCCGGAGTTGAACGAAGCGTACAACCACTTCTTCTTCCACTACTCGGCGACGCCCCTCCTCGTCGTCGAGACGTCGCACGTCGATCTCACGTGGGGCGACGAGGCCATCGACGCTCTGCGCCGCCAGCTCAAGACCATGGGCCGGGGCACGCAGTACTACGTGCCTCGGCCGTAGCGCACGGCGCGCGCGTCAGTTGCCTCGGTCCCGGCAGAACCAGTAGAGTCCCCGTGTGGCGTGGTTCAAGAAGACCCGGAAGCCCATCGAGTCGCCGGACAAGGCGAGTCGAGTCCCGGAGGGCCTGTGGGTCAAGTGTCCGGCGTGCAGTCGCGCGCTCTATCACAAGGATCTCGACGGCAACCTGCAGGTGTGTCCGCACTGCGCGCATCACTTCCGGATGTCTGCAGCCGAGCGGCTGCGCATGCTGTTCGATCACGGCCAGTGGGTGGAGCACGACGCGTCGCTGCGCTCGATCGATCCGCTCGCCTTCACGGACACGAAGCCCTATCGCGATCGGCTGAAGACGACGATCGCCAAGACCGGCGTCAAGGACGCCGTGCTCGTCGGCACGGGCGCGATTGACGGCATCCCGGCCGTCATCGCCGCCATGGAGTACTCGTTCATCGGCGGCAGCATGGGTGTGGTCGTCGGAGAGAAGATCACGCGCGCGGCCGAACGTGCGCTGGCCGAGCGCGCGCCGCTCGTCGTCGTGTCGTGCTCGGGCGGCGCCCGCATGATGGAAGGCGCGCTGTCGCTGATGCAGATGGCGAAGATCAGCGCCGCGCTCGGACGGATGGATCGCGCGGGCGTGCCGTATGTCTCCGTCCTCACCGATCCGACGACCGGCGGCGTGACGGCGAGCTTTGCGATGCTCGGCGACGTGAACCTCGCGGAGCCGAAGGCGCTCATCGGATTCGCCGGCCCGCGCGTCATCGAGCAGACGATCCGCCAGAAGCTGCCGGAGGGCTTTCAGCGCAGCGAGTTCCTGCTGGAAAAAGGCTTCCTCGACGCCGTCGTGGACCGCCGCGAGCTGCGCGCGACGATTGCGCATCTCCTGCGTATGTTCACGGGCCGCCGCGCTGCGCCACCGGCACCGCCGGCCATGACCGCCTCTGACGCCGACAGCGAGCCGGTGCCCGCGCCGGACGCGGCGCTCGAGTCCTGACACGCGTGCGTTGACCGTGACGCACGACTCCGCGGCGCGCGCGTCGCTCTTCGCGCTCGAGCAGATCGGCATCAAGCTCGGCCTCGACCAGATCCGCGATCTCGTGCGCGCCCTCGGCCGGCCCGATCGCGCGTACCCATCCATCGTCGTCGCCGGCACGAACGGCAAGGGCTCGGTCACGGCAATGGTCGAGCGCGGCCTCCGCGCGGCGGGCTATCGCACCGGACGCTACACGTCGCCGCATCTCGTCGATCTCGAAGAGCGCTTTGCCGTGAACGGTGAGCCGATCTCGTCCGCGCAGCTCGACGCGCTCGCGGCGCGCGTGCTCGACGCCTCCAAGGTGCTGCCGGCGCCGCCGAGCTTCTTCGAAGCCACGACGGCGTTGGCGCTCGAAGCCTTCCGCGAGGCCCGCGTCGACGTCGCCGTCCTCGAGGTCGGCCTCGGCGGACGCCTCGACGCGACGAACGTCGTCGACTCGGTCGCCGAAGCGATCACGATGATCGACTTCGATCACCAGCAGTACCTCGGCAATACGATCGAGGCGATCGCGCGCGAGAAGGCGGCCATCATCAAGCCAGGCTCGTTCGTCGTGCTCGCGTCGAACCCGCCAGCCGTCGATCGGATCGTCGCCGAAGCGGCCGACGCCGCAAGCGCACGGCTGATCCGCGCGCGCGACGAGGTCGACGTCCGGACGGAGATGCGCGAGGGCCACGCGTGGATCGACCTGCAGACGCCGAGCGCGACGTACTCGAA
>DASZVJ010000235.1:0-3970 GCA_035547155.1 Vicinamibacterales bacterium
CCCGATGCCAGATAGTGCGATAGTGCGCTAGCGAGATAGGGCGATAGTTTGACTCCCCGTCTCCCCTGCGATATCAATTGATTGATGCAGTCGTTCGCGTGTTGCGGCGCCGGGTGTCTCTGTTGTCGACCCATGATGGGCCTGACCCCGATGGCGCGCGCGACCGGAACGGTGTAGTCGAAGATTCGGTCGCCAGAACGACGGCGCCACCTGTTCAGGCCCGGACCCACGGTCCGGGCCTTTTTGTTTTTCGAGGACGCATGTCCCAGCTCGCGGCGGAATCACGAACCCAGGCGACGTCGCTCACCGATCTGATCGGCAACACCCCGCTGCTCCGTCTGCCCCGTTTCGAGCCCACGCCAGGCGTCGAGATCTACGCCAAGCTCGAGATGCAGAACCCCGGGGGCTCGGTCAAGGACCGCGCCGCCCTGGCGATGGTGCTCGACGGCGAACGGACGGGCCAGCTCGGCAAGGGCAAGATCCTGCTCGACGCGACGTCCGGCAACACGGGCATTGCCTACGCCATGCTCGGCGCCGCGCGCGGCCATCGCGTGCGGCTCTGCGTGCCGGCCAACGTCACGCCCGAGCGCAAGCACCTGCTGCGCATCTACGGCGCGGATCTCGTCCTGACCGATCCCATGGAAGGCAGCGACGGCGCCATCCGCCAGGTCCGCGCGATCTACGAGCGCGATCCGCAGCGGTATTTCTACCCGGACCAGTACAGCAACCCGGCCAACTGGCGTGCACACTTCGAGACGACGGGCCGGGAGATCGTCGAGCAGACCGGCGGACGCATCACGCACTTCGTCGCGGGCCTCGGCACGAGCGGCACGTTCGTTGGCACGGGACGCCGGCTGAAGCAGGACGTGCCAGGCGTCAAGCTCGTGTCGGTCCAGCCGGACTCGCCGCTCCACGGTCTCGAAGGCCTGAAGCACATGGCCTCGGCGATCGTGCCGTCGATCTACGACGCGTCGCTCGCGGACATCGACCTGCACGTCGCCACCGACGAAGCGCACGAGCTGACGCGGCGTCTCGCTCATGAGGCCGGCCTGTTCGTCGGCCCGTCGAGCGGCGCGGCACTCGTCGCCGCGCGCCAGGTCGCCGCGACCCTCACGAGCGGCGTCATCGTCGTCATCTTCCCGGACGGCGGCGATCGCTATCTGTCGGACGCGCTGTGGGACGTGAAGGACAAGGACACGGTGACGACCACCGAGAACGGCCCGCTGCACCTCGCCATCGACGACGAGACGATGACGGCGATTCGGCGGCATGCGGCGCGGATCTATCCGGACGAATGCTGCGGTGCGCTGCTCGGCCCGCGTCAGGGCGAAGTGGCCGAAGCGTACGCGCTCGACAACACGTTCCCGGACGGCCGGCGGAGGCGCTTTCTCGTCGGGCCGGAGGAATATCGCCGCGCGGAAGCGCGCGCGACGGAGACCGGGCTCAATCTCCTCGGCTTCTATCACTCGCATCCGGATCATCCGGCCGAGCCGTCGCAGTTCGATCTCGATCACGCCTGGCCGAACATGAGCTACCTGATCATTTCCGTGCGTCAGGGCCAGCCGAAGGAGGCGCGCTCGTGGCGCCTCAAGGCAGACCGTTCGGCCTACGACGAGGAGTTCGTGTGCTGACGCACGCTGACGCCGCGTCAACGCACTCTTTTTATGGCTATTACTGCGCTTCCCTCGACTGACGCCGCGCCGCTCGCGAGCGGCGCCCCGCGTCTCGATCACCTCAGAGCCCTCGAAGCCGAAAGCATCGCGATCATGCGCGAGGTCGTCGCCGAGTTCGAGCGGCCCGTCATGCTGTACTCGATCGGCAAGGACTCGTCGTGCCTGCTGCGCCTCGCGCAAAAGGCGTTCTATCCCGGCCCGATTCCGTTTCCGCTGTTGCACATCGACACGACGTACAAGTTCCGCGAGATGATCGAGTTCCGCGATCGTTACACCAAGGAGATCGGCGCGCAGCTCATCGTCCACACGAACACGGCCGCGATTGCCGCCGGCACGCAGCCGTTCGCCGTCGGCACGCAGCGCTGCTGCGGCCTGCTCAAGACGCGCGCGCTACTCGACGCGCTCGAGGGCGGCAAGTACGACGCGGCGTTCGGCGGCGCGCGGCGCGACGAAGAGCGCTCGCGCGCGAAGGAGCGCGTCTTTTCCCTGCGCGACGAGAAGGGTCAGTGGGATCCGAAGCGGCAGCGGCCCGAGCTGTGGCATCTGCTCAACGGCCGCGTGCGGCCCGGCGAGAGCATCCGCGTGTTCCCGCTCTCGAACTGGACCGAGATCGACGTCTGGCAGTACATCCACGAAGAGAAGATTCCCGTCGTGCCGATGTACTTCGCCAAGGAACGCGAGGTCATCGTCCGCGGCTCGTCGCTGATTCCCGTCGAGCAGCCGTTCGTGCCGCTGCTGCCGGGCGAGAAGCCGCAGATGGTGATGTGCCGCATGCGCTCGCTCGGCTGCTCGCCGTGCACCGGCGCGATTCGCTCGAACGCGACGACGGTGCCCGAGATCATCCAGGAGCTCGTCAGCGTGCGGCAGTCGGAGCGCCAGCTGCGCGCGATCGATCACGATCAGGACGGATCGATGGAGATCAAGAAGCGCGAGGGCTACTTCTGATGGCCTCCACGCTCCTTCGCATCTGCACCGCCGGCAGCGTCGACGACGGCAAGAGCACGTTGATCGGGCGATTGCTGTACGACTCGCAGTCCGTCTACGAAGATCAGCTCGCGTCGGTCGAGAAGGCGTCGAAGAACCGCACGGCCGGACCGATCGACTTCTCGCTGTTCACCGACGGCCTGCGCGCCGAGCGCGAGCAGGGCATCACGATCGACGTCGCATACCGCTATTTCGCGACGAGCCGGCGCAAGTTCATCCTGGCCGACACGCCGGGCCACGAGCAGTACACGCGCAACATGGCGACCGGCGCGTCGACGGCCGACGTCGCGATCCTGCTCGTCGACGCGCGCCACGGCATCCTCGACCAGTCGCGCCGCCACGCGCGCATCGCGCGCCTGCTCGGCATCAAGGACTTCGTCGTCGCCGTGAACAAGATGGACCTGGTCGACTTCGACCGCGACATCTTCGAAAGCATCGCGTCGGAGTTCTCGACGCTGCTCGCGGGTACGTCGGTCTATCCGATTCCGGTGAGCGCGCTGCACGGCGACAACGTGATCGAGCCGAGCCCGCGCACGCCGTGGTTCACCGGCCAGAGCATGCTGCAGCACCTCGAGACGGTCGAGGTCGACTCGCGCGCCGCACTCGGCCCGCTGCGCTTCCCCGTGCAGATCGTCATCCGGCCGAATCAGGACTTTCGCGGCTACGCGGGACAGCTGCTGTCGGGCACGGTGCGCGTCGGCGACACGATCACCGCGTGGCCCTCGGTCCGCTCCAGCCGCGTCAAGCGCATCGTCACGTGGGACGGCGATCTGGACGTCGCGTTCGCGCCGATGTCGGTGACGCTCGTGCTCGAGGACGAGCTCGACATCAGCCGCGGCGACATGATCGTCGACGGCCACATCGACATGGGCCGGCGCTTCAAGGCCGACATGGTGTGGATGGACGAGCGCCCGCTCGAGCCGAATCGCCTCTACGTCCTGAAACATTCGTCGGGCACGACGACGGCGCAGGTGGATACGCGGCTCCTGCTGAACGACATCGGCAACGTGACGGTGGAGACGTCGCGCGCGCTGATCTTCGATCGCTACAAGGATCAGCGTGGCACCGGCGCGTTCATCCTCATCGAGCCGACGACGAACTTCACGGCGGGCGCGGGGATGATCAGCGATCCGCTGTCGGACCAGACACCCGGCAGCCACCCCGGCGTCGCCGAGCGCCTGGCCCACCTGGCGCGCAGCGCGCACTCGGAAGGCGAAGCGATCGAAGCGGTGCGGCGGGCGTTGGAAGAGTTGCTGACGTAGCGATCCGGGCGGCCGCGGAGGCGGAGCGGGCGGGCACGGGGGCCCGCCCCT
>DASZVJ010000236.1:0-7997 GCA_035547155.1 Vicinamibacterales bacterium
CGTACGGCGCTCGCGGACGTGCGTGATGGTCGCGCACCGCATCTCGTCCGTGCGCGACGCCGATCTCATCCTCGTGCTCGACCACGGCCGCGTCGTCGAGCGCGGCACGCACGCGACGCTCGTCGCGGAGAACGGCCTCTACGCCGAGATGCATCGCCGCCAGCTGCTCGAAGACGAGCTGGCGCACGCCTGAGGAAAGCGAGTCCGAGTGAGCGTCGCCGACGACATTCTGCCCGCACGCACGTACGACGCGCGTCTGATGCGCCGGCTGCTGGTCTACCTGCGGCCGCACGTCACGGCCATCGCGTTGGCCGGTGCCGCGATCCTCGTGTCATCGCTCGTCGATCTCGCGCAGCCGTGGCTGACGCAGCAGGCCATCGACAAGTACATCGCGTCAGGTGACGCGCCGGGCCTGGCGCGAATGGCCGTCTTCTTCTTCGTGCTGATCGTCGTCGGCTTTCTGGCCGAGTACGGCCAGACGTTCATCCTGCAGACGACGGGACAGCGGATCATGCATCGGATGCGCACGGAGGTCTACGCGCATCTCCAGCGGCTCGAGCTGCGGTACTACGATCGGCATCCCGTCGGACGGCTGATGACGCGCGTGACGACCGACGTCGACGCGCTGAACGATCTGTTCGCGTCTGGCGTGATCGCGGTCTTCGGCGATCTGCTCGTGCTCGTCGGCATCATGGTCGCGATGCTGCTGATGAACTGGCGTCTGGCGCTGGTCGCGTTCTCGGTGCTGCCGTTCATCCTGTGGACGGCACACTGGTTCCGCACGAACGTGCGCGAGTCCTACCGCCGCGTGCGCGGCCTGGTCGCGCGGCTCAACGCATTCCTGCAAGAGCATCTGACGGGCATGTCCGTCGTGCAGGTCTTCAACCAGGAGGACCGTACCGCACGACGGTTTGACGCGATCAACCGCGAGCATCGCGACGTGAACATCGCGTCGATCTTCTACTACGCGCTGTTCTACCCGCTGATCGAGCTGCTGGCGGCGATCTCTGGCGCGTTGATCATCTGGTACGGCACGGGGTGGGCGGAGCAGGGCACGCTCACGATCGGCGTGCTCGTCGCGTTCCTGCAGTACTCGCGGCGGTTCTTTCAGCCGATCTCCGACCTCTCCGAGAAGTTCAACATCCTGCAGGCGGCGATGGCCGCGTCCGAGCGCATCTTCGGCGTGCTGGACACCGAGCCGGCGCTGGTGCCGCCGCGCACGCCCATCGTGCCCCGTGAGGCACGCGGGCGGATCGAGTTCGATCACGTCTGGTTCGCGTACGACGACGAACATTTCGTGCTCAAGGACGTGTCGTTCGTCATCGAGCCCGGTAAACGCGTCGGCATCGTCGGCGCGACGGGATCGGGCAAGACGACGATCATCAACCTGCTGCTGCGGTTCTACGACATCCAGCGCGGGCGCATCCTGGTCGACGGCGTCGACGTCCGCGAGTGGGACGTGCCGTCGCTACGGCGCCTCTTCGGTCTCGTGCTGCAGGACGTGCATCTGTTCTCCGGCACCATCGCGGACAACATCCGGCTGGGCGACGCGTCGATCACGGACGACCAGATTGTCCGCGCCGCGCAGGCGGTGCACGCGCACGGATTCATCACGGCGCGGACGGACGGCTACGCGTCCGTCGTTGGCGAGCGGGGCGGATCGCTGTCCGTCGGTCAGAAGCAGCTGCTGTCGTTCGCGCGCGCGCTCGCGTTCGACCCGCAGGTGCTGCTGCTCGACGAAGCGACATCGAGCGTCGATACGGCGACCGAGGCGCTCATCGAGGACGCGTTACACGTCATCATGGAGGGGCGAACGGTGCTCGCGGTGGCGCATCGGCTCTCGACGATCCAGGACATGGATGCGATCCTTGTCCTGCATAAAGGCGAGTTGCGCGAGCATGGCACGCACCAGCAACTGGTCGCGGCGCGCGGGCTCTACTACCGGTTGTACGAGTTGCAGTACGCGAATGCGGTGGCGGGGTGAGGCGCGCGCGGGGCGGCCACAGGGGGGGCGCCCCTACAGGGCTTCGGACTGCGATGCCGTAGGGGCGGGCCCCTGCGCCCGCCCGACTCAATTCGCCTTTTTCGGACTTGGACTCCAGCCCAAGCGGAGCACAGTGACCGACACGGGACGCCGGCCGAACTCGAGGGCCTCGTTGCAGCTCCAGATGTAGAGATCCAGATGGCGTCCCAACACCTTGGGGCCGGTGTCCAGCACCGTATAGATGCCGCGGTGCTGCTCTGGCACGCCGTCGATCTGGACGACCGACCCGACGGGCAGGACGCTGGGGTCGGCAGCGGCGACACCGAACTTCGGCGCGACGCCTGAGGCCGTCACCTCGCCTTTACAGTAAGCGGTCGCGACGAAGTCCTGGCGGCTTCCGACCAGCGAGCTCGCCCTGGCGACCCTCGCGCCAGGAACGCCGCGAGAGTCGATGACTGTCGCCTGATACAGCAGCATGAAGGTGCATGCACCGAGCGCGGTCGCCAGCAGCTTCCGTCGGAAAGACCGGGACAGCAGCATGGTCAATAGCGTACCGCGTCACCCCCGCAGGAAGGCAACCGAAAAGTGCGGGGATCTATACCGGATATGTGTCCGCAAGTTGCTGATATAAAAGCGATTACAGTCTTGGCCCGCTCAGTGTTGCACGGAGCGTGACTCGCGTGCGCCGCCTTCTCGCGTTTGCGCTCGTTGACGAACCTAGAAATGGGCAAATCCCGTCCGGGGCAGCGGGGCCTTGGTGCCGTCTCGATCCAGCCAGACGCCTGCCTCACCGCCAAACACTCCGACGCGCGTGACGGTCAGGCCGGCGCAGCGGCGGACCGCCGCCAGGAAGCGTGAGCGGCGGCGCGTCGGCACGGCAAAGGCGAGCTCGTAGTCTTCACCGCCGGCCAAGGCAAAGCCGATCGGGTCCTGGCCGATGTCGCGTGCCCAGGCTGCCGCGCCGGCAGCCATCGGCAGGGCCGCCGCGTCGACGACCAGTCCGACATTGCCGCCTTCCGCCAGCCGCCACGCCGCATCGCTGAAGCCGTCCGAGAGATCGATCGCCGCCGACGCCGCGCGCGTCCGGCCGACGATGCGTCCGCACCGCAGCCGCGGCTCGGGACGTTCGTAGCGTTCGATGCACGCGCTCGCGGCATCGTCGAGGCTGTCGCGCGTCCGTCCCGCGTGAAGCATTGCCAGTCCGGCCGCAGCCGCGCCAATCGCACCCGTCACGTACAACTCGTCGCCCTTGCGCGCCCCCGTACGCGTCAGCACGTGACGATGGCCGACGCTGCCAATGACGGTCACGTCGACGATCAGCGGTCCGGGCGATCGCGTCAGGTTGCCGCCGACGAGCGACGTTCCAGATGACGCGGAGCGCGCGAGATAGCCGTCGAGCAGCGCGTCGAAGTCCGCGAGCGCAAAGTCGGCGGGCAGCGCCAGGCTGAGGAGCGACACGCGCGGCGTCGCGCCCATCGCCGCAAGGTCGCTGAGATTCACCGCGAGCGCCTTGTCGCCGATCGACTCGGCCGTCGACCAGTCGCGGCGGAAGTGCACGCCTTCGACGAGGCTGTCCGTCGTCACGACGTCGTCCATGTTGCGCGCCGGCGCAATCACCGCCGCGTCATCGCCGATGCCGACGCGAACGTGCGCGGGCGGCGCCGGGACGCGCTGCTGCAGCCGCGCGATCAGCTCGCGCTCACCGAGCGTGGAAATGGAAGGGGACATCAGGATGCGATCGACGTTGAGAGGCGCCCCGCTTTGCCGTGTGGGGAGGTCGTTGAACCTGCGAAGCAGGTGGAGCCACTGAAAAGCCGCGCTTCAGGCTTCCTCACCACGGAGGCATGCACACCACGCGGCGTCGCGACTCACTTTGTGATGAAACATCGGCTCAAGCGACGCTCCGACCATCACGCACAAAGCAGGGACATGCCGATCCTAACATCGAAGATCGACGACGGGCGAGCGAAGATCGCGATCTCAGCCGTTGACCACCTGGATGCGCGCATCTTCGAGCACCGCGTCGACGAGCCGCTCGATCTCCGCGGCGCGCTCGTGCAGGCGATGCTCCGTGCCGCGCGTGTCGGCGCGCGCGCGGTAGACCTCGTCCACGATGTTGAGCGCGGCGATGACGGCGATGCGCAAGGGATCGGCACTGGCGAGCTCGCGCGCGGCCGATCGCATCTTGTCGTCGAGGTACGTCGCGAGCTCGCTGATGTACTGCGGGTCGAGCTCGCTCCGGACGGCGTAGCGCTGACCGTGAATGTCGACCTGCACGACCTTGGACATGGGCGCCTCGATGACGGCCACCTCGCGTGACCCGTTACAGGTTGAGCTTGTCGATCTGCGAGATCATCTGGACGACACGATCCCGGATGCGCTCGCGCTCTTCGCGTAGCGTGCCGAGCTCGGCGGTGGCGCCGGCCGCGTCGGTGAGCTTGGCGCGCGAGGCGTCGAGCTCGCGCTGCAGCCGGCCGATCTCGTCGGCCGCCTTCGCGCGCTCCGCGCGCAGCGCGTCGATCATCCCCACCAACTGCCGGACCTTCTCCTCGAGACGGTCGATCGGCTGCACTTCAGTCGTCGTCGCGGTTCGTGACATCACCACACCTGAAAGAAACTCGTGCTACCGGCCGCGAAGCACTGCCTGATGCCGTGTCTCGAGCGCGTGGACGATCCCGTCGATCGCCTCGTGCACGTCCGCATCGGTCAACGTCCGGCCGGGATGACGGAAGGTCAGCCGAATCGACAGACTCACCTGGCCGTCGGGCACGCCTTTGCCCTGATATCGATCGAATTCGCGCACGGACACCAACGTGTCCGGCGCGCTGGTGCGGATCGTGCCACGAACGTCTGCGGCAGGCAAGCGCTCATCGACGACGATCGACAGATCGCGGACGACGGACGGATAGCGCGGCAGCGCGGCGATCGCTGTTGGAGCCGCGGCGGCCGCGCGCGAGAGGACGTCGAGATCGATCTCGCCGGCGAAGACGGCATCCTCGCCGGCCGATAGCGTCGCAAGCCGGCCGATCCAACCCGCGCGCTCGCCGCCAATGACGAGCGCTGCGCCCTGGCCGCGTACGAGCCACGGCGTATCGTCCGCGACAGTGACATCGAGCGGTGCGCGAAACGCGGACGCGATGAGCTCGGCGATGCCTTTCGTGTCCGCGAACGTGACGTCCGACGCGGGCTGGCTCCAATGCGCGCCGCGCGATCCGCTCAGCACCCATCCGACGCACGCGCGCTCGCCGCGCGCACGGGAGAACACCGAGCCGACTTCGAACAGGCGCACGTCCGCGGCCTGACGGTTGCGGTTGTAGAGCAGCGACTCGACGAGGCCCGGCACGATCGACGGCCGCAGCACGGCAAACTTTTCCGACAGCGGATTCTTGATGACGACGGTGTCGCCTTCAGCGGCGAATGGCGCTGCCGCGGCCGCTTCGATGAACGTGAACGTCGTCGCGTCCTGTAATCCGGCGCCACAGAGCAGACGACGCAACGAGCGCGCGCGCGCGACGCCGGGCGATGACGGCCGCGGCATGCCGCGCAGTTCGGGAAACGTCGTCGGAATGCGATCGAAGCCCCAGTGACGGCCGACTTCTTCGATCAAATCGATCTCGCGCGAGACGTCGACGCGGAACGACGGCACGTCGACCTGCCAGCCGTCGGACGTCTCCGCGACGACGAACGCGAGGCCGCGCAGGATGCGTACGACGTCAGTGTCGGGCACCGTATCGCCGAGCACAGATGCGAGGCGCGCGCGGCGCAGCGTCAGGCGCCGCGTCTGCGGCGTCTTCGGACAGACATCGGTGACGCCGCCGACGATCGTCCCCGCGCCGATCTCCGCGAGCAGCGCGATCGCGCGTGCAATGGCGACTGGCGGCGCGGCGAGGTCCGTGCCGCGCTCGAAGCGCATCGACGCTTCCGTCTTCAGGCCAAGGCGGCGGCTCGTCGCGCGCACGCTCGACGGCAGGAACCACGCGCTTTCGAGCGCGACGCGCGTCGTCGTCGCTGAAACTTCTGATGATGCGCCGCCCATGACGCCGGCGATGGCCACGGCGCGATCGCGATCCGCGATGACGATCATCGTCTCGTCCAGCGTCCGCGACTCACCGTCGAGCGTCGTCAGCGTCTCGGACGCGCGCGCGCGGCGGACGCGAATCTCGCCGCCCGCGAGCCTGGCGGCGTCGAACGCGTGCATCGGATGGCCGATCTCGAGCATCACGTAGTTCGTGACGTCGACGATGTTGTTGATCGGACGCACGCCGGCGGCAACGAGGCGAGACGCGAGCCAGTCGGGCGATGGCCCGACGGTGACGTCGACGACGGCCAGCGCGTAGCGGCCGCAGCCCGCGTCGCCAACGGAGACTTTGATCGGCGTGTGGCCGGACGGCAACGCGGCGGCCGGACGCGCCTTGGATTTCAGCTCCAGGCCGAACGCCGTCGCGGCTTCCCGCGCGAGGCCGACGACGCTCATGCAGTCGGGGCGGTTGGCGGTGATCTCGAAGTCGACGACGTCGCGCTCGACGCTTTCGACGCCGAACCCGCACGCGCCGAGACGCGCGGCCACGAGCGAGGCGTCAGCCGGTGCATCGACGAAGTCGCGAAGCCAATCGATCGGCAGTCTCATGGCACGAGCTGCTCGAGGAAGCGGAGATCGTTCTCGTAGAACATGCGGATGTCGTCGATGCCGTAGAGCCGCAGCGCGAGGCGCTCGATGCCGACGCCGAACGCGAAGCCGGTGTATTTCTCCGAGTCGTAGCCGACCGCTTCGAACACGGCGGGGTGCACCATGCCGCAGCCGAGGACTTCAATCCAACCCGTGTGCTTGCACAGCGCACAGCCGGCGCCGCCGCAGCCCTGACACTCGACGTCGAGCTCGGCCGACGGCTCGGTGTACGGGAAGAAGCTCGGACGCAGGCGCGTCTTCACGCGCGCGTCGAAGAATCGCTCGGCGAAGCCGTGCAGCGTGCCTTTCAAATCGCCGAGGCTGATGCCTTCGTCCACGACGAGGCCTTCGACCTGCGTGAACATCGGCGTATGCGTCGCATCGAAGTTGTCGCGGCGGTAGACGCGGCCCGGCGCGATGATGCGCACCGGCGGCTCGTGCGTCTCCATGTAGCGAATCTGCATGCCGGACGTGTGCGTGCGCAGCAGGCTCGCGTGCCGGCCGCGCGCGTCGGCGGGGAGGCGATCGGCCAGATACAGCGTGTCCTGCATGTCGCGTGCGGGATGCTCGGCCGGCATGTTCAGCGCTTCGAAGTTGTGCCAGTCGTCCTCGAGCTCGGGACCTTCGACGATCTCGTAGCCCATGCCGAGGAAGATGTCCTCGATGCGCTCGCGCACCTGCGTGAGCGGATGCCGGCGGCCGAGCGCGGGCACGCGGCCGGGCAGCGTGACGTCGACGGCGCCGGCCGGCAGCGCGGCGTCGGCCAACGCGGCTTCGCGCGCGGCGAGCGCGTCTTCGATCTCTTGCTTCAGGGTGTTGATCGCAGCACCGAGCGCGCGGCGCTCGTCAGGCGCCGCACTGGCGACGGACTTCAGGAGTCCGGTGATGACGCCCTGTTTGCGGCTGAGAAATCGGTCGCGAACGGCCTTGACGTCCGCGACGGTGCGGGCGGTCTCGAGTGCCTGTGCGAAGTCGGCGCGCAGCGCCGACACATCGGGGAGCTGGGCCATGGGGCACGATGCCGGGCGGGCGAGGACGCGCATCGCGTCCCCGCCGCGGCCGGGCGAATCGACTAGGCGTGTGCCGCGCGTGCGCCCTGGGCCTGCTGGGCGAGCTGCGTAAACGCGGCGGGATGGTTGACGGCGAGCTCGGCGAGGCTCTTGCGATCGAGCCCGACGCCGGCGGCCTTCAGGCCGCTCATGAACTGACCATAGCTGAGGCCGTTGGCGCGCGCGGCGGCGTTGATGCGCACGACCCACACGCGGCGGAAGTCGCGCTTCTTGCGGCGGCGGCCGGCGTAGGCGTAGTTCAGCGCCTTGTCGACCGCTTCCTGCGCGGCCTGGTACA
>DASZVJ010000237.1:0-13444 GCA_035547155.1 Vicinamibacterales bacterium
GTACGTCATCAAGCTGCTCGTCCGCAATGCCTCGACGGGCCGCATGGGCACGTTCGAGGCGCCGTTCACGATCCCGAATCTCGCACGCGAGACGATCGAGATTCCGCTGAGCAGCATCGTCTTCAGCCAGCAGCGTGTCGCCACTGCAGACGCGATGTACACCGTGAAGCAGAAGATCACCGCGGACGCGGCCAACCCGCTTGTCGATGGGGGCCAGAAGCTTGTGCCCGCGGTCGGCCGCACGTTCAGCGCGAACCGTCCGCTCTACATTTTCCTGCAGGCCTACGAGCACGACGCCGCTGCGCCGCGTCAGCTTGCTGCTTACGCGACGTTCTATCGCGACGGTGTGCGTGTGTACGAGACGCCGCCGCTCGGTATCGATCGCTGGGACGCGACGACGAAGGCGCTGCCGATTCGATTCACGATTGCGCCTGGGACACTGGCGGCGGGGTCATACACGTGTCAGGTGACGGTCATCGATCCAAGCGCTGGCCGCGTCGCGTTTCGGCACGTCGGCATCGACGTTCGATGAGCGGTGGCCCTCACTCTTCCCGCAACGCCTCCGCCGGATCGATCCGCAACGCGCGCACGACGGCAGCGCTGCTGACGAGGATGGTGACGAGCACGAGCGCAACGACACTCGAACCGGACGCACGGAGATTCAGCGGCGACAGGCCCAGCAACAGCGCGCGCATCACGAGCGCCGCCGCCATGGCGATCGCCAGACCGATCCCCGATCCGATCGCCGCAATCACGAGCGCCGGCTGCGCGATGAGCCGCGCGACCTCGATGCTCGACGCGCCGATCGCCATCCGAATGCCGATCTCCTTCGCGCGTCGCCTCACGTTGTAGCTCAGCATCGCGTGAAGTCCCGCCGCCGCCAGCGCCAGCACGAGGCCGCCGAGCGCGAGCGTGTACCACGTCACCTCGCGATAGCCTCGAAATGATTCCTGCATGCGCTCGTCGAATGACTCGATGCGCCCGATCGGGACCAGCGGATCGGCAGCGGCAATTGCGTCGCGCATCGCCTGCTCCGCCATCGCGCGATTGCGGGCACGAGCGACGACGGTGAGCGTAAGCGGGGGCTTTGCGGGCAGCGGCGCGTACAGCATCGGCACGGGCTGTCCGTCACCCGATCGTTCAGTGTCAGCGACGACGCCAACGATACGCGCGAGTTGGCCGTTGGGCCGTCGAATCTCGGTGCCAATCGCTGTCACAGGATCGCTGCTCAGCGCAGACGCGAGCGCGGCATTGACGACGACTTCGGGTCCGGCCGCATCGGTTTCACTGAACCGTCGTCCCGCGAGAAATCTCGCGTCTGTCGCGTCGAACCATTCCGGCGTGACGTAGCCACCAGTCGCGTCGTGGCTGACGTTCTGCGCGTCCGTCGTCGTCGCATAGCGCATCGAATGACCCGCCACGCCAAACGTGGCCACCGCGGCATGCTGGATCGACGGCTCCTGTCGAAGACGATCGAGCACGGCGGCGACGAACAGATCCGAGCGCGGGTCCGTAGATCTGACGTCGGCGAGTCTGACGTCGGTCAAGAGCATCGACGCCGCATTCGCCGGCGGGATCGACTGTCGTCCCGTGAGCGCGCGAGTAGCCAGACCGCTGATCGCCAGGAGCGCGACAGACGCCGCCACCTGCACGACGAGCAGTGTGTGACGCAGTCTCGAACGCAACGGCCCGCCGCTCTGCATCGTTCGCAGCCCGGCCGCGATGACGGCGCGAGAAGCAAGCCACGCGGGAAGCATGCCGGCCGTGGCGACCACGAACACCATCAAGCCGGCGATGAAGACGAACACCCACCCGCCGACGAGCAGGTCGCGCGGAAAATACACGGCCACTCGTGAGAGCAGCAGCCTGGCCCCAAGCCATCCCACGAATCCTGACAGGACCGAGAGGACGACGACGTCAACGGCCATCACGCGCACGAGCGCCGCACGCGACGCGCCGAGCGCGACGCGCACGCTCAACGCGCCGAACTGCTCGATCGCGCGCGTCCATTGCAGGCTCGTCACGTTCACGCAGCCGATGATCAGCACGCAGAGCGGCAGGACGAGATAGATCCCGATCGTGATCAGCGCGTAACCGGGATCGCTCTGCCAGTCGAGATCGGCACGAAACGCACGAAGCGACTCGCGATCGCGCCCACGGAATGCCGCACGAAGCGAGTTGGCGGCGACACCGGCGTCCGCTTGGGCCTGCGCCAGCGTCGCGTCGCTGGTCAGACGTCCAGCGATCGACAGCCACGGCGACGCGTCTGACGTCCTGATTTGCGCACCGCGCAAACTCAGCCAGGCCTGCGGATACGCCGCGTCGGCGTCGGACATGCCGAGATCGATGAGGCGCAGCCCAGGTGCGTCAACCGGCGTCACGCCGACGATGGTGAAGATACGGCCGGCGATGGTGATTGGCTGGCCGATGATCGACGGGCTCGCGTCGAAGGCGCGACGCCACAGTCGTTCGCCGATCACGACGACAGGCGGCGACGCGGCGTCCGCATCCGCCGGCATCAGCAGCCGGCCAGCGATCGCCGTCGTGCCGAGCGTTTCGAAGAATCGAGACGAGACGAGCGCGACGGACAGCGTCGCCGGTCCAGACGGCAGCAGCGCCGGCAAGTCGCGATCGCCCTGCGCCGCAAGAGGACCGAATGCGCGCCACGTCCGCGTCTCGAGCGCGTCGAGCTCCGGTGTCGTGAACGCGTTGTTCCCGCCCGTCCATTGCAGGCGGACGAGCGTGCGCCGATCGCGAAGGCCCGCGACGTCGTTGAAGACGAGCGCGTTGACCAGCGACAGCGCCGCGACCGCCACCGCGATGCCGGCGCCGAGCGAGACGACGGCCGCGACGGCGTAGCCCGGACTGCGGAGAAGGCGGCGAAGACTGACGCGAATCTCGGACATGACCATCGGCGGCAGCGAGCTCGCAGGTTATCGCATTTCACGGGCGGCAGCCGGACGACGGGCCTCACGCACATTAGCGTTCTGTTGACGTTCGAAAGGAACGTCTGCTAGCCTTGTGTCGCTCGTCGAAAGGAGCACGCAGGTGGCGCACGAAAAGCACGACGTTCTGCAGGGGACACTCGACATGCTCGTCCTGAAGGCGCTGCAGCTCGAGCCCATGCACGGATGGGGGATCACGGAGCGTCTCGAGCAATGGTCGGAACGCGTGCTCCAGGTCGGTCAGGGCACGCTCTATCCGGCCCTCTACCGCCTCGAGCGGCAGCGCCTGATCAAGGCCGAATGGCGGGCGACGGCGAACAACCGGCGAGCCCGCTACTACGCGCTCACGGCCAAGGGCCGCCGTCAGCTCGACGTGGAGCTGGCGAAATGGCAGCGGATGACGCGCGCCATCGAGCTCGTCCTCGTCGCCACGCTCGACTAGCCGGGAGCGGTCATGCGCAGGCTCGTGAACGCGTGGCATCGGCTGCGGATGTGGCTCAGGCGCGGAGAGCTGGCACGCGGGCTCGACGACGAGATCCAATTTCACCTCGAGCAGCAGACCGACAAGAATCAGCGTGCCGGCATGACGCCGATGGAGGCGCGCCGTGCGGCTCGGGCCCGTTTCAGCGGCGTCGAAGCCACGAAGGACGTCATACGCGAAGAGTTTTTCCCGGCCGCGTTGGGCAATGCGCTCGGTGACTGCCGCCACGCCGCTCGCGCGCTTCGCCGCGCACCGGGTTTTGCGGCCGCCGCGATTCTCACGCTCGGCCTCGGCATTGGCGCAACGACAGCCATGTTCAGCGTCGCCAACGGCGTGCTGCTGCATCCCTTGCCGTACGCGCACGCGGACCGGCTGATCGAGATCGTGCACGCCGCACCGAGCATCGGCGCGAATCAGCTGTACGCCTCGCCGGCCATTTATCTTGCCTACCGCGATCACAACCGGACGTTCGACGCGATCGGCTTGTGGAACTGGTCCCGATCGCCGGTCACGGTCTCCGGCGCGGGGGATTCGGAGGCGGTTGCGAGTGCCGAGGTGACCCGGGAGGTATTGGCGATTCTCGGAGTCCAGCCAATCGCCGGCCGGCTCTTTGCCAATGCCGACGATGTGCCGGGAGCGGCGCCGACCGCGATCCTGTCCTATGACTACGCGCAACGGCGCTTCGCCGGCGGCGACGCCGTCGGCCATCGCCTGGTCGTCGACGGCGTGTCACGTGACGTCATCGGCGTGCTGCCCGCTGACTTCCGATTTTTCGCCTACGACGTCGACCTGTTCTATCCGCTGCAGATTGATCGGGCGACCGCCACGTTTCCGTCGTTCGGCGGGCGGGCGATCGCGCGGCTGAAAGACGGCGTGACGCTCGCGAGCGCCAACGCGGACGTCGCCCGGATGCTTCCGCTGCTCATCGCAGAGTTTGGCGGACGAAACAGCCGGCTGGCGAACGGTCTCGAGCCGCGGCTGCGGCCGCTTCGAGACAGCGTGGTCGGCACCCTCGACGAGACGTTGTGGCTGCTCCTCGGCACGATCGGCCTGCTGATGCTGATCGCCTGCGCGAACGTCGCGAATCTCGTGCTGGTCCGCATGCAGACGCGCCAACCCGAGCTCGCGCTGCGCGTCGCGCTCGGCGCAGGACGGGCGCGCGTCGCCCGCGTCGTCGTCGCCGAAAGCGCAGTTGTCGGACTCGCGGGCGGCGCCCTCGGCCTCGCGATCGCGTATGCCGGCCTGCCTTGGCTGCTGTCGCTCGGCGCCAACGTGTTGCCGGAGATCATGGCGATCACGATCGATCCGCGTGCGCTCGGCGTCTGCCTCGCGCTTTCCCTCGGCACGACGATCGCGTTCGGATGCCTGCCACTGCTCCACGCCGCGCTGCCGACCTCACGCATTGCCGCGGTGCTCAGAACCGGCACCAGAACGGTGACGGAAGGACGGCAGCATCAGCGAACCCGTCACCTGCTCCTCATCTCGCAGGTCGCATTCGCCGTCGTCCTCCTCACCGGCGCGGGATTGATGGCGCGCACCTTCGACACGCTGCGCCACGTCGATCCGGGATTTCGCGATCCGGCGACGATCCTCACGTTCCAGATCACGGTGCCGACCACGATGTCGGCCGAATCGTCGGCGGACGTCGATCGCATCGCGCGGCTCCATCGGATCATGGTCGATCGGTTTTCGGCGGTGCCGGGCACGATGTCGGTCGCGTTCGCCTCGTTCAATGACGGACTTCCGCTGGATGACGACGGCCGCACGGTCAGCCTCGTCGCGGAGCACAGTCTTACGCCTCAGGCCGACGAGACGAGCGGCAAGGAAGTGCAGTTCGTGTCGCCGCGATTCTTCGAGACGATGCACACGCCGCTCGTCGCCGGCCGCGAGATCGCGTGGACCGACGTGGATCAGAACCGGCCGATCGCTCTGGTATCGGAGAACCTGGCTCGACGATGGTGGGGCTCGGCGAGCGCGGCGCTCGGTCAGCGCGTGAGCGCGCGTGAGTCCGGCCCCTGGCGCGACGTGGTTGGCGTCGTCAAGGACGTACACCACACGGGCTTGGACCGTGCCGCACCGGAAGTGGTCGTCTATCCCGCCGTGCCGAGCCCGACCGCCGTGTTCGTGGTCCACAGTGCGCGCGTCGGGACGCCGGGATATCTTCCGGATCTCCAACGCGCGCTTTCGTCCGTCGATCCGAGCCTGTCGCTCGCGCGCGTTCGAACGCTGGCGGATCTCTATCGACACGCCTTCGCTCGCACGACGATGACGTTGCGACTGCTGGCGCTGACGGGCGCCATGGCGCTGCTGCTCGTGGTGATCGGCGTCTACGGTGCAGTGAGCTACGGAATCTCACGCCGGCGGCGCGAGATCGGCATTCGACTGGCGCTCGGCGCTCGACGCGGCGAAGTACGTCGGATGTTCGTGGGGCGCGCGTTGCTCATCGTCAGCGCCGGCATCCTGGCGGGGTTGGGCGGTGCGTTGCTCCTCACACGATGGCTGTCGTCGCAGCTGTTCGGGGTGAGCGCGCTCGATCCGCTGACACACGCCGCGGTGGCGGTCTTCCTGCTGTTGGCCGCCGCCACGGCCAGTTACCTGTCGGCCGCGACCGCGAGCAACCTCAATCCCATCGACGTGCTCAAGGCGGAGTGACGCCTGACGGGCGTGCGCGAGTGGGCGTGCCCGTATCTCGCGACCGACGATCACTCATCCCGCGGATCACTTCCGCGACGTCGCGCCTCACTGATCCCGACCGCGTGACTCCCTTCCGCGCTCGCGCGGATTGCACTCACTCGTCCCGCGGGTCGCATACCGGGGTTGCGCGGGGCACGGCCAGGGACCGCCCGGATCGCGTCCCGCGCATCGCGTCCTACGTTCGCGGTGTCGCGGACCGCTTACCGCAGCGCCCGGTCTGCATTCCAGATGCCCCGTGCGACATGCCGGGATCGCCCGGGGCACGATCCGTAGATCCCCGGACGACTTTCGGACCGATCGGGTCTCCATTTCGCGACGCGATGCAACAGCCGCAGCCGCAGGCACTTACATGTACGCAGAAAAGTGACAGTGGGTCGCGGATCTCGTGATCGTGGGTCGCGAGGTTGGTGATCGCCGGTCACGCGCCTCGGGGATCCGACTCGCGAACCTGGTGATCGCGAGTCGCGGACCTGGTGATCGTCGGTCGCGCGCCTCGGGACGTCGGTCGCCGATCTGGTGATCGTGACTCGCGCGGATCGGATCACCGGGTCGCGCAGTTCGGGATCGTGACTCGCCCGCATCGTGATCGTGGGTCACGAGCCTGGGATCAGTGGGTCGCGCGTCTGGTGATCGTGACTCGCGCGCTTCGGGACGTCGGCGACGCGTTCTGGGCGGCCACAAGGGCCGCCCCTACGGCGTGGGCGTGGTCGCCCGGCCTTTTCGATCAAGGTACCGCCCGAACTTCGAACCGTCCGCTTCGCTCGGCGCGGGCCTCGCCGCGCGTAGCCTCGATCGTCAACAAGTACTGCCCAGGCGCGAGCTGACTCAGCGGCAGTGGGACGTCGACGTCAGCCGAATGCGCCAGAAATGCGTCCACGCTCAGATCGCGCCGCTGTTCGACGACGGTCCGATTCGCTGTATCGATCACGCGCGTCGTCACGGTGACGGGTTGCGGATCGCGCGACTGATAGATCCGCAGGAACGCGTGGACCACGTCATCGCGCGTGAACGCGCGCGCGACGGTCGGCACGACCGGCACGACAGCGGCGATCGGGTTGTCCACGACCGTCGGTGCCGGCTCGTGATGCAGCAGCAGACCGGACATCGTCAACGGACCATCGGAAAAATCCGGCACGTCGACGAAGGAGAAGACGCTGCCGATCGTGCCGGTCGCCACGTCCTTCGCGGCCGAGCGCAACTCGTAGCGGCCGGGCGGCAGATCGAGACGCGTGATCAGGCCTTCGTCGGATCGGCCTGCGCGCGCGAGCTCGACCGGCACGTCGATCGTCTGATGGCCGACGCCGACCGAGTTACCCCGAACATCGAACGCGCCGACGGTGACGTCGAGCGTGCGCGGCCCACTACTCGTGGGCCATGTCGCGCCAAGTGCGATCGCCACGGCAGCCTTGCGGGTTGCCGCGAGCGCAAACGGCGCAGCCGTCACCGAGAGTGGCAGTTCCTGATGCGGCAGCGCGCCGTCGAGCGCGGCCGTCAAGTCGGGCGGCGCGACCGTGTCGCTACTCCTCCCGCCCGTCGCAGTCACCTCTGGTTGCGTGCGATACCCGTTGCGCCAATGCACCGTCACGCCGCGACGTCGCACGTCGACGCGAATCGTATGCGCGGTCTTCGTCACCGGCGAGGCTGGCTCGAAGCCGAGCAGATAGTACGACTGGCTCTCCGCGAAGATCGCCGGCATGGCGTCCTGCGGCGCGTTCGTGTTGGCGACGAGCCGGCCGCCCGTGAGGCCTGGCAGCACACGCAGATCGTCGATACGATGCTGATTTTGCGAATTGAGATTGCGCACGAGATTCGGCGTCACGCGCTCGTGCGTCGTGTAGTCCGCGGTGACCGCCAGCGTAAGCAGGCCCACCGGATCGACGGCCTGGATCGTCACATTCGACTCGGCGAGCTCGTGGAGCATCTCGTCGCGACACTCGCGAATGTCGGCACCCGATCGGATCTGCCCATTCAGGCCGATCGCGCTTCCCACGAAGATCAGCACCTTGCGCCGCCTCGGCGCCTCGCGCATTGCGTGCGCAATGTCGTAGAGCACTTCGCACTGATCCTTCGTATAGAAGCCAATCCCCGGCACCGGCGACGGAGACTGCAAACCGTTCGGAGTCATCTCCGGCGGCTCCGTCGTCCCCATGAACGGCGAATCGATCGCGTCTATCAGTCGCGAGCGATCGGACGTGAAGCCCTGCGACAACCCGTTGTTTCCGAAGACCGTCGATCGCACGACCGCCGCCAGATCGCCGGGACCAAGCTCGTCGACCGCCGCATGCGCGATCTGCTTCGCCGCGAGCGTCGGCTGCCCGTCGGGAATCGTCCCGTCCATCAGAATGACGACGAGCCGGCCTTCGTCGGGTAGATCGTTGGAGACGACGTCGTGCGGCGCATCGCGCACCCAGGACGCGACCGTCGCGTCGCGCATGGGTCCGGGCACGTCGACGGCCGAGAACGCGACGATCTCCCGCCGCTTCCCGTCCTCGTACACCGCAAAATCCGCCGCCGTGAGGCCGCGCACCGGCTGGCGGTCTTTGTCGAGCACCGAGACGTCGACCGGAATCAGGTCGGTCCTGACGCGAAAGATCGAACGCGGCTGCGGCTGCTCCTGCTGCGCGTGGATCGACAGCACGAACGCCGCAAGCACCGCGGACACGACGAGCGTGGATGCGCGACAGGGCACGGACGCTCCTTCCATCAATGCGCCCCCGGTTCGTCTGGCGTGGGCGTCATGTCGCCATTCTTCTCCGTGACCGCGACCGAAAAACGCCGGAAGTTCGAGTACGTCGCCTCGCCGCTGATGGCGCCGATGAATCGGCCGTCGAACCGCGATTCGTACTTCTCGCGCATGACCGAGGGCAACCAGAGCGCCAGACGCGGCGCTTCCGCATACGTAACGTCGATTGTCGCTTCCGTGGAGAGCTTGCGGTTCTGCAGCGTGTAGTCGAGCGCGGTCCGCTGCACGCGTCCGGAGTCGGCGTCGACCCACGCCCGGCCGCCCATCGGAAGATCGCCCGGCGATCCGATGATGCGCGGCAGCGCCTGCTCGATGAACGTCAGCTCGACGACGCGCTGCCCGCCGCTCCGCTGCACGCCTTCCAGCGCGAACGTCGATCGCGGCTGGAACGCGCGCCGCAGATACAACAGCGCCGCCGTCGGCACGTTGAGCGTGCGGCTCGACGAGATGCCGTTGACGTCCACGTTGTAGCGCGCGCTCTCCGCCGTGATCGCCTGCGCTTTCGCCAGCGCCTCGTCGGTCGGCGCCGCGAAGAGCGCCGCCAATCGCTCACTACGGTCGCGCACGGGCTTGCCGTCGACTTCGAAGACGTCGCGGAACGTCACCCACCCGCGCACGGGATCGGCGAGCACGAGCACATCCGATCGAAGCCGTCTGTTCGAGACGCGCACCTCGCCCAGCGTTGCCGCGCCCGGAACCGTCGAGGGGAGGTAGCGCTGGCGGTAGTCTTCCTGCGCGACGACGGCGGTGAGGTCCTGTTCGTAGCCGGCCAGATAATCGCCGACGCGCTGGAGCACGGCATCGCGATCGGGCGGCGGCGCGGTGTCCTGTGGCGCGGCCACCCCGGCCGCACGGCCCCACAGCACGACGGCCATCGACAACGTCACGGCGACGTTCGCGCACGCGCGCATGGATGCACTCAACGACTGATGGCGGGGAGCCGACGGTGGGAGTGTAACTCAGCTGCCGGCGGCGGCGCGTAGTTAGCGCCGCACTCCCGCTAGAATAGGCGTCGAGGACCCCATCATGCACGACATCTCGAGACGAGACGCCATCCGTCTGTTTTCGCTGAGCGCCGCGATCGGCGTCTGGAGCGCGGCCACCACGCACGCCGAGTCGACGCCGCTCGTCGTCTACAAAGATCCGGACTGCGGTTGCTGCGAGAAATGGGTCGCGCACATGAAGGCGACCGGGTTTGCGCCGACGGTCACGAACACGCGCGACATCGCCAGCATCAAGCGGCAACACCATGTGCCCGACGTGCTCGCGAGCTGCCACACGGCGCTCGTCGGCGGCTATGTCGTCGAAGGCCACGTGCCGGCGGCGGACGTGAAACGGCTACTCGCTCAGAAGCCAAAGGGCGTCGTCGGTCTGACGATTCCCGGCATGCCCTCGAGCGCACCGGGCATGGACATGACGCCATTCAAGCCTTACACGGTGCTCGCCTTCGACGCACAGGGCAAGACGACGGTGTTTGCGGAGCACAAGAACGGGTGAGCGCGTCCCGCGCACGACGTCGACGCGAGCGTGACGTCCAGTCGTCGATGCTCCTCATCTGGGGCGGCGATTTCGATCCCGACGAGGTCACGCGAACGCTTCGTTTAAAGCCGACTCAGGCTTGGCGGAAGGGCGAACGGAGGTCATTCCGTCGGGCCGATGGCTCGATTCACCTCGGCTCTCGTCCTCGATGGAGCGGATGGAAGAAATGGATGACCGACCGCTTCCGTGAACGTCCGCTCGAATCGCAGCTGAGCTTCTGGCTCAGGCTGCTGACGCCGCGACGGTCCGCGCTTGGGAAGCTTCGCAAGAACGGCGCGGTCGTCGAGCTCAACTGTTGCTTGATTCACCGCGGCAGCGTGAACGTGACGCTGCCCGCCGCAATGATCTCGAAGCTCGCCGCGTTGGGCGTACAGCTCGACATCACGTGGTACGCGCCGCTGCCGTCCGAGCTCCGGCAGCGCCAGCGAACCTCCGGCCGACGAATCGGCCGCGCCTAGCCTTAGACTCGCGCAGTGCGGGCGACGTCTATTTGGGTCCGTTTGACAGGTCCGCTGTTCACTCTTACCCTGCCCTCATGAACGTGCCGATTCCACCAGAGCTCGAAGCCAAGCTCGCCCGCATGGCCGTCGAGACGGGCCGCACGGTCGATGAGGTCGCCATCGATCTCTTGACGAGCTCCATCGACCATGACGATTGGTTCCGAGCCGAAGTCGAGAAGGGGCGCGCCGCTGCGCGAGCAGGCAGGCTGATCGAGCACGACGATGTCGCGGCTCGCATGGACCGACGATACCGCGACTGATGCGTGTCCGCTGGACGACGGAGGCCCACGTCGGACGGCCGGGACGCGTCGAAGGCACGCGCGAGCTCGCTTTTCCTCCCCTTCCGTATATCGTGGTCTACGAAATCGCCGGCGATCGAGACGAGGTCCGGCTACTGCGTATCCTTCACGGTGCGCAGCAATGGCCTCAGCGTTGAGCGACGCCGGACAGCATCTGGAGCAGGCCTTGTTCGCGATTGAGCCATTCCGACGTTCGACTGCCGTCATCGACTGGCAGCACCCGGACATCGTTGCGAAGGCGTCCGCCTTACGGGGCACGGACGCGAGCGTCACGTCCATCGCGCGGCGGTGCTTCGAGTGGGTCAGGGACGAGATCAAGCACTCGCACGACCACGGCCTGCATCCCGTTACGTGTGTCGCGTCCGACGTGCTTCGGGTCGGTAGCGGCTACTGTTACGCCAAGAGCCATCTCTTGGCCGCGCTGCTTCGCGCGAACGGGCTCTCGGCTGGTTTCTGCTATCAGCGATTGAGTCGCGACGACAACGGACCGCCGTCTTGCCTGCACGGACTCAATGCCGTGTGGCTATCCGCCCATGAGCGAGGACCGACTACTCCGCCTCGACGAGGTCGTGCAGATCGTTGGTTTCGGGACGACGCATATTCGTGCTCTAACGGTAGCGCGGCAGTTTCCGCAACCGCTGCGGTTCGGCCGGGCGATTCGCTACTGGCGATTGAGGTGCAGGACTGGATTCGCGCACGCAAGGCCGAACGCGGTGTCGCTGGTCAGAACAACGACTAACGGAACGCTGTGCTCCATTCGGTGCGCGGCGTTCCCGTGAGGAGAGATTTGAGCGATGACCGAACACCCCGACGGCGAGACGGCTGATGTCGCCCTATGGAAAACGCTACGAGACGCTGACCTTGGCTCGTTTGGAATCGACATGGCTGAGGTGGGGCTTGATGCATTCATGAGCGACGGGGTGTGGCGCGACATTCCCGCCATCCGCTCGGTCGTTCAGATCATCAAGGCCGGCATGTCAGTGCGCGACTACCGTCTGGCCAGAAATATCGCTCGCTTCCTGACTGAACTCAGTTCCATCAATGCGGCTACGCGTCGCGACATGATCGAGCGCCTCGAGGCGGACCCGAAGTTTGGAGCCCGCGTCGGCGAGCTACTGATCGGGATCCTGGATCGGTGCGACGATGCCAGGAAACCCGCGCTGCACGGACGCGCCTTCGCGATGTATTGCCGGAGGGAGATCGCAGCCGATCGATTGCGGCGATTGCATGTCGTCATTGATGCAGTGCATTTGCCCGAGGTCGATCGGCTGGTGCTTTCGACTGTAAGCACGCTCTCAGCGACACTCGACCCGCGACACTCGTTCGACCCATTCTCGGCGCACAACTTGACCCAGGCCGGCGTTCTAATCTTGCAGAATCACGCCGTCCGCGACTCAACGACCGTCTTGACCTATGAAGGAACGCTTCTTCTCAAAGTGATGGGGCGGCTCAATGACGAGCGCGTCACGCCAGTCTGGTGAGCTTGTTCCCCCCAGTGTTACCCCAACGAAAAAGCCGGCTGGGGGCCGGCTTGTAAGTGCTTGATTTGATTGGTCGGGATGGCGGGATTCGAACCCACGACCCCCTGACCCCCAGTCAGGTGCGCTACCAGGCTGCGCTACATCCCGATCGAACTCGAGCGCGTTTCAGAATTGTCACGTGCGCCTGAGGCGCACCGTCAATTTCGAACTTCGAAGTTCGAACTTCGAAGTTTTGAAATGCACTTCCCTACTTCCTGCCCCGCTTCGGCGGGCCTTTCTTTACGGACTTCGCGGTCGCGACTTTGGCCTTCGAGGCCACCGGCTTCGAGGCGCGCCGTGGCGCGGCCGTCTCCGCACGCATCACGAAGTCGGGCACCTGCTGCCCTTCATCGCCGAGCACCGCCAGAATCCACTGCAGGCCGCGCCGCACTTCGCGCAGCTGATGACGCGTCTCGCCGTCGATCAGCGCGGCGACGTCGGAGTCGATGACCGGCTCCTCCGTCTGCACCAGCCCTTCTTCGCTCAGCCGCTTGCGCGCGCCGGCCAGCGTCAGGCCGTCGACGAAAAGCAGGTGCTTGATGCGCAGCACGCGCTCGACATCCGCGCGCCGGTAGACGCGCGCGCCCGCGGCGCCCTTCGTGACGCCGAGGTCCGGAAACTCCGCCTCCCACGTCCTGAGCACGTACGGCTGCAACTCCGCGAGCTCGCAGACTTCCTGTGCCCGAAAGACCGGCCGGTTGGGAATCGCCACGCTCGTCACGA
>DASZVJ010000238.1:0-7326 GCA_035547155.1 Vicinamibacterales bacterium
GCCGACATCGCGCCGACGCTGGCGTTTCTCTCGGGCGTGACGCTGCCGAACGCGCAGGGCCGCGTGCTCGCCGAAGCGCTGGCGAAGTGAGCGTCACTTCCAGGCGGCCATCGCCGCGCGCAGCCGTTCGGGCGTCCACGCGGTGCGCGAGAGCAGCACGGCGTAATGCAGATCCCACGTCTGGCCCGGCGCGAGCGTCTTGACGGCCGGCGCGAGCACCGCCGGATCGGCGAAGCGCATCGTCGGATTGTCGATGAGGTACCACGGCGCGCGCTCGCCCATGTTCGCCGGATCGCTCAGGATCGCGAGGCCGCCGACGGTCGCGCCGTCCTGGCTGAAGTTGCAGCCGACGGCCGCCGCGTTCGGCCGCGCGCGATCGTTCACGAAGTCCGTCACGGGACCGTCGGTCGTGACGACCGACATGACGAGTGGCGCGGAGGGGAGTCGCGCGCCGAGTCCCGCGTAGCCGCCATTGACCTGGCCGCCCGGCTCGTTCGGCATGGGCGTGCGATCGAGCACGGCGCCGGCCGGGCCTGCGACGAAGTGCGCGCGCCAGTCGATCGCGTACCCGCCGTTCGCGTCCGGCGCGCTGACGCGAATCTCGCGATGCTCGGTCACGTCGACGCGCCCGTCCGGATTCGTGTACGACACGTCCATCGCGATCCGCGCGCTGCCGTCGGGCGTCGTCGCAATCACCGGCGGCGTCCAGCTCGTCAGGCCCTCGGCTTTGCCCGTGCTGCGATTCTCCTCCCAGTAGTTCACGTGGTTGATGTACTTCCACGAGAACCACAGGCCGTAGTGCCACGGATGATCCTGCGGTTTGAAGTTCGTCAGGCTCGGGCCGCCGGCGGGGCCCAGCGGATCGAAGTACGGCTTGCCGCTTTTCGGATCGAACGTGAATCGCCAGACGACGGACTCGCCGTTCTGCCATGCGATCGACGTGTCGGCGCGAACCCATCCGGTGTCGGCGGCTGACGCGGGCGCGTTGGCCGTCGCGCGCTCGCGCGGGCCGACGGACGCCATCAGCGGCACGTTCGACAGCAGGACGGACATCATGGTCGCCGCGTACACGGCGGCACAGAGACGAAGGACGACTCTCACGACGGCACCTCGCAGGATGCGGGTATTATCGCTCCGGCGCGCCGACGTTGGCGGATCGACGCGCATGGAGGCGGTCGTGAAAATCGAGCACGTGGCGTATCAAGTCAAGGACCCGGTGGCGCTCAGCCAGTGGTATGTCGATCATCTCGGGCTGACGGTCAAACGCGCGGAAGCCGGGCCGCCGTTCGGCCGGTTTCTCGCCGACGACGGCGATGCGGTGATGCTCGAGTTCTACAACAACCCGTCGGTTGCGCAGCCCGACTACTGGCAGATCGATCCCATCGCGCTGCACATCGCGTTTCGCGCCGACGACGTGGCCGCGGCGCGCGCCCGCCTGATCGCCGCCGGCGCGACGGCGGTCGGCGACATCCGCCGCGCCGAGTCCGGCGACGAGCTGGCGATGCTCCGCGACCCCTGGGGCCTGGCCGTGCAGCTCGTCAGGCGGAAGCGGGAGATGATAGGGAGATAGGGAGATGAGAGCGTTGTATCTCGCTATCTCACTATCGCGCTATCGCACTATCTGACCATCGAGCTATCTGCTTCACATCGCGCTATCTGCCTCTGCCTCCCATCGGACTATCTCCGCCACTGGCTCGTCGATAGGCCGATAGCACGATGAGATAGCCAGATAGCAAGATGGGCGGCAGATAGCCAGATAGTCCGATGGGAGGCAGATAGTGCGATAGCGCGATAGCGAGCTAGTGCGATATTTTGATCGCCATGCCCATCGACGTGTCCGCCGACATCGAAATCGCCGCCGATCCCGCTGACATCGCGGCCATCATGTTCGATCCGCAGCGCGAGAAGGACTGGATCGAGATGGTGCAGAGCGTCGAGTTGATCGATCAGGCGCTGGCACCCGGCGCCAAGGTCCGGCATCGCGGGCGGGTGATGGGACGCGACATCGCGTGGGTGACCGAAGTCGAGGCCGTCCATTTTCCGCACGTGCTGACGCTGCGCATCTCGGACGGGCCGTTCCTCGGCACGGTGCGCTACGACATCCAGCGATCCGCCGGCGGATCGCGCGCGCGTGTGCGCAACGTCGGCGAGCCCGCGGGGCTCGGCTTCCTGCCGGCGTCGATGATCGAAGGCCCGATGCGCGCCGCCCTCACGTCCGATCTCGCGCGGTTGAAAGCCCTGGTCGAGGGCTGAGCGATGCGATTTCTCGCGCGCCTGTTCCTGAACGCGCTCGCGATCCTGATCGCGGCGCGCATGGTGCCGGGCCTGCAGCTGTCGGGGACCGGAGCCGCGCTGGCGGCCGGCGCGCTGCTCGGGCTGGTCAACGTGGCCGTGCGCCCGGTCATCCTGCTGCTGACGCTGCCGTTCACGCTCGTCACGCTCGGACTCTTCATCTTCGTCGTCAACGCGATCTGTCTGTGGCTGACGTCGCTGCTCGTGCCGGGCTTCTCGATCGCCGGGTTCTGGCCGGCGCTCATCGGCGCGCTCGTGGTGAGCGTCGTGAGCTGGATCCTCAACGGCCTGCTGTTGCCTGGCCCGCGGACCTGAGGGGGCGCGCGTCATGCGGCTCGCCCTCGCGCAGCTCAATTTCACGGTCGGCGCCTTCGACGCGAACCTCGCCAAGATCGCCGACGCGGCGGCGCGCGCGCGTGAGGCCGGCGCCGATCTGCTCGTCCTGTCGGAGCTGGCCGCCACGGGGTATCCGCCGCGCGATCTCGTCACGCACGACGCGTTCGTCGACGCCAATCTCGAGCTGGTCGATCGCGTCGCCGCGCTGACCGACGATCGCTTCGCGATCCTCATCGGCTTCGTCGATCGCAACGCGAGCTCGCCGGGCAAGCCGCTGCGCAACGCGGCCGCGCTCTGCAGCGGCGGCGCGATCGCCGGCCGCCGCGCGAAGTCGCTGCTGCCGACGTACGACGTCTTCGATGAGGATCGCTACTTCGAGCCGGCCGCCGACGTGTCGCCGCTCGAGCTGCACGGCGTGCGCCTCGGCGTCACGATCTGCGAGGACGTCTGGAACGACAAGGACTTCTGGCCGCGGCGGCTGTATCACCGCGATCCCGTCGCCGATCTCGCGTCGCAGCAGCCGGACATCTTCATCAACATCTCCGCGAGCCCGTTCGAGCTGGACAAGGCCGATTTGCGGCGGCGCATGATCCGCCAGGCCGCCGTGACGTACGGGCGCTACTTCTTCTATCTCAACCAGGTCGGCGGCAACGACGAGATCGTCTTCGACGGCCACTCGATCGGCATCGCGCCGGACGGCCGCGAGATCGTGCGCGCCCGCGACTTCGACGAGGACTTCCTCGTCTGCGACGTGCCGATCGGACCGCGCACCGCGTCCGCACCCCAGCCGATCGTGCGTCCCGTGAGCGCATCGTCGGAAGAGGCCGCGTATCGCGCGCTCGTGCTCGGGCTCGGCGACTACGCGCGCAAGTGCGGATTCCACCGCGCCGTGCTCGGACTGTCGGGCGGCATCGACTCTGCGCTCACGGCGTGTCTCGCCGCCGACGCGCTCGGGCCGTCGAACGTGCTCGGCGTCGCGATGCCGAGCCGCTACTCGTCGCAAGGCAGCATCGACGACGCCGAGGCGCTCGCGCAGCGGTTGGGCATCGACTACCGGCTGATCCCGATCGACGGCATCTACCAGGCACACCTCGACGCGCTCGCGCCGGTGTTCGCCGGGCTGACGCCCGACACGTCGGAAGAGAACATCCAGGCGCGCGCGCGCGGCGCCGTGCTGATGGCGCTCTCGAACAAGTTCGGCTCGATCCTGCTGTCCACCGGCAACAAGTCGGAGCTCGCCGTCGGCTACTGCACGCTCTACGGCGACATGTGCGGCGGGCTTGCGGTGATCAGCGACGTGCCGAAGACGCTCGTGTACCGCCTCGCGGAGTACGTGAACCGCGAGCGCGAGATCATCCCGCAGTCCACGATGACGAAGCCGCCAAGCGCGGAGCTGCGGCCCGATCAGCGCGACACCGACAGCCTGCCGCCGTACGACGTGCTCGATCCGATCGTCCAGGCCTACATCGAGGACGCGCTCGATCTCGACGCCATCGTCGCGCGCGGCCACGATCGCGCGATCGTCGCCGACGTGCTGCGCCGCATCGACGCCAGCGAGTACAAGCGGCGCCAGGCGGCGCCCGGGATCAAGATCTCGTCGAAGGCGTTCGGCATCGGCCGGCGCTATCCGATCGCCGCGCGCTATGGCTTCGCCAATCGCTCGCGCACGTTGGCCTGAGCGCTCACGCTTTCGAATTTCTTTTGCCGTGTTTCGCTAATCTGCGGTGCCAGCCTCTGGGGTACCATGGGTGGGCTCCTTAATCCTGGCGGTTGTTCATTTTCTGGAGGTTCGTGTGAGCATGAGGTATCTGATAGGTTCGTGTAGCCTGGCGCTCGCGCTGGCGGTGATGTCGCCCGCGGCGGCTCAGGCGCAGCAGCCAAACCGGCCGGTCACCGGCGGCAACGACTCGACCGTGCTGGCCAGCGCCGGCCTGACGTTCATGAACGTCGCCGAGTCGACGGGCATCGGCGTGGCCGGTAACGTGCTCTTCAACACGCTGACGACGACCGGCAACGGCCGGATCGGCATCGTCGGCGATCTCGGCCTCAATCATTTCGACGGCGGCACCGTGACCTCCATCATGGGCGGCGGCCGGTACACCTTCAACACGCGCGGCAAAGTCGTGCCCTACGGCCAGTTCGTCGTGGGTCTCGTGCATTGCTGTGGCGACACGGATTTCGATCCGGGTCTCGGCTTCGGCGTGGACATCGCGTGGAAGCCCAACCTGAACTTCCGCGGCGAGATCTCGTTCATATTCGCCGATGCCGACGCGACGCGCTTCTTCTTCGGCGTGTCGCTGCCGCTCAACAAGCACTAACCCCCTCCTGGATCGATGGCCCGGCGCGGACGCGACGTGCGTCTGCCCGGGCCATCCTCGTTTCAGACCACCCGCGCTCGCATCTTTCTTCTTGTTCTTGACCGGCCGACCGCCCGGCCGTATCCTGCCCGAACCGGCCAATCCGTTCGCCTGACCGCGCCGTCCTCTCCGGCCGGTCCGATGTCCTGTCCCCAGCATTGCGCTGGCATGGAGGCGGTTATGAAGGTTCGAGACGTCCTGCTCGCGAAGGGCCGTCACGTGTACTCGGTCTGTCCCGACGATTCGATTCAAGACGTCGTGCGCGTGCTGATGGCGCATCGCATCGGCGCGCTGCTCGTCATCGACGCCGACGGCATCACGCGCGGCATCGTGACGGAGCGCGACGTGCTCCGCGAATGCCTCGACAGCGCGGATCGGCTCGACGAGGTCTGCGTCAAAGCCGCGATGACGACCGATCTCGTCGTCGGCCTGCTCGATGACGATGTCGACTACGCGATGGGCATCATGACGAAGCACCGCATCCGCCATCTGCCCATCATGGACGCCGGCCGCGTCGTCGGTTTGATCTCGATCGGCGATGCCGTCAAAACGACGCTCGACGAGACGGCCTACGAGAACGGATTCTTGCGCGAGTACATCCAAGGGAGATAGCGCGATACGCTGTTCCCATGTCCGAGGCCGTTCGCGCGTGTGAGGTGCTGCGCGTCGATGCCGGCGAGGCGACGTCTGCACGCGACGCCGTTGCCGTCGAGGCGCCGCTCGAAGTCCGGCTGAACGGCGAGCCGTTCTCGGTCATCATGCGGACGCCCGGCGCGGATCGCGATCTCGCGGCCGGATTTCTCTTCAGCGAAGGCGTCATCGGCGATCGCATCGACGTCGTGTCGATCGCCGTCGACGCGGACGCCTCGTCGGTCAACGTCACGCTTGCGCCGTCTCGCGCGGCCGCGCTGCCGGAGATTCTGCGCGCGCGGCGGCAGGTGACGATGAACTCGTCGTGCGGGATGTGCGGGCGGGTGAGTGTCGACTCGCTCGAGCGCGACGTCACGGTCGCCGCGGCTGCGTGGACCGTGCCCGCGGCCATCATCTCGACGCTGCCCTCGACGCTGCGCGAGTCGCAGCGCGCGTTTGCGGAAACCGGTGGGCTGCACGCCGCAGGATTGTTCGATCGCGACGGCCATCTCGAGCGCAGCGCTGAGGACGTCGGCCGTCACAACGCCGTGGACAAATTGATCGGCCGGATGTGGCTCGACGGCCGCCTGCCGCTGAGCGACGTGCTGCTGTGCGTGAGCGGCCGCCTGTCGTTCGAGCTCGTGCAGAAGGCGCTGCTCGCCGGCGTGCCGCTGCTCGCCGCCGTCTCCGCGCCGTCGAGCATGGCCGTCGATCTCGCCACGCAGGGCGGAATGACGCTCGTCGGCTTCGTACGCGGAGAGCGGTTCAACGTCTACGCGCACGACGCGCGAGTGGCACTCGCGTCAGCTGCTTCACTCCAGGTCGAACGCTAGCTCGTCCTGCGGCACGGGCTTCCCGCCTTTGAGCATCAGACGCAGGACATAGCGGCCCGCCGCGAGGTCGTGCGTGGGCACGTCGAGACGCACGTCGGCGACATTACCCGCGCCGAAGCTGGCGATCGGCACGACGTGCGTCTGTTCACGGACGCTACGCCCGTGCGCGTCGACAATCTCGAGCGTCAGCGCGGCGTCCTTGCGTAATGGCGTTCGGCCGTGCAACTCCGTCCACACCGAGAACGGCTGGCCGTTCGAGAATCGTCGTTGCAGCGTCGGCTGACCGTTCGTCGCGAGCCTTGCGCCCGACAACGCGAACGGCGCGCGCCCGGGATCCGGCACCTCGACATAGCCGTACACGCTGCCGGCCTGGTCCGAGTCCCGCACGCCGATACGAAGCTCGTAGTCGCCAGATTTCTGGGGGAAATGCGATCGCCAGATCAGCCCCGAACCATCCGGCGCCGGCTCGGCCTGGGCGTCCGCGCGCACCGACGAGATCTGTTTGGCGAAGCGATCGAAGACGCCGAGCAGGAGCGCCACCTTTCGCGGCGTGGTCGGACCGTCGAGGCCGAGCAGCACGTTGATGCCCGTCTCGCCGCTCGCGAGGAACGTCGGCGTCGCGGCGAGCTGGAGATGGAGTGTTTGATCCGGCAGGAGCGATGCGACGGCCGCGCGCAACGGATCGCTGGGTGCGGGCGTCTTCGCCGCGTCTGCGTCCGTATCAGAAGCACCCGCGTAATACGTCGATCGCGCTCGCACGGTCAGAGCCGGACGATCGCGGATGCTGACGCGGATTTTGTGCGGATCGCGCCGGACGGTCATGTCGCCGCGAAAGCCGATCGCATAGTACGTGCTCGATTCCTGAAAGAGATCGGGGA
>DASZVJ010000239.1:0-31342 GCA_035547155.1 Vicinamibacterales bacterium
CCTGCAGCCGCATCTGCTCGGCCAGGGGCTGCTCGATTCGCTGATGAACGTCGCGGTGCGCTACAAGGACCGCGTCGATCAGTCGCTGTTCCTGCCGAAGGTCAACTGGCGCGTGCCGCACAACGATCGCCGCAAGGCGGCGGTCGAGACGGCGGGAACGAGGGGATGAGAAAGGCGTGAGGCTTGATGTGTAGGGGCGGCCCTCGTGGCCGCCCCGTGTCGCGACGTATTACCTCAAGCCTCGAGCCTCACGCCCCGAGCCTTCTAGAACGTCAGCCCCTTCAGATATCCATAGCTCGCCTCGAGGCTGGCGAACGGATCCTTCGGCTGATCGTGCTCGACGAAGTAGTGCTGCACGCCGCTCGCCGAGGCCTGCGCGAGAATCGACTTCCACTCGATCGAGTCGCCGTTGCTGCCAACCTCGGTGACATCCGGCAGCACCTGCGGGATCGGCGCAGACGCGCCCTCCGCCGGCTTCTTCCGCAATCCCTTCACGTGCACCATCGAAATCCGATTCGGATATTTCCGGAACAGCGCGACCGGATCCTGCCCCGTCGACACGGCCCAGCACAGATCGAGCTCGACGTCCGCGAGCGCTGGATCGAGATCCTGCATGAGCTGCTGGAACCCCGATGTGCCGTTCGTCTCAATGAACTCGAAGTTGTGATTGTGGTACGCCATGCGGATGCCGGCCTTCTTCGATTCTTCACCGGCCTTGTTCAACGTGTCCGCCACCTTCTTGAAGATGTCCGGCTGCGCGCGCGTCGCGTCGTCGAGATACGGCATGACGATGAAGCGGTGGCCGATGGTGTGCGCGGCGTCGAGCGTCTGTGGCAGCTTCGTGCTGATCGTCGTCAGATCGATGTGCGCCGACGGCGCGGTCAGACCGTGACGATCGAGCATCTGACGGATCTGCTGCGGCGTCTTGTCGAAGTAGCCAGCGAACTCGACTTCCTTGTAGCCGATGCCAGCGATCTTCGCGAGCGTCCCCTCGACGTCCTTCGCCATCTCGGTGCGCGCGGTGTAGAGCTGCATGCCGATCGTCGTCAATCGCCCCCGCCTTGCGGCCTCTCCGGCCGCGCCAATTCTCGTCGATGCCAGCACACCAGCCGCCGCCATCTGTCCCAGAAACGTTCGACGCCCCATCGTCACGTCAGCACCTCGATTCAGGCTACGGGCCACGGGCTACGGCGTCGGTCGGCCGCAAGTGCCGCCCCTGCGCGTCGTCAGGCCCCAAGCCGCAAGCGGTAAGCCGGCACGATATCACCACCCGAACGAGGTTGGTAAAATCAACAAGCACACGATCATGCCCGCCAAGGTCATCGTTCGCGATCTGCAAAAGCGGTACGGCCGCGTCGAAGCGGCGCGCGGCGTGAGCTTCGAGATTCACGACGGCGAGATCTTCGGCCTGCTCGGTCCGAACGGCGCCGGCAAGACGACGACGATCGAGTGCGTGATCGGGCTTCGCGATCCGGACGCCGGCCAGATCGACGTCTGCGGCATCGACGCCCGACAGCAGCCGCGCGAGGTCAAGCAGCGGATCGGTGCGTCACTGCAATCGACGGCGCTGCAGGACAAGATCACGCCACGCGAAGCGCTCGAGCTGTTCGGATCGTTCTATCGCAAGCATCTGGATCCGGTGGCCTTGCTCGAACGGTTTTCCCTCGCCGAAAAAGCCGACGTCGCGTTCGACACGTTGTCCGGCGGCCAGCGCCAACGTCTCGCGCTCGCGCTCGCGTTCGTCAACGATCCCGAGCTCATCTTTCTCGACGAGCCGACGGCCGGCCTCGATCCGCAGTCCCGTCGCGAGCTGCACGCCGAGATCGCGCGCATGAAGCAGGACGGCCACACCGTGCTGCTCACCACGCATGACATGGACGAGGCGCAGGCGCTCTGCGATCGCATCGCGATCCTCGATCACGGCCGCATCATCGCCACCGGCACGCCGACGGAGCTGACGACGCGATCGGCGGGACAGCATCTGGTGTCGATCGTCGTCACGCGCGCGATTGACGCGGCGTGGCTCGCCGATTTGCCGTCCGCACAGGACGTCACCGTCGACGGCGAGCGTGCGCGATTTCACACGACACAGCCATCTCGGGCCGTCTCACTGCTGTTGTCGCGGCTGCAGGCGGCGAATGCCGAGCTCGTCGATCTCCACGTGCAGAAGGCCACGCTCGAGGACGTGTTCATCGAGCTGACCGGCGCGGCGCTTCGAGACTGACATGCGCGCGCTCCTGCAACAGCTGCGAACGAGCCTGCGGTTGCACTTCCGCAACCCGATGGCGCTCATCTACGGCTACGCGTTCCCGACGATCTTCCTGATCGCGTTCTGGGTGCTCTACCGCTACGACCGCGTGCCACTCGTGCGGCACATGGGCGAGCTGCTCACCGTGACCGTGCTCGGCGGCGCGTGCTTCGGGCTGCCGACGACGCTGGTGAGCGAGCGCGAGCGCGGCGTGTGGCGGCGCATCCGTCTCGCGCCCGTGTCGATGTTGAGCGTGGTCGGCAGCACGGTCGCCGCGCGCTACGTGCTGCTGATTCTCGCCGCGCTGCTGCAGATCGTGCTCGCGATGCTGATCGGCATGCCGTTTCCGCGGCATCCGATCCAATTGGGCATCGCGTTCACGGCCGTCGCATTCGCGTTCCTCGGACTCGGCATGGTGATCGCGACGCTCGCGGACAACGTGCCGGCGGTGCAGGCGCTCGGACAGTGCATCTTCCTGCCGATGCTGATCATCGGCGGCGTCGCCGTGCCGCTCGCGAGCCTGCCCGACTGGGCGCAACATCTGTCCGCCTTCTTCCCCGGACGCTACGCCGTCGAAGCGCTGCAGACCGCGGTCAACGGCAACGGCCTCGCCGCCTCGCGCTTCAGCCTGCTCGCGCTGGTGACGATCGGCGCAGCTAGCGCGATCGCGGGCACGCGGCTCTTCCGCTGGGACGCGCAGCAGCGGTTCGTGGGACGCGGCGGCAAAGGCTGGATCGCGGCCGCGCTCGTGGCGTGGGTCGCGGTCGGCGTCGCGGCGGAGGCGAAGGGCCGCATCGCGTCGATCCTGCCGGCGGAGTCGCCGGCGACATCGGCGTCGACGCCCTCGACGCCGTCGACGAGCCCTGCGCCAACAGCGTCAGTCGAACCGTCCGCGCCGCCTTCGTCACGGTCGGCTGTGCCCGCCGCGGCGCCGCCCACGCCGCAGCAGCCATCGACCTCGACGCGCGCGCCGTCCCCGCCGCCGGAAGCCGGACCAACGGCGCCGAACGATCACGCATCCGCGCCGCCGGCGACTCCGCATCCGCCTGCGGGTGAACGTTCGTCACCGCCGCTGCCCCTCGGCATGACCGGCGCGATGCCCGGTCCACCACCTGTCGCCAACGCGCCGGCGACATCGCCGGAGACGCCGGCACCGCCCAAGCCGGCGGAGACAGCCTCCGGGCACGAGCCCACGTCATGGCAGGCCGTGACGATGCAAAACATCGACGACAAGCTCGTCTTCGATCGTCTGCCACCAGACAACGGCGTCTTCACGCCAATCGCGACGTCGGATCAGCAGCCCGATCAGGACGTCTCCGCTGATCTGGATGCACTCGCAGCGGCGCTGCCCGACTGGACGCCGGGCAAAGTCGCCGATCCCGTACAGCGCGTGCGCAATCTGCTCTACGTGCCGTCGGTCGTCGACATCTTCCAGCTGCCGTCAGAGCCGTACGTTCCGCTGCTCGTGTTCGATCAGATCGAGCAGCAGATCCCCAAGGAGGATCTGATCAAGATCCTTTATTGGATCGCGGTGCACCCCGATCAAGGCGACGGTTCGGCGGTGCAGGCACTGGGACCCCTCGGGATCCCGAACGGCCCGAGCGATCTCAGCGAAGTCCGCAATCGCGCCGGCTACTACGCCGTCAAGCTACTCGGACGGATTACGGGCAAGAGGCCTGGCAAATAGAAGTTCGACGTTAGCCTCGACAGGCTCGGGGCGACGTTCTTCGATTGCTCAGAAGCCAGTAAGCGAACGTCGCAAGATCTATTCCGCCCTCAGTGTTTGAACGGGATCGACGCGCGCGGCGCGGCGGGCTGGCTGCCACGTCGCGAGCGAGGCCGTCACGATCGTCACGAACGCCACAGTGACGTACGTCGTCGGATCGGTCGGCGTCACGCCGAAGAGCTGCGACGCGATCGCGCGCGAGACGAGCACGGCGGCGGCGATGCCGATCGTGGCGCCGGCGAAGACGAGCCGTAGCGACGAGCCCATCACGAAGCGCCCGATGCGCGCGCGATCGGCGCCGAGCGCCATGCGGATGCCGATCTCGCGCGTGCGCCCTGCAACGAGAAACGCCATCACGCCGTACAGCCCGGCCATCGCGATGATGAACGACGTCACGGCGAAGCCGCCGACGATGCGCGTCGCCAGCAGCGTCGTGCGGTACTGCTCCGCGTAGACGTCGTCGACGAACTCGATCGACGTCGTGAGGCGCGGATCGATACGGCGAACGGCCGCCAGCACCGCATTGGCGCGTTCGTGCGAGTCCAGTCGCGCAAGCACGCCGACGATTCCATACGAGCCGCCGGTGTCGAGCTCACCTGGACCAACGGTCGGCGGTGGCGCCAGCGGCTGACGAGCGACAAAGGCGTCGATCTCCTCCCAGGGGGCTCGCGAGGCGTACGGGCCGTCGCGATCGTGCGTTCGATAGTCGGCGAAGACGCCGACGACGCGATGCGCCCCCGAACCCCACATCCTCGTACGACGGCCGCTCTGGTCGACGGCATCGAAGGTGCCGCCAATGGCCGCCTCGACGGATGGCCAGAAGCGCGTCGCGACTCGATCGCTGACGACGGCGGCCGTCGGATCATCGCCCTGCGCGAGCCAGCGCCCGGCGACGAGCGGCACCTGGAGGAACTGGAGATATCGAGGATCGATCTCGGTGACCGCCAGTGCGAACGTCCGGCTCGTTCCGGCGTCACGCACCTGATCGTCGATCACCATGCGCACGCCGACGGTCGGCGAATTGCCGATGGACGGCGGCGTCGGCCCGTCGATGGCATCGACGACGCCGGGTTGGGCGCGAAGGCGTTCGACGATGGCATCGGAAAGCTGCCGCATGCTGACCGCCGACGGATAGAACCGCATCGGCAACGCCATCGACACGCTGGCGAGGTTCGTGCTATCGAAGCCCTTCGGCTGCGCAAGAAGGCTGGAGTACGTCCGGACGTAGAGGCCGCCGACGATGACGAGCAACACGGCCAGCGCGACCTGGGCGATCGTCACCACGCGCCGGACCCGCGTGCCGACGCGGCGGGGCGACGTCGAGCGATCGTCGATCTTCAGCGGCTTCGACAGATCGAGCCGCGACGTGTAGATCACGGGCGGCAGCGCGGCGATCACCCAGATCGCGATCGCCATCACGAGCATGTAGACCATCGCACGGCCGTCGAGCGCCAATGTCTTCGACGTCGAGAGCCGAAGCGGCTCAGGCAGCGCCGCCCCTAGGGCCGGCAGCGTCAGCGTCGCCAGCAGCCACGCCGCGAGCCCCGACGCGCCGACGAGTACGAGCCCTTCGAGAACGGCCACGCGAATCAACGTCCCGCGGCTCGCGCCGAGCGCCGACTGGACGGCGAACGTGCGCACGCGTCCCAGGACGACGGTCAACTCGAGGTTGAGCACGTTGACACAGGCCGTCAGCAGCAGGCACAGGGCCGCGCCGAGCAGGACATCGAACATTCGCACCCGATCGCGGCCGCCGCGCACGAGGCCGTACGGCTGCACCTTGTAGACGATGTCCTTCGCGACCCCGGTGGACGCGGCAACGGCAGGACTCCGTTGCGTCACCGCCTGAGCGAGCGTCGAGAAGGACATGCCGTCCTGAACGCGGCCAATCCCGCTCAGGCCGGCGCGGTTTCGCATGAGCGGACCGGCCGGATCGAGAACCCGCCAGATGTCGGAGCCATTCGATGGAAAAGAGAACCCCGGCGGCATCACGCCGACGACGCGCAAGGGCGCGGCGGCCGTGGGAATCAACTGGTCCAGGCTCGCCTCGGGCGATCCGAACCGCCGCCGAGCGAGCGCCGCAGACACGAGCACGGCCTGTTCGTCCATCCGCGCGCTGTCATCGCGCGTGAGCCCGCGCCCCCAGGCGGGCCGGACGCCAAGCGACTCGAAGAGCCCCGGAGTCACGTTGACGAGCGAAAGGTGCTCGGCTCGATCCGCCCCGAGCAGGAATGTCGTCCCGGAAAACCAGCCCTCGACCGACGCGAAGAGATCCGGCTGGCGGCGCCACTCCGCGAGGTCGGCCGCCACGAGCCAGCGATCGAAGGTGACGAGCTGGCGCACGTTCGGATACGGATTGCGATCGAACACCAGCGCGTCCACGGCGACGAAGACGAGGACGTTCGCGCTGACGGCCAGCGCGAGCAGCACACCGGCGAGCACCGCGCGTCCACGACGCGCGCGCAAGCCGCGCCAGGTCCAGCGCAAATCGCGCGCGAGCTGATCGAGCACGCGCGAGGCCCATATGCCGCGACTGTCCTCGATCGCGCGCGTCGCGTTGCCGAGCTCGACGCGCGCGCGGCGATAGGCCTCGACTTCCGGCACGCCGTCCTCGACGAGATCGTCGACGCGTTCGTCGAGATGCGCGCGAAGCTCGTCGCGGACCTCGCGCGTGACGCGCCGCGATCGCAGGAGCCGATCCCAGAGGCTCATGACTCGTGCGGCCGCAGCACTTTGGTGATGCCCGTGAGCAGCCGCTCGAACGCCGACACTTTCCGCTCGAGCTGCTGCCGTCCCGCCGTCGTCAGACGATAGATGCGCACGCGGCGGTTGCGCGCGGACGTGCCCCACTCGGCGGCGAGCCAGCCGGCCTTCAACATGCGCTGGAGCGCGGGATAGAGCGATCCCTCCTCGACGTGGACGAGATCGTCCGACTGGCGCCGGATCGCCTGCGCGAGCGCATAGCCGTGCAGCGGACCCAGCCGCAGCGTCTGCAAGATCATCATCTCGAGCGCACCTGGAAACAGGTCGTGACGGTCGCGTGATGTCGACATACCTAGTTCAGATATGCGTAGAGTAGATCTGCCTTACGTTAATTTCAAACATAAATTCGGCTAGAGCCTGAAAAATTACTTGACCGCCAGACGACGACAAGTGCACTGTAAGTGCATGGCAGTCAAAACCATCACCATCGACCTTCCGGCGTACACGCTCCTGGCCCGTCGCAAGGACGAGGGGCAATCGTTCTCGGACGTCATCAAGGCGCACTTCGGCGCGCAGCCGACGACGAAGGCCTTCCTGGCGAATGCCCGCAAGGCGCGCGTCAGCGATGATGCGATCGACGCGATGGAGCGTCAGGTGAAAGCGCGTCCGCTCGATCCGGCGCGGGCGGTGACGCTGTGACGCATCTCGACAGCTCCGTGCTGATCGATCTGCTGCGCGAGGCCACGAAGGAACGGCCGGGCCCCGCATTCGACGTGTTCGAATCGCTCGACGAGAACGAGACGCTGGCGATCTCGGTCCACGTCCTCTGTGAGCTGCGCGTCGGCGCCGAGCTCGCGAAGAAGCCGTTGCGCGAGCACGAGGAGCTCGATCGATTCCTCGGCAACCTCGTGATCGCCTATCCGGATGCGCGCTTCGCGCCGACGTACGCGCGGCTGCTCGCCTCGACGACGCGAAGCGGCATGCCGATGCCGGTGATGGATCTGCTGATCGCGACCGCCGCGCTGCTCGACGACGCCCCGCTCATTACGCGCAACGTGAAGGATTTTTCACGTGTGCCCGGGCTGCGCGTGATTGGCTACTGACCGCGCGTCACTCCCCGCTTCCCTTGAACTGATCGTCGTCGTCCGCGAACAGCACGTTGAAGCTCGTCAGCGAGCCGTAGCAGCCCGTGACGTACGACTGCAGCTTCACCTTCGCGTCCTCGGGCAGATCCGACGCATTGACCTGCTGCTCGAGCGTGCGCAGGCGATTACGGAGCATGACGACCTTGTGGAAAAACGTCTCGATCGGCCAGGACTTCTCCTGAAGCCCCGGCGTCCCGGGCTTCAGGACCAGCGAGCCGCCCCGCCACTTGTCGGCGGGCACGACGGTGGACACGCCTGCTTCTTCACGGATGATGCGGCGCAACAACAACTCGAGATCGTCTGACATATGGGGCACGCTCACAGGATCGTGGCTTCGTTCGCGATCGGAAACGACCGGGAACGCGGCACCCGATCGAGACCGTGGTGCCGGCGCGGCATCGGCGTAAGCGCCTGGCCGCGAAACGGAGACAGCCGCCTCCGGCGTTCCCGTCCGCGGTCCACCGCGATAGTTGTGCTCGCTGCCGCAGTATCCGCACGTCACACGCAGCGGCTGTCCGTCACCGTCGACCACGACGATCGTGTGCATGCGATCGAGCTTGCAGGCACGGCAGAAGTCTTCCACCGAGCCGCCCGCCCGCAACGCCCGCATGGTGGTCATGACGAGCGGCCCTCGATCAGCGACACGAGCGTCTGCTCGTAGATCACCGACAGGCGTTCGAGGTCGGCGATCGCCACGCGCTCATCGACTTTGTGAATCGACTCGTTCAACGGGCCGAGCTCGGCGACTTCGCGCGCGATCGTCGCAAGGAACCGGCCGTCGGACGTGCCGCCGCTCGTCGACAACTGCGGCGCGGTACCCGTGACGCCCAGGACGACGCGCGTCAGCGTGTCGACGAGCGCGCCGCGGCCGGTCACGAACGGTGCGGCGGACAGCGACCAGCGGACGTCATAGTCGAGCCCGTGCCGCGTGAGGATCTCGTCGACGCGCGCCTTCAACTCGTCGTCGGTCGACGCGGTCGCGAACCGGAAGTTGAACATGACGTCCATGGCGGCCGGTGCGACGTTGTGCGCGCCGACCCCCGCATGGACGTTCGAGATCTGAAAGCTGGTCGGCTGAAAGTGCGCGTTGCCCTCGTCCCACTCGGTCGCGATCAGCTCGGCAAGTGCCGGCAGAGCGGCATGAATGGGATTGCGTCCGCGTTCGGGATACGCGATGTGATGCTGCACGCCGCGGACGGTCAGCACCCCGCTGAGCGATCCGCGCCGGCCGTTCTTGATCGTGTCGCCGAGGCGCTCCACAGACGTTGGCTCGCCGACGATACACGCGTCGATGGTCTGGCCACGCGCGCGCAAGGCATCGACGACGGCGACGGTGCCGTCGGCCGCGTCGCCTTCCTCGTCGCTCGTGAGCAGCAGCGCGATGGTACCGCGATGTGATGGCGCGGCAGCCGTGACACGCTCGATCGCCGTCACCATTGCGGCGACAGATCCCTTCATGTCGGCCGCGCCGCGCCCGACGAGCCAGCCGTTGCGCTCGATCGGCGTGAACGGATCGCTCGTCCACTGCCCGGCCGGCCCCGGTGGCACGACATCGACATGACCCGCAAAACACACGACGGGCGCGCCCGATCCGTGTGTCGCCCAGAGATTCGCGACGCCGCCGCGATCGATTCGCTCGCAGACGAATCCAATCGATGCCAATCGCTGCGACACGATCTCCAGACAGCCGTCGTCGTCCGGCGTGATCGAGCGGCGCGCGATCAGCGCCTTCGCCAGCCCCAGCGTCGCGCCTTGAATCTGACGGTCGGTCACGTCAGTCTCTCAACAAATCATTGATCGACGTCTTCGCGCGCGTCTGCGCGTCGACGCGCTTGACGATGACCGCGCAGGCCAGCGAGTACTTGCCGTCGGCCGACGGCAAGCTGCCGGGCACGACGACGGAGCCGGACGGCACGCGGCCGTAGGCGATCTGGCCGGTCGCGCGATCGTAGATCTTCGTGCTCTGGCCGATGAACACGCCCATCGAGATCACCGAGTGCGCCTCGACGATGACGCCTTCGACGATCTCCGAGCGCGCGCCGATGAAGCAGTGATCCTCGACGATCGTCGGCGTCGCCTGCAGCGGCTCGAGCACGCCGCCGATGCCGACGCCGCCCGACAGGTGCACGTGCTTGCCGATCTGCGCGCACGATCCCACCGTCGCCCACGTATCGACCATCGTGCCTTCGTCGACGTACGCGCCGATGTTCACGAACGACGGCATGAGGATGACATTCGGCGCAATGTACGTCCCAGCGCGCGCCGCGGCCGGCGGCACGACGCGGAATCCACCCTCGCGAAACTGCGCGTCCGTGTAGCCGTCGAAGCGGCCGGGAACCTTGTCGAAGTAGCGCTGCTCCCCGCCCGTCATCACGCGGTTGTCGTGCGTGCGGAAGTACAGCAGCACGGCCTTCTTCAGCCATTGATGCGTCACCCACCGGCCGTCGATCTTCTCGGCGACGCGGAGGCGGCCGGCGTTCAGGCCGGCGATGATCTCGTCGAGCGCATCGGCGAGATCGTCCGGCACGCGAGACGGCGAGATGTCGGTTCGCCGCTCGAATGCGGCGTCAATCAGGGATTCGAGGGTCTGAGTGGACATGATTTCGGGCTGCGGGCTACGGGCTGCGGTCTACGAAGTCGGGCGGCCACAAGGGCCGCCCCTACGTCGTCTTTCGTTCACAAAACGCCGCGATACGCTGCGCGGCTTCCAGGCAGGCATCATAGTCGGGGACGAGGGCAATCCGCACGTAGCCGGCACCGGGGTTCACGCCATTCGCCTCGCGGCCGAGATATTGTCCTGGCAAGACGGTCACGTTCGTCGTCGCGTACAGCGCCCTCGCAAACGCCGCATCGTCGCCCGGCGTGCGCGCCCAGAGATAGAAGCCGCCGTCGGGACGATAGACGTCGAGCACGGGCTGCAACAGCGGAATGACTGCGTCGAAGGCGGCGCGATAGCGATCGCGATTCTCCCGGACGTGCGTTTCGTCGCTCCAGGCCGCGATGCTGGCCTGTTGCACGGTGAGGCTCATCGCGCAACCGTGATACGTGCGATACAGCAGAAATCTCCGCAGCAGCGACGCGTCGCCTGCGACGCCACCCGATCGCAGGCCCGGCACGTTCGATCGCTTCGACAGACTCGTGAAGACGACGAGGCGGCGATAGTCGTCGCGGCCGAGACGATGTGCGGCGTCGAGGCCGCCGAGCGGCGGCGCGTCTTCGTCGAGATAGATCTCCGAGTAGCACTCGTCCGACGCGATGACGAAGCCGTGGCGATCGGACAACTCGAACAGCGCGCGCCAGTCGGCGAGCGACAACACGCGTCCCGTCGGATTGCCAGGCGAGCAGACGTACACGAGCTGGACGCGCGACCAGTCGGCGTCCGTCAACGCATCGAGGTCGACGCCGAACCCGTTTGCAGCCGTCTGACTGAGGAAAACCGGCTGCGCGCCGGTGAGCAGCGTGGCGCCTTCGTAGATCTGGTAGAACGGATTCGGACACGCGACGAGCGGCGATGGGCGCGAGGCGTCGACGACGGCCTGCGCGAAGGCGAAGAGCGCTTCACGGCTGCCGTTGACGGGCAGCACTTCGGTGGCGGCATCGAGGCGATCCAGCCGGAATCGGCGTCGAAACCACGCGGCCATGGCTTCGCGCAACGCGCTTTCGCCCGCAGTCGTTGGATAGACGGACAAGCCGTCCAGATGATCGACGAGTGCGTGACGAATGAACGCCGGTGTCGGATGCTGCGGCTCGCCGATCGACAGTCGGATCGGGGCCAGATCGGCCGGCGGCGTCACGCCCGCGAACAGCGCGCGCAGCTTTTCGAACGGATAGGGCTGCAGTAGATCCAGACGCGGATTCACCGCAGCGCATCCCCCGTGAACGTGTACGTGCGGCCTGCAGACGTCTGCACGGTCTTCACGACGTCGCCGCGACGCACGCGCAACGGACGGCCGAGTCGAGAGACGACCGTCGCGCGCTGGAGCGCACCGTCCTTCCACGACAGCGACACGTCGAAGCCGCCGCGCGCGCGAAGCCCGCTGACGCTGCCCGCTGGCCACGCGCTCGGCAGCGCCGGCAGCAGCTGCACCTCGTCGTTCTGACTCTGCAGCAGCATCTCGGCGATCGCCGCGGTGCCGCCGAAATTGCCATCGATCTGGAACGGCGGATGTGCGTCGAACATGTCCGGATACGTGCGCTCCGGGCTCAACAGGAATTTCAGGATCTCGTACGCGTGATTGCCGTCCGCCAGGCGCGTCCACAGATTGATGCGCCACGCCGTCGCCCAACCCGTGGCCTGATCGCCGCGAATCTCGAGCGAGCGCTTCACCGCGTTCGCCAACTCCGGCGTCGTGCGAATGTCGATCTCGTGTCCCGGGAACAGCCCGTACAGATGCGACACGTGACGGTGATGAATCTCCGGCGCCTGCATGTCCCAGTCCTGCAGCCATTCCTGCAGCTGGCCGTCCTTGCCGATCTGCATCGGCGCGAGCCGCGCGCGCGTCGCCTTCCATTGCGCGCGCAGGTCCGCATCGACACCGAGCAGCTCCGCCGCTTCGACCGCATCGTCGAACAGCTCGCGCAGGATCTGTTGATCCATCGTCGGGCCGTCAACGAGCGACGTGCCGAACGGATGCGAGTTCTCCGGCGAGAGCGATGGCGAGGTCACGAGCCAGTGATGCGTCGGCTCCTCGACGAGGGTATCGACGAAGAACTGCGCGGCGCCTGACAACGCGGGATAGATCTTCCGGGCGAAGGCGCGATCGCCCGTGTAGCGATAGCGATCCCACAGTTCGACGGTCAGCCAGGCGCCGCCCGTCGGCCACATCCCCCACTGCGGACCATCGACCGGGCCGGTTGCGCGCCACAAATCCGTGTTGTGATGCGTCACCCATCCGCGCGCACCGTACATCTCCTGCGCCATCCGTCCGCCGGTCTGCACGAGGTCGAGCACGAGATCGGCCAGCGGATCGAGGCACTCGTCGAGGTTCGTCGACGAGGCCGGCCAGTAGTTCATCTCCGTGTTGATGTTGATCGTGTACTTGCTGCCCCATGGCGGATCCATGCTGTCGTTCCACAGACCTTGAAGATTCGCCGCCTGCGTGCCCGGACGCGAGCTGGAGATGAGGAGATATCGTCCGAACTGGAAGTACAACGCGGCGAAATCCGGATCGTTGCCGCTGGCAAAGCCGCGGATGCGCGCGTCGGTCGGCTGCGCGGCCGCATCCGTTCTGCCGAGGTCGAGCGAGACGCGATTGAACAGGCGCTGATGGTCGCGCACGTGCGCCTCGCGCAGCACGTCGAGACGCTTCGTGGCCGCGCGCGCGATCGCGGTCTGCGTCAATTGTTCTGGATCGCCAGACACGTCCTTGTAACTGCGATAGCTCGTCGCCGCCGCGATGAATAGCGTCGCCGAGTCCGCGCCGCGCACGACGATCGCGTCGCCATTCGCCGTCGTCGTCCCGCCACTCGCCACGACGCGGACGCGCGCCTGGAACTTCAGGGCCGCGCGGATCGGCTGTCCATCGGCCGTCGACGCGCCACCGTCGCCATTCGTCCCCGTCATCGTCAGCACGCCAGACGGATCGGCGATGACAGTGGCCCGCTGCGGCGTCTGCATGCGCGCCTCGAACGACATCTGACCGGGACGGCTCGCGCGCAGATTCACGACGATGACCTGATCGGGCGCGCTCGAGAACGCCTCGCGCTCGTAACGGACGCCGCCGGCGACGTACTCGACGTGCGCGATCGCCGTGGACAGATTCAGATCGCGGCGATAGCTCTCGACCGCTGAGACCGCCGGAAACGTCAGCGCAAGATCGCCAACGGTCTCGTACGGCATCTGCTTGAGCGGCTTCGCCATCACGCTCTTGGCGACGAGGTCCGCCGCGGCCTTGTATTTGCCGTCGAAAATCAGACGCCGCACGTCGGGCAACGCGGCCTTCGCATCGGGATTGACGGGATTGTACGGACCGCCGGCCCACAGCGTGTCTTCGTTGAGCTGGAGTCGCTCGTGGACGACGCCGCCGAAGATCATCGCGCCGAGCCGGCCATTGCCGATCGGCAGCGCCTGCGTCCATTCCGCGCTGGCTGCCGGCCCCGACTGGCGCTGCGTCGGCGGCGCGAGCGGATGATCCGACGCGGGACGCCGGTACCACAGACTCAGCGGCTCGGCCGGCGCGCTCGACTCTGCACCAAAGTCGATCGCCGGTCCGGCGGGCACACCCGCAGGCGGCGTTTGCCGTGCTCGGAGCGACCCGCCATTGACGCCGAGCACAAGCGCCGCGAGCACGAGCCACGTCGATCGTCGTTGGATCAGCATGATCGGGGTTCCTTCCAGTGCCGGGCGGCCACAAGGGCCGCGCCTACGGCTTCGTAGCCAGAAGCCCGTCGCCCGTAGCCAGTGTAGGGGCCGCCCTTGTGGCCGCCCGTTCCGGCCTGCTACGCCTTCCAGACGTCCCCGTCGGGAAACCGGTAGCGCTCGCGCGACTCGGGCTTGATCGTGATGCTGTAACCCGGCCGCGTCGGCGCCATGTAGCGCCCGTGCTTCATCACGACCGGCTCCTCGAAATGCTCGTGGAGATGATCGACGTACTCGATGACGCGATTCTCCATCGTGCCGGACACCGCGATGTAGTCCCACATCGACAGGTGCTGCACGTACTCGCACAGGCCGACGCCGCCAGCATGCGGGCACACGGGCACGCCGAACTTGTGCGCGAGCAGAATTACCGCGAGATTCTCGTTCACGCCGCCGAGCCGGCAGCTGTCGATCTGGCAGACGCCAATCGCGCCGGCCTGCAGCAGCTGCTTGAACGTCACGCGATTGGCGGCGTGCTCGCCGGTCGCGATCCGGATCGGCGCCACGGCCTTCTGAATCGTCGCGTGTCCCAACGCATCGTCGGGATTCGTCGGCTCCTCGACCCACCAGAGATCGAACGGCGCGAGCTCGCGGATGCGATCGATCGCCTCGTTGACGTCCCAGCGCTGGTTCGCGTCGACCATGAGCTTGCGATCGGCGCCGATGCACTCGCGCACCAGCTTCGCGCGCCGCACGTCATCTTCCGGCCGGCCGCCGACCTTCATCTTGAAGTGCGAGAAGCCCTCGTCGATGGCCTCGCGGCAGAGACGGCGGATCTTCTCGTCGGAGTAGCCGAGCCAGCCGACCGACGTCGTGTACGCGGGATACCCGTTTCGCCGAATCTCGGCTTCGCGATCCGCTTTCGTCTTCTGCTGCCTCTCCAGAATCGCCAGCGCTTCGTCCGGCGTCAGCGCATCGGTGATGTAGCGGAAATCGATGCACGACACGATCTGCCGTGGCGTCATGTCCGCGAGCAGCTTCCACACTGGCTTGCGCTCGGCCTTCGCGTAGAGATCCCACACCGCGTTGACGATCGCCGCGAGCGCGAGATGGATGACGCCTTTTTCCGGGCCGAGCCAGCGCAGCTGCGAGTCGGACGCCAGGCGCCGCCAGAATCCCGCGAAATCCGCCGTGATGTCGTCGAGCGTCTGTCCGACGACGAGATGGCGAAAGGCCTCGATCCCCATCGCGCAGATCTCGTTGCCGCGGCCGACCGTGAACGTCAGCCCGTGCCCTTCGAGATCGCCGTCCGTCTTCAGGATGACGTACGCCGCCGAATAGTCAGGATCGGTGTGCACCGAGTCGCTGCCGTCGAGCGTCCTCGACGTCGGAAACCGCAGGTCGCTCACGACCATGTCGCGAATCGTGATCGCCATGCTCATGCCCTCGCCGTGGACCGGCGCCACTCATCAAGTCCGACTGCACACACGATGATGCCTCCCGTGACAATCTCCTGCACCCAGTTCGGCAGGCCTTGCTGCGAACATCCCACTTGAATGACGGCCATGATCGCCGCGCCCGCGAGCGTGCCGACGATCGTGCCCTTGCCGCCGGACAGACTGCCACCGCCGATGATCACCGCCGCGATCACGTCGAGCTCCATGCCGACCGCCACCGTCGGATCGCCGACCGACAGCCGCGAGAACTCCATGACGCCCGCGACACCGGCGAGCGCGCCGGCCAACCCATAGACGACGATCTTGCAGCGGTTGACGCGCACGCCGCAGAGGCGCGCCGTGCGCTCGTTCGATCCAATCGCGAACAGATGCCGGCCGAACTGCGTGTAGCGCAACGTGGCCGCGACCATCAGCGCGAGCGCGATGACCAGCCAGATGCCCGACGGAAGCAGCAGGCCGTGGCCGCTCTCCGCCGTCCGCAGCAGTGTGTTCAGCCACGTCATCGGCGCTTCGATACGGCGCTCGTCCGCCAGTCCTTTCGCCGCGCCGCGCACGATCAACATCGTGCCGAGCGTGACGATGAACGGCACGACGCGCAGACCGGTGATCAGCACGCCGTTGAGCACGCCGCACGCGCCCGCGACCGCGACGGCCCCGAGCGCTGCGGCCCACGGGCCCGCGTCAGCGCGCAGGATCAGCGCGGCGACGACGGTGCTCAGCGCGACGACCGAGCCGACCGAGAGATCGATGCCTCCCGCCACGATGACCATCGTCATCCCGAACGCCGACACGCAGACGATCGCCGCCTGCCGCGCGATGAGCTCGAGATTGGCGCCACGGAAGAAGCCGGGGCCAATCAGGATGCCGAACAGCACGGACACGAGCACGAGCGCTGCGAGCACGCCGGCTTCGTCGATCCACTTGCCGCGTCTCATGACGCCATCGCTCCGGACGCCGCGAGAACCAGCTCGTGCTCCGTCCATTCGCTCGCCGGACGCGGCGTGCCCAGCGTGCCGCGCGACATCACCGCAATGCGATCGCAGACGCCGAGCAGCTCCGGGAAATAGCTGCTGACGAGCAGCACGGCCTTCGCCGTGCGCGATTGCGACGCGACGACGTCGTCGATCAGCCGGTAGATCTGCGCCTTGCTCGCGACGTCGATGCCGCGCGTCGGCTCGTCGAGCAGGAGCACGTCGACGTCGTGATGCAGCAATCGCGCGATCGCCACTTTCTGCTGATTGCCGCCGGACAGACTCGCGATCGCCTGCCGCGGCCCCTCGCAGCGGATGCCGAGCTGCTCGATCCAGCGGCGCGCGGCGGCGTCCTGATGCGACGGCCGCACGAGGCCCGCAGGCCCCAATCCATCGAGCTTCGTCATCGTGAGGTTGTCCGCGATCGAGAGCGCGGCGGCGAGCCCCTCGCCGCTGCGATCCTCGCTCACCAGCCCCATGCCCTGCTGCCAACGCACGTGCGGCGCGAAGGCGCCGACGTACGCGCCGAGACGCACGCGGCCGCCGCGCACCGGCTCGAGACCGAACAGCGTACGCAGCAGATGCGTGCGTCCGGCGCCGAGGAGCCCGGCGATGCCGAGCACTTCGCCACGATGCAGCGTGAACGACGCGGATCCCGGCTGCAGCGCGCTCACCTCGAGCAGCGCCTCGCCGGCGCGACGCGCGCGGCGTGGATAGAGATCGTCGACGTCGCGGCCGACCATCAACGCCGCGATCTCGCGCGTGTCGACGTCGGCCGTCCGGCCGGCACCGACGTTCCGGCCGTCGCGCAGGACGACGAAGCGATCGGCGACGGCTTTCACTTCTTCGAGGAAGTGCGAGATGTAGACGATCGCGTGGCCCTGCGCCTTCAGGCGCTCGACGATTGCGAAGAGCCGATCGACGTCCGCGCGCGTGAGGCTGCTCGTCGGCTCGTCGAGCACGAGCACGCGACAGCCGGACGCGAGCGCGCGTGCGATCTCGACGATCTGCTGCTCCGCCGGCGAGAGCGTGCCCGCGACGACATCCACGCCAATTGCGCCGTGTCCCAACTGATCGAGCGCGGCCGCCGCGGCCTGACGCACGGCGGCGCGCTGCACGACGCCCCAGCGCGTCGGCTCGACGCCGAGCGCGACGTTTTCCGCCACGCTCAGATGCGGTGCGAGCGACAGATGCTGATAGATCATCGCGATGCCCGCGCGCCGCGCTTCGAGCGGCGTCGGCGGTGCGTACGGCGCGCCGTCCAGCCGCATCTCGCCTTCGTCGGGCGTGAGCGCGCCGGCCAGCACGCCCATCAGCGTGCTCTTGCCGGCGCCGTTCTGGCCGACGAGCGCGCAGACCTCGCCCGCATGGACGGCGAGGTCGACACCGGACAGGGCGACCGTCGGCCCGAACGTCTTGCGGACGCCGCGCATCTCGAAACGCGGCGCGGCGGCGGCTACTTCAACCATTTCGTGAGATCGGGATGGAGCAGCTCGCGCGCGTCGGGATCGTTCATCTCCTTCTGCGTGATGAGCCGGACGCCGGTGTCGATGCGTGCGTCGACGTGCTCGCCGTGAATGTGCGCGACGACGGTCTTCACGCCGAGGTAGCCCATCTTCACCGGATCCTGCAGCACGAGGCCGTCGATGTGGCCGTCCCGCAGCCCCTTCTCGAGCGTGTCCGACGAGTCGAAGCCGATGAACCGCACCTGGCCCGCCCAGCCGTTGTCCTCGAGCACGCGCAGCATCGCCAGCGACGTCGACTCGTTCGGACAGAAAATGCCGGCGATGTCGAGGCTGCCGTCGGGCTTCTTGAAGCGGCTCAGCAGCGTCTCGCTCTTCTTGTACGCGCCTTCGACGTCCGCACCGCCGTACTGATTGTCGCTGACCACCTTCAACGACGGATGCGCGGCCACGGCCTGCGAGAAGCCCGTCTCGCGCTCCGTCGTGCTCGCCGATCCCTCCGCGTAGCGCAGCATGACGACGTTGCCGCCGTTGGGCAGCATCGCGGCGAGCCCGTCGCCGGCGAGCTTGCCGCCCTGCACGTTGTCGGTCGCGACGAAGCTGACGAAGTCGTTTCCCTTGAGCGCCGAGTCGATGATGACCACAGGAATCTTCGCGTGCGCGGCGTCGGCGACGGGCGCCGCCAGCGCGGTGTCGTCGAGCGGCGCGAGCACGATGCCGGACACGCCGCGGGTGATGAATCCTTCGACCTCGGACACCTGCGCGGATCGATCGTCCTCACGCAGCGGCCCGCGCCACGTGATGTCGACGCCGACTTCCTGCGCCGCCTTCAGCGCACCGGCATGGATGCTCTGCCAGTACACGTGCGACGTGCCCTTGGGAATGACGGCAATCGTCAGCTTGCCGGAATCCGCCGATCGGCTGCAGCCAGCCAGCGTCAGCGCGAGACACGAAATGGCGACGAGGTGTTTCACTGCGTGCTCCTTACGTCCGGTCTGCGGTCTGCGGTCCGCAGACTGCGGCCTGTAGACGGCAGACCGAACAATCACCGCTCTCCCAACTTCCACAACTGCACGGCGTTCCCGCCGAGAATCGCGTCTCGCGCCGCTGCGGGACGGCCCGCCAGGTACGTCGTCCACACGCGCATCGTCCGCTCGTAGTCCGCGGCGAGTGTGCAGACCGGCCAGTCCGATCCGACCATCAGGCGATCTGGACCGAACACGTCGAGCGCGACGTCGAGATACGGCGTGAGATCTTCCACCGTCCACCGATCCCATGACGCTTCCGTGACGAGACCCGACACCTTCGCCATCACGTTGGGACACGCCGCAACAGCTTCGAGATCGCGTGCCCACTGATCGATGTGCCCGTGCCGGATCTCCGGCTTCGCGAGGTGATCCAGCACGAAGCGCTGTGACGGAAACTTCGCGACGAAATCCGGGACGATCGGCAGGTGCTTCGCGTAGACGAGGATGTCGTACGTCAGATCGAAATCGTTCAGCACCGCCACACCGCGGCAGAACGCCGGCCGAAGCAGGAACCGATCGTCGGGCTCGTCCTGCACGATGTGCCGCATGCCGACGAGCTTCGGATGCGCGTACGCGGCGAGCCGATCTTCGACATCGTCGGCCTGCAGATCGACCCAGCCGACGACGCCGGCGACGAACGGATGCGCATCGGCGAACGTGAGCAGCGTGCGCGTTTCATCCGGCGTCTGCCGCGCCTGCACGGCGATGCTCGCATCGAAGCCCGCGCGCGTCATCAGCGGCTCGACGTCGGCCGGCACGAAGTCGCGCTTGAGCGACGCCTTCACGTCGTCGATCCACGCGTAGTCCTCCGCGCGATAACGCCAGTAGTGCTGATGGGTGTCGACGAGCATGTTTCGGGCTACGGGCTACGGACTTCAGGCTACGGATTGTGAAATCCCCGACATTATATGGACGAATCGCGCAGCCGCAGCCATCAGGCGCGAGCCGGACGTGCCGATTCTGCGAGTGGCATGACCATGCGTAATCGCCGGAACTACTACCGGGTCCTGCACGTGCAGCCCGATGCCCCGGTGGAGATCATCCGGACGAGCTATCGCACGCTGATGCACCGGCTGCGCATGCATCCCGATCTCGGCGGCGACGATTGGAACGCGGCCGTGATCAACGAGGCGTTCGAGACGCTGAGCGACCCGGCAAAGCGCGCGCGCTACGATGCGACGCTGCGTCAGGCCGCGGCGATGCGCGCGCCGGGCGCCGCGGCAACGGCTCGCACGAGCCCGCGCCGGTTGCCCGCGCCGGCGAGCGCCACGAGCGCCTGTCCGTTCTGCGCCACGCTCCACACGGCCCGCGAAGCCACGCTGGCCAGCTCCGCCTGCGCGTCCTGCGGCAGCCCGCTCTTTCCCGCCGTGCGGTTGCCGCACGACGACTCGCGCCGCGCGCTCGATCGCCTGCCGCGGCAAATGGACGTGACGTTCTGCCTGACGTGGCCCACGCAACACGCCTTCACCGGCACGACGACGGACATCTCGATTACCGGGATGCGCTTCACGACAGACACGGAGCTTCGCGTCGGCGATCGCCTGCGGCTCGACTGCGACTTCTGCAGCGCCGTCGCCATCGTCCGCAGCGCGCACCAGCGCACGCGCGACTCCGGCAAGCCCTGGCAGGCCGGCGTGGAGTTCCTCACGCTGCGTATCAAGCACGCGCGAGGCGGACTGGTCTCGAAGAAAATCTAGTGTCGCAGCCCGCGGACGGCAGACCGCGGACCGCAGCCTGAAATCACGGCCATGACGTGTAGACGTACAACCACGGGCCAATCGCGACGATGGCGTAGAGCACGGTGAGCACGGCCAACAAGGTGTGCAGGCCGCGATGATAGACGAACGCGCCGGCGGCCATCGCCACGGCCTTCGCGAGAAACAGCGCGAGGCCGGGGCCGAGCAGCGTCATCCAGAAGACGAGAATGTGATTGCTCTCGGCGTGCGTGCCCACGGCGTCGACGGCGACGTACGTGAACACGCCGTCGAACGCCTGGACGACGAGGAACATCAGGAGCACGAGACGCGAGAAGCGCATTGACCCGACCGCTTCAGACTAACGCAAGAGTCGTGCTCGCGGTAAGGCCATTCCTTCCAGTACTTTGCGGACGTCTAGTCTTCCTGCCGGATGAGTTCAGTCAACGCGAGTCGAGATTGGCGCCAAAATGTCGCGACATGCTCATAAGATCACCATTGCGTGATCGCCCGCAGAAGATGGCTGACCGTCATCGGCATCTATACCGTCGCGCGGCTGGTCAGCGTCGATCTGCTGATCGTCGCCGTGCGCCGGCACCTCGGCATGCCGGTCACGGCCGGCGCGTCCTTTCGTCTGTGGCATGACGCGCTCGTCCGCTGGGATGCGATCCATTACGCCACGATCGCTGCGGACGGATACCCGCACGCGCTGCCACTGAACAGCCACGGCGCGGTGCTCGCGAATCCGTGGGCGTTCTTTCCCGCATTTCCGATGGTGGCCGGCGCGCTCGCGCGGGCGTTCGGCATGCCGTTCGAAGCAGCCGCCATTGCGATCAATCTGATCGCCGGCGCCGTCACCGCGGTCCTTCTCGCACGTCTCGTCTCGACGTTCGCCGATGACAACACGGCCCTGAGAGCCGTCGCCATCTGGGCGGCGTTTCCGACGGCGTTCGTGCTGCAGGTGCCGTACGCCGAGGCAATCTATCTGCTGTTCGCGACGGGGTTTCTCGTCGCGTTGACGTCCGGCCGCGACGGCGCAGCCGCGCTGCTGCTCGCCGGCGCGGGCCTGAGCCGCGGCGTCCTCGTGCCACTGGTGGCAGCCGCCGGCGTGCGTGTGCTCACGCAGATCGTCCGGCAGCGCGCGGTGACGCGCCCGATCGCGGCGCTTGCGGGATCGGCGCTGGTGTCGCCGTTCGCGTGGATCGTCGTTGCGGGCGCCGTGACCGGGCGGATGGACGCCTATGCGGCGACGCAGCGCGCGTGGGGCTTCTCGTCGGACTGGATGGCGATGGCGCGCGACTGGATGGCGCTCGCTGCGCGCGAAGGCTCGAGCCTGCTCATCCATCCGACCGTCGTGACGCTGATCCTCACGCTCGTCCTGACGGCGATCCTCTCCGCGCGCCGCGAGATCCCGCTGTCGATCAAAGCCTATGGCGTCACGGCCGCTGCACTGCTCATGGCGCTGGCACAGCCGGGCGCAGTCGGATTCGGATCGATGCCGCGCTTCGCGTTCGGCGTGCTGACGCTGCCCATCGTCCTCGCGATCGTCGTGCGCCGCAGCTGGCTGTTCGTGCCGTTCCTGGTCCTGTCGACGTGGCTGCAATATCAGTGGATCGCCGACGTCTGGAGCGGACGGCTGGGGATCGCGCCGTAGGCAGTTCGTGTTTCGCGCCCCTCGACAGGCTCGGGGCTTCGCCCTTCGACAAGCTCAGGGCTTCGTCAGCGTTGAATCCTCGCCGAGCCGCCTTTCGCGAACGCACGTACTTCTTCGACCGTCGCCATCGTCGTGTCGCCGGGATAGGTGGTGATGAGCGCGCCGTGCGCCCAGCCGAGACGGACGGCCTGCTCCGGCGTCTCGCCGCTCATCAGGCCGTAGAAGAAGCCTGCGGCGAAGCCGTCGCCGCCGCCGACGCGATCGTAGACGTCGAGCTGGCACGTCGGCGCGACGAACTGCTGGCCTTCGACCCACGCGACCGCGCTCCAGTCATGACGATTCGTCGACGCGACGTCGCGCAGCGTCGTCGCGACGATCTTCACGTTGGGATAGCGCTCCACGACGTGACCGATGGTCGCGAAGAACGCGCCGGGATCGAGCTTCGACGCGTGACCGGCTGCCGGCGCGGGCACGCCGAGCGCTTTCTGCAAATCCTCTTCGTTGCCGACGAGCACGTCGACGTGCTGCACGATGCGCGAGAAGACCGTCTGCGCGCGCGCGGGATCGCCGGAGGCCTTCCACAGCTTCTCGCGGTAGTTGAGATCGAACGACACGACCGCGCCGTGACGCTTCGCTTCCTGCATGCCCTCGATGATCAGCTCCGGCGTCGTCGTCGACAGCGCGGCGAAGAGCCCGCCGCTATGGAACCAACGCACGCCCTCACCGAAGATCGCGGTCCAGTCGAAGTCACCAGGCTTGAGGAGCGCGCCGGCCTCATTGCTGCGGTTGTAGAAGACGACGGGCGGGCGCACGCCGTGGCCGCGATCGCTGTAGACGGTCGCCATGTTCGGCCCGCGCGCGCCGTCGTGCGCGAAATGCTTGTAGAACGGCCGTACGCCCATCGCGCGCACGCGCTCCGCAATCAGATCGCCGACCGGATAGCTCACCATCGCCGTCGCCACCGCCGTGCGCATCCGGAAGCAATCCGCCAGGTTGGCGACGACGTTGAACTCGCCGCCGCTGACGTGGATGGAACACGTGTGCGCCTTGCGGAACGGGATCACGCCGGAATCGAGGCGGTGAATGATCGCGCCGATGGCGAGACAGTCGATCGCGCCTTCGGCAGGGATACGGAGGGTCGTGGTGGGCATTGTAGGAAAATCTAGGTTCCGGGTTCTGGGGTTCTCGGTTCCGGGGTTCGGGTTCTAGGGTTCCAGGTTCTCAGTTCTCAGTTCTCAGTTCTCAGTTCGAAGTTCGAAGTTCGAAGTTCGAAGTTCGAAGTTCGAAAGTTGCGGCCTATGAGATCACGCCTCGTCTGACCGCGAACAGCACCAGCTCCGCCGTGTTGTGCACGTCCAGCTTCTGCAGGATGTGGGCGCGATGTGTTTCGATCGTCGCCGGGCTCAGGCACAGCAGATCGGCGATGGCCTTGTTGCTCCGGCCTTCCGCGATCAGCTGGAAGATCTCCCGCTCGCGCTCTGACAACAATTGATAGCGATCGACAATGCCTTTCGCCGAGAGATGGCGGACGTAGTCATCGAGCATGATGCTCGCGATCGCCGGGCTGAAGAACGACTTGCCCGCCGAGACCGCCGACACGGCGCGCACGAGATCGACGTCGGCGGAATCCTTCAGCAGATAGCCGCGCGCGCCGGCCTGCAGCGCCTGCACGACGTACGCCTCGCCGGCGTGCATGCTGAGAATCAGCACCTGCACGGCGGGCGCCCGCTTGGCGATCTGCCGTGTCGCTTCGATGCCGTTGAGCGCCGGCATGCCGATGTCGAGAATCGCGACGTTCGGCTGCAGCTCGATCGCCTTGGCGACCGCGTCCCGGCCATCCGCCGCTTCGTGGACGACCGTCCAGTCGCGATGTTCTTCCAGGATCTTGCGGACACCTTGCCGAACCAGCGTGTGATCGTCGCCGAGCAGAATCGTCGTCTCGCTCATCGTGCCTGTCCTTGCGCGGGGCGCATCGTCGCGGGAACGTCGCCGTCGTCGCGCGCCGGCGTCGTCACGACGACGTCGTTCGCCTCGCGTGTGTCGCGCGACCAGGCGGGCAGATCGGCTATCACACGCGCGCCGCGGCCCGGCACGCTCTCGAGATGGAGCTCGCCGCCGAACTGGGCGGCCCGCTCGCGCATGCTCACGAGGCCAAGCCCGCGATGCGCGGCTTCATCCGGCGGCGTGCTTCGCGCGAAGCCCGCGCCATCGTCTTCGACGGTGAGGCGGACCCGATCGCCGATCTCGAGGCTGACGATCGCCGACCGCGCGTGGGCGTGCTTGACGACGTTGGTCAGCGCCTCCTGGACGATGCGATAGGCGGCCGCTTCGACCTCGGGCATCAGCCGCACGTCGCCGCCCGTCACGCGGAGATCGATCTGAAGATCGTGGCGTGCGGCGAACTGCTTGATGAACCATTCGGCGGCCGCCGGCAAGCCGAGGTCATCGAGCACCGACGGATGCAGCATGTGCGACAGATCGCGAACCGCCTGCAGCGCGCGGTCCGCGATGGGGCGCGCGTCGTCGAGGACGTCTCGTGGGCCGCCGTGCTCGTCAATCGTCCGTTGGGCGACGGCCAGCTCCACTTTGATCGCGGTGAGGAGCTGGCCGATCTCGTCGTGCAGCTCGCGTGCGAGCGCCCGGCGCTCCTGTTCGCGCACGCGAATCAGACGGCCGGACAACCGGCGCAAATCGCGCTGCCGATCGATGTCCCGCTCGTGCTGCTCGCGCACGCGATTGGCCAGCTGGCTCGCATAGTGCGACGTCCACAGCGCGATGCCGAGGCTCGCCGCGAGCGCGAGGCCGAGGACCTGCCAGATCCGCGTCTGCGTCTGGCGGTAGATGTTGCTGATGTCGCGCTGGTGCTCGACGAACGCCATGTGATCGAGCAGGCCGAGCTCTTCGGCGACGGCGAGAATGGCCTCGCGCCGCGGCAGGAACTGGCGCCGCAGCACGAGGCGCGCGTCGTGAAGGTTGCGCGACGGCTCGGCCGCGAGCACCTTCGTCGTTGTCGACTGGAACTCCGCGATCTCCTGACGCAGCCGCGTGACGCGCGCGCGCTCGTCGTCGGAATCGAGGATGGGCACGTAGTCCGCGAGGTTGCGATCGGCATCGGCGAGCGCGATGCTGATCCGATCACGGCCTTCTGCCGCCACCGCCGGCGTGGTGGCGAGCATCGCGTCGAGCACGTACACGGAGCTGACGAGGACGCGGTCGCGCGCGGCGGTCAGCAGCTGCTGCGAGCGGACGTAGCGCGACGTGAACGTCGACGCGTCGATTTCGAGAGACGCGATGCGGCGTCCGAAGTACGCGCCCGCGAACAACCACACGCCGACCGTGAGGCCGAGGCCGATCCACGTCGTGGCTTTCAGGCGCGCGTCGGCGAGTGCCGGCGGTTCGAGAACGTCTGACGGTTGGCTGGGAGCTGCCATCGCGAGAACCCACACCACACCAGCCTCTCGCGGCCGATCGCCATCACCTGCGTGCTGCGTGGGAACGGCGCCAGTATACGCCGAGCGCTGCGCGGACGCGCACGTCGATCGCCCGTCGCACGGCGTGAACTACGGCGCGACGCGCAATCCCGACGGTCCGCCGTCGATTGGAATGACCACTCCAGGTGTGAGCGCGCGACCGTCGAACGCATATGTACGGATCGCGCGATCCGCCATGCACTGCACGACGATCGTGCGGCCGTCGCGGCTCCAGCCCGCGCCTTGGCACCAGTGTCCCGTGGCGGCGTGCGCGACCGGCGTCAGATGTTGATTCTGCAAGCTGAAGATGCGCAGTTGTCCGGCGTCGTGAAAGAACGGCGACGTCTTCGGCAGATTCGATCCGTCCATCATCGTCGTCGCAACGAACCGCCCGTCGGCCGAGATCGCGAGCCCTTCGAGCGTCGGCCCGACGCCGATCTGATCGACGACGCGCGGCGGGTCGCGCGTGAGGTCGATCACGGCGAGCGTGTCGACGCCGCCGAGCGCGCCCGCGCCGATGTGCGCGACGACGGCCGCGTCGCCGGCGGGCGTGACGTCGATGCCGTACGGTTTGAGCCCGGCCGCGATGTCGCGCGTCGTGTACGAGACCGTGCGCCCGTCGATCGCCAGGATCGAGATCAGGTTGTCGTTGTTGCGTGTGACGAGCGCCGTGCGGCCGTTGCGCGCGACGACGACGTGACTGGGGCCCGAGTCCGGCGCGCCGAGATCGACGACGCCCGCGGACGTCACGGCCGTCCCGTTCACGGCGAGCACGGAGATCGTGCCGTCGATGCGATTGGCGACGAGCGCGAGCGTGCCCGTCGGGTTGAACGAGATGCCCGACGCGCCGCGGCCCGCGTGCAGCGTCGCGATCACGCGAGCCGGCGTGCTCTTCAAATCGATCACGCTGACGACGTCATCCGGCACGGTCTTCGCGGGGTCCGCCGGATCGATGCGCGTCGAGGAGGCGACGAGCGCGAGCGCGCCATTCGGGGCGATCGCGACGTTCTGCGGCGGTCCGATGACGGAATTCGGCGCCCGGACCTCGCCGATCGCCCGCGGCGGCGACACGCCCAGATCGAGCAGCGTCACCGTGTCCGGCGCGGGATTGCGCACGACGGTGTTGACGCCGTCGACGAGCACGGCCTTGTTGTCATTGGCGGACACGGCGATCTGCGCCGATGCCGGCACCGCCCATGCCAGCCAGACACACATGCCGCAGCCACCGACGATCATCCGCTCACGCCGCTTCATAGAGGGTCCTTTCGGTGAACGCATCTTAGCGGAAACATGGCTCGATGATCCGATGACCAGATAGCCAGATGACTCGATCGTCCGATAGTCCGATGCCGACCGTGCGCTAGCGCGATAGTGAGATAGCGCGATGCGATAATGCTCCCCCATGTCCCTTCCCGTCGTCGTGACCGAAGCCGAGTTCCAGCGAGCCGAACGGACGTATCTGGCCGAGACGCGCGTGCGCGTCGTGACGGCGCCGGCGGCGGAAGGCCCGCTCGCCGCCGCGATCCGTCTGGCTGGCGCGAGGCACGCGATCGTCGGCGGCAAGCCATACACGAATGAGCTGTATGCCGCCCTGCCGCGCGGCGGCGTGCTCGCGCGATTCGGCGTCGGGCACGACGGCATCGACAAGGCCGCGGCGACGGCCGCGGGCATCCTGTGCACGAACACCCCGGCGGTCCTCGATCAGTCCGTCGCCGAGTTCACGATGCTGTTGATCGCGGCGGCGGCCAGGCCGATCGCGCGGATGGACGCGGATCTGCGCGCCGGGACGTGGGCGCCGCGCGAGGGGCTCGAGCTGTTCGGCAAGACGCTGGTCGTGGCCGGCTGCGGCCGGATCGGACGCGCGGTCGCGCGCATTGCGTCGCGCGGCTTCGGCATGCGCGTCGTCGGACTGGCGCGTGCGGCATCGGCCGTCGCACCGGCCGGTGATGCGGACTTCGCGGCGATCACGATCGATCAGCGGACCGCGCTGGCGCAGGCCGACTTCCTCACGCTCCACATGCCGTCGACGCCGGAGAACCGCCGGTTCATCGACGCCGAGCGCCTGTCGTGGCTGCCGGCGCGCGCGTGGCTGATCAACACCGCGCGCGGAGCGGTCGTCGACGAGGTCGCGCTCTATCGCGCGCTCGCGTCCGGCCGCCTCGCCGGCGCTGCGCTCGACGTCTTCGATCGCGAGCCGTATCAGCCGGCCGATCCCTCGTGCGATTTGCGCACGCTGCCGAACGTCGTGCTCGTGCCGCACGTCGGCAGCCATACGGTCGAAGCCAATCACCGCATGGCGTCCCGCGCCCTGCAGAACGTGCTGCTCGGCGACGCCCGCGATTTTGCGGCGATGGATCTGCTGAATCCGGAAGTGTTGGGGACGATCTGAGCCGGGCGGCCGCCCCTACGATATGTCCGGCGTAGGGGCCGCCCTTGTGGCGGCCCGTCGGTTTCCGCGCGATCGCGTTTCTGTAATCCGTCCGTCAGTCGCGTGACGGTTCTTCGTGCGATTGCACTCGATCCTTCGACAATCGCTGCGGCACGCGATTCGCAGCGAGTGCCGCGATCGCGGCCATCCCGGCCGCGCGGCTTGGAAGCAAGGTCAGGCACGGCGGAACATGACTCGATCGATGAGATACGCGCTCGCGGCGCTGATGACGGTCGCGCTCAGCGCATGCGGAGCGCAGCAATCCTCCTCCAGTGGTAGCGCCACGGCGCCGAGTGTCGTGACGGACGGCAGCGCGAGCGGCGGGCCCGCGCTCGCCTATGTGGGCCGCTGGGCGTCGCAGACGTCTTCGACGACGGTCGCGAAGCTCTCGAGCTGCAGCAACTTTCAGTGGAACGTGACATCGCAGACGGCCAACACGATCACCGGTCAGTTCTCGGCCGTCTGTCTCGGCATGTATCAGGTGACCGGCACGGCGTCCGGCACGCTCGATGGCGGCGTCGCGCACATCGTCTTGAACGGGAGCACCACGCTGCCGACCGTCGGCGTGTGCCCGGTGACGCTCACGGCCGACGGCACGCTCGACGGCGATCTCATCCGCCTGCCGTACAACGCGCAGACCTGCCTCGGCAATTACTCGGGCACCGAGACGCTCCGCAAGAGCCAGCTCCTGCCGCAGCCGAGCCCCGATCCTGCGCCGGAGCCTCCGCCCCCGCCACCCCCGCCGCCTCCGCCACCGCCGTCAGGCCCGGCGTCGGCTGACGAGATCGATCTGAGCCAGGTGACGTTCGTGCTCGGCCCGTCGAACGTCGGCGCCTGGCCGCAGACTTCGACGATGACGGGCACGCGGGCCATTCCGCACGAGCTGTGCACGTACCACACGAAGCTCGGCCAGTGGCCGTCGACGCTGTTCTTCGACACCGATGCGCTCGTCGAGGGCAACCAGTGGGTGTTCGCGAACATCGGCGGACGCTGGTACGGCGGCGCCGGCGAATGGCAGCGGCCGGGCCAGGCCTGCAAGGACGTCACCGCCGAGTCGATCGGCGCGGACGCGTTCTACAACCCGAACATGGAGCCGCTGCGGTCGTGGGTGCCCAAGCCCGGCGAGGTCTTCGGCCTGATGGTGACGACGCCCGCCCGCGCCTGGCCGGACATGCGCACACTCGACGAGCGCAGCAACGTCGTGCTCGTGCGCTGGGGAAGCTAGGACATCGGATCATCGGATCATCGGGACATCGGCGATCCGATGACCCGATGATCCGATAACCCGATGCCCCGATGTCATGGTCCTGTCACGTCGTCGATCTACAACCGACGCGTGAGGGACCGATGATCACAGCCCATCAACCATTCGAACGCGCGAGACGCTGGACGTGTGCGACGCTGCTGGCGGCCGTCGTCGCGAGCGTCGTCGTGTTCGGCGAGCCGGTCGGCACGCCCGGGCCGCGGCTCGTCGTGATGCTCGTCGTCGATCAGATGCGCGGCGATTACGTCGACAAGCTTCAGGCGAATTGGACCGGCGGCTTTCGCCGGCTGTTGACCGACGGCGCGTGGTTCCGGCAGGCGGACTATCCGTACGCGCGCACGGTGACGTGCGCCGGGCATGCGACGGTGAGCACGGGATCGTATCCGGCCGTGCACGGCATGACCGGCAACTCTTGGTGGGATCGCGGGGCCAAGCACACGGTCGCGTGCGCCGACGATGACGCGTCGACGATCGTCAGCTACGGCTCGCCGCTGACGGGCCGCGGCGAGAGCGCACGCGCGCTGCGGACATCGACGCTCGCCGACGAGCTGCGCGCGCAGCTCGATCCGGCGGCCAAGGTGGTCACGCTGTCGCTCAAGGCGCGATCGGCGGTGACGCTCGCGGGCCAGCGCGCGGACGCGAGCGTCTGGCTCGACGATCGCGGATCGTGGGTGACGTCGAGCGCGTACACGGCCGCACCCGTGCCCGCCGTCGCGGCGTTTCTAAAGAGCCATCCCCTCGACGCCGACTTCCAGCAGACGTGGGATCGCCTGTTGCCGATCGACCGCTACCTGTTCGAGCCGGCAGCGGTGGGCATCGTGCCGAAGGGCGGCATGACCGATCGCTTTCCGCATCGGCTCGGCGAGACCAGTGGCGAACCGGACACCGTATTCTTCAATCAGTGGCAGAGCAGCCCCAACGCCGACGCGTATCTCGCGGACATGGCCCTCGCCATCGCGACGCAGCTGCAACTCGGTCGCGCGGGCCACACCGACTTTCTCGGGATCAGCTTTTCGACGCTGGATAAAGTCGGCCACGACTTCGGGCCGCGCAGTCACGAGATTCAGGATGTGCTGCTGCTGCTCGACCGCACGCTCGATCGTCTGTTCGCCGGTCTCGATCAGCTGGTCGGCAAGGACCAGTACGTTGTCTCACTCACGGCGGACCACGGCGTCGCGCCCGTGCCGGAATCGGCGCGCATGCTCGGCCTCGACGCCAATCGTCTCAGCCCGCTGACGATCGCCGACGCGATCGAGCGTGAGCTCGCGGTGCTCGGGCCCGGGAAGCACGTCGCGAGCGTCGAGAGCGACGATGTGTATCTGACGCCGCGGACGTGGACGCAGGTGAAGGCGACGCCGGGGCTCGTCGAACGGCTACGCGCGCGGCTGCTCGCCATTCGCGGCGTTGCCGCCGTCTACACGCGTGACGATCTCGCGAACGCGACGTCGGCGTCCGATCCGATCACGCGCCGCATGGCGGCGAGCTTCCGTCCCGATCGCAGCGGCGATCTGATGGTGCTACTCCAGCCGTACTGGCTGGCGTCCGGCACGGGCACGAATCACGGCACGCCGTACGGCTACGACACGCGTGTGCCGATCCTGCTCATGGGACCGCACATCACGCCGGGCCAATACCTGCAGCCGGCGTCGCCGGCCGACATCGCGCCGACGCTGGCGTTTCTCTCGGGCGTGACGCTGCCGAACGCGCAGGGCCGCGTGCTCGCCGAAGCGCTGGCGAAGTGAGCGTCACTTCCAGGCGGCCATCGCCGCGCGCAGCCGTTCGGGCGTCCACGC
>DASZVJ010000240.1:0-14382 GCA_035547155.1 Vicinamibacterales bacterium
GAGGGGGCGGGGGCGGCCACAAGGGCCGCCCCTACGGTCAGTGTAGGGGCCGCCCTTGTGGCGGCCCCGTACGTCCTGCCCGCTACCCCGCCTCCCCGCACATCGCCACGAGCTTCGTCACCGTGTTGATGTTGCGCGTCGTCGTCACGCACGCGACCTTCGGCAGCTTGAGCTTCGACGGTCCCATCCCCTCGGGATAGTGGATGTAGACCTCGCGCGCGCCTGCGACGACCTGCTCGCCGGCGGGCCCCGTGAGGCCGTCGAACGCCGCGGCGGAAACCGCCTCGGCGCAGAACATCACCATCACTCGCGATCCAGACGCATCCGGGAAGGGATTCGCACGCAGTACGCGCCGCAGATCCGGCTCGTCGCGGATGATCACGCCAACCGGCTTGCCCATCCGCTTCTCGAGCACGCGCTCAAGAGTGGTGCGGGCACGCTCAGCCGCCAGACGGCTGCGGAAGACGACGTTGCCACTCTGGATGTACGTGCGGACGCCGCCGAATCCGGCGTCCGTGCAGAGCGTTGCAAGCTCGCGCATCGGCAGGATACCGGTCCCACCGACGTTGATGGCGCGCAGCAACGCGACGAGCGTGGTCACCGGACGCTGCTCGAGGCACGCGCGCGCGCCGGATCGACGGGTCGAAGCGCGGCCAGCCGCTCTTCCGCCGCGGCAAGCGTCTCGTCCTTCTTGCAGAAGCAGAACCGCACGTGCGCCCGGCCGTGCGCAGGCGCGCTGAAGAAGCTGCTGCCCGGCACCGCAGCGACGCCGACGTCGGTCACGAGATGCCGTACGAACGCGACGTCGTCCGCGTGACCGAAGTGATCGACGTTGGTCATCACATAGTAGGCGCCGCGCGGATCGTGGCAGAGGAAGCCGGCGCGGCGAAGAATGCCGAGCAGCCGATCGCGCCGGCGCGCATACGACGCGGCGAGCTCTCGGTAGTACGCCGGCGGCGCCTGTAGCGCCGTCGCGGCGGCAGCCTGGAGCGGCGCGGCCGCACCGACCGTCAGGAAATCATGCACTTTGCGAATCGCGCTCGTCATCGCCGGCGGCGCGATGGCCCAGCCCACGCGCCAGCCGGTGACACTGAACGTCTTGGAAATGCTGTTGATCGTGACCGTGCGATCCGCCATTCCGTCGAGCGTCGCCATCGGCACGTGCACGGCCTCGTCGTAGACGATGTGCTCGTAGATCTCGTCGGTCACGGCGATGACGTCCCACCGCTGACACAGGGCCGCAATCAGCGACAGCTCCTCGCGCGTGAATACCTTGCCGGTCGGATTGTTCGGCGTGTTGACGACGATCGCCTTCGTCCGGTTCGAGAACGCCGCAGCCAGCTCGTCCGGATCGAATGTCCAATCACCACCGGGCGCCGACGGCGGCCGCAGGCGCACGAAGCGCGGGATCGCGCCGGACAGGATCGCGTCCGGCCCATAGTTCTCGTAGAACGGCTCGAAGACGATGACCTCGTCGCCGGGATCGACGATCGCCAACAGCGTCGCGACCATCGTCTCCGTCGAGCCGCAGCAGACCGTGACCTGTCGATCCGCATCGATCGTGAGGCCGTGGCGCCGCGCGACATCGGCCGCAATCGCGGCACGCAGCGGCGTGCTGCCCCACGTGACGGCGTACTGATTGACGTCGCTGCGAATGGCCTCACACGCGGCGTCCTTCAGCCACTCGGGCGCCGGAAAATCCGGAAAGCCCTGCGAGAGGTTGACGGCGCCGTGCGCGAGCGCCTGGCGCGTCATGTCGCGGATGACCGACTCGGTGAAACGGCTCGCCTTTTCTGACGTTCGGGATCGGCTCATACGCTCAGCGGGCTGGGACGGCGGCCACCTGACCGGCGCCGTACAGCATCCGGTAGTCCTCGGCGGTGCCAATGATCCGCTTCACGTAGTTCTGCGTCTCGGGAAACGGGATGTCGTCGATGAACTCGTCGCGGGCGATGCCGGGCCGCTCCGCGCGCCACCGCGACACGCGGTTCTCACCCGCGTTGTACGCCGCGAGCGCCGACGCGACGTCGTTGAACTCGCCAATCAAATCCGCGAGATAGGCCGTTCCGATCCGGACGTTGACGTCCGGGTCGGTCAGCTTCGACGTCGCGAACCGCCGGACGCCGACTTTCGGCGCGTAGCGCCGGCCCGTCGGCGGCACGATCTGCATCAGCCCCCAGGCATTCGCGCCGGATCGGACGTCGGCCTGGAAGGTCGACTCCTGCGCGACGAGCGCGACGACGAGGAACGGATCGAGGTGGTGCTGCTCCGAAGAACGCCGGATCAAATCCCAGTGCGCGACGGGAAAAATGACGCGCAGGATCTCGCGCGGCAGCTCTTCGCCGCCGTCGGCCATGAACTGCGGATAGGCGCGGCGCATGGCCGTGATCGCGCCGCGCAAATCGCCCTTGCGATTGAGCGCATAGGCGAGCGTCGCATCGAGCAGCGGCGACGCGCCGGTCTCGAGCTTCGCCTTCTGCACCTCCGCGATCGCGTCGTCGTACAGACCGACCGCGAGCAGACGCTGAATCAACGGCGCGCTGGCCGGTGGCGTGCCGGCGGCGATCGCCAGGGCGGGCTCCCGGCGCGCAGAGGCTAGCAGGACTGCGGCACGGTCGGCGCCGAGGCGATCGAGCGCCCGCGACGCTTCTCGGCCGTAGTACGAGTTGCGGTAGTCGGCGATCACACGGCGGTAGGCGCCGACGGCTTCTTCGTGCGCGCCGATCGCCTCGTACGAGCGCGCGGTCCAATACAGCCACGACGGACGATAATCCGAACGACGCAGCGTCGACGCGGCCGACTCGAACAGACGGATGGTGTCGCGCGGATTGCCGCTCTTGTACGCCCACCAGCCCGCACGCCACGCGGCGCGATCGGCGAAGGCACCGGACGGAAACGCCGCGAACATCCGCGCGAAGACGTCGGCGGCTTTGGCGTCGTCGTTGGCGAGGATGTAGTACGTCCCGAGATCGTTCAGCGCCGACTCGGCGAGCGGCGCGCCAGGATGGTCGGCGACGAACTGCCAGACCGCCGCGACATACTCGTCGTCGCGGTTCAGGCCGCGTAGCGCAGCGAGATACACAAACGCCGCCTCGTCGTGTGATCCCGGTGCGTTGGCGAGATAGGCCCGAAGCGCGTCTCGCGCCGAGGCAAACCGCCGCTGGCCGACGTCGCATTGCGCAAGACGCAAGTCCAGCGGCCAACGATCGTCGCCAGTGGCGCGGCCGCGGAGTGCCTCGAACGCCTTGCGCGCGTCCGCGTACCGGCGTGCCGCGAACAGCGTCTCCGCACGCTTCGACTCGAGCGCGTCGCGATCGGCGACCTGGTCGCGACCGAGCCTCGTCAGCGCGACGTCCGCGTCGGACGCTTCGGACGACAGTGGCAGATCGTAGTAGACCTTCGCATAGGCGGCGCGCGCGGCTGATTCGTCGCCGGCGCGTTCGGCGGCCTGGCCTAGACGCATGTACGCCAGCGAGGGACTCGAGATGCGCTGCTTCGTCAGCGCATCGTACGCCGCCGCCGCGTCGACCCAGTTGCCGGCGACCGCCGAGGCGTCGCCGAGCAACCACCACGCCGATTCGCCGAGCGCGCCGCTGCCGGAACGATCGAGTATCAATCGCGCCGCATTGATCGCACGATCGTACTTGCCGGTCGCCAGATACGCGCGCCCGAGATAGAGCTGCGCATAGCTGCCGAGAGTCGAGTCACCGGTCGCACGGACCAGAACAGGGATGGCATCCTCGGCACGGCCAGCCGAAATCATCGCGACGGCCCGCGCAAGCTCGGACGGCGCGACGGCATCCGTCGACGGCGCGAGCCAGAGGTCGTCGGCAGCGAACGCGGGCGCCTGCGCCAGCACCACATCCGACGGCGCCTGGAGCGATCGCATGAGCCCCGCGCCGCACACCCACACCGCCACGGCGCTGCCAAGAGCTCCGGCGCTGATGCGGCGAATGACGCGTGCGGTCATCGATAACTTCGAACTTTGAACGTCGACATTGCTCACGTCGCCCCGAGCCTGTCGAGGGGCGAACTTCCTAAGACGGTCCGGCGAGCACCTCGACCGTGCGCAACGACGTCACAGTCTCGAGCCGGGCGGACGCATGACGGACGAGCACTTCGACGTGCTGGGCCCACACCGGCTCGCCGGGCTGCGCGCCGGTGCGCTCCAATCCCTCCACATAGACGACCGCGACGACTTCCTGGCCGACGACGATCGGGATGACCTGTCCGACGTGGCCGGCCGGTACGCGCATGAACGGCGGCACGCGCGTGTCGATGCGCTCGACGGCGGGAATCTTGGCGGGCTGCCGGACTTCAATCGCGCCCGCGATGAGCGGCGAGCCTTCAATCGCAACGTCGACGGGCTCGAGGCCGGGACCGAAGCCGTGATGACGGTACCGCCGCAACATGCCGCCGTCGACGAGCATCATCGCCACGCGCGACGCTTCACCGGACGCGCCGTCCGTCAACGCCTCGAGGATGCCGCGCAAGGTCGTCGCCGCATCGAGATTCCGCATCGCCGCGACGACGCGCGCGATCAGATCGTGGCGGGCGTGCTCACCGCCGCGCGCGACAGCGCGCGCGATCTCGACACCGGCGCGCTCGACGTCCACGCGGCTCGTGTGCGGCTCCCCTTCGACGACGCGCAGGAGATCCGACGCGAGCGCCTGCAGCCGGACGTCCGTGTCCTGCCGGACGCTGGCCAGAAACCGATCGATCGCGTCTCGTACCTGCCGATCCCGAGGCATGGTGTGCGTCCATTATGCCGCACCGATCGCGGCACGTACAGAGGCTATCGGCTTGTGGCGGGACGGATACAGGAGACGAGACACGAAAAGTGAAAAGTGAAAAGCCAAAAGCCAGAAGTCGGGAGCGTGCCGGCTCCAAACTTCTGGCTTCTGGCTTCGAACTTCTCACGTTTCTGTTATCGAGCTCCCAGGAGCACCTCGATCGTCAGCTGATCGAGCCGCTCGTAGTTCAGGCCGCGGGAGGCCAGGACTTTGCGGTCGAGGTTGGCGTTGAGGACCGCGTCGCGGGTGGCAGCCGAGTAGCTCGAGAACGACGGCGCGGGCTGGCCCGGCTTGTGGGCGTCCTGGACGATCGCCTGGATCTCGGCGTCGGCGTTCCAGCGCGCGGCCTTCTCCTTGAGGATCAGGTACGTCCGCATGCAGCCCTTCGCGAACTCCTTGACGCCGTTGTAGTCCTCGGTGCGGTACGCGTGCGCGTCGAAGTGCCGCGGGCCGTCGTAGCCGACGTCCTCGAGGAACTTGACGAGGAAGAACGCGGCCTTCGGATTCGCGGCGCCGAAGCGGAAGTCCTGATCGTAGCGGCCGATCACCTGGTCGTTCAGATCGATGTGGAAGAGTTTGCCGGCTTCGTGCGCCTGACCGACGGCGTGCACGAAGTTCAAGCCCGCCATCGTCTCGTGCGCGACTTCGGGATTGAGACCGACCAGCTCGGGATGCGCGAGCGTCGGGATCAGCCCGAGATAGTTGCCGGTCGTCGCCATGTAGATGTCGCCGCGCGGCTCGTTCGGCTTGGCCTCGAGCGCAAAGCGATAGCCGTACTTCTTGTCGATCGAGTACTCGCACAGGAAGTTGATGGCCTCGCGCAGCCGCTTGACGGCCTCGTCCGGCCGGCGGCACGCGTCGGTCTCGGTGCCCTCACGTCCGCCCCACAGCACGAAGATCTTCGCGCCGAGCTCGGCGCCGAGATCCATCGCGCGCAGCGTCTTCTGCACGGCGAACGCGCGGACGGCCGGATCGTTGGCCGTGAACGCGCCATCGCGGAAGACGGGATCGGTGAAGAGCGAGACGGTCGCCATCGGGACGACGAGGTGCGCGGCCTCGCACGCCTTCTTGAACTCGCGGACGATCGTGTCGCGCTCGCTCGGCGTCGCGTCGATCGGCACGAGGTCGTTGTCGTGCAGGTTCACGCCCCACGCCCCCACTTCGCCGAGCATCGCGGCAAGGTCGTTCGGATTGCGCTGCTCGCGTACGGGCCCGCCGAACGGGTCGCGGCCAACGTTGCCGACGGTCCAAAGGCCAAACGAGAACTTGTGCTCGGGTCGTGGGGTATACGCGTTCGACATGGGTTGCACTCTCACCTACACGGAAGTGGCGCCGCGAAAGATTTCGCGGAGCGCCGGGTAAATGCGGCGATATTCCACGTAGCGCCGCGCCATCGTCCCGGTCGTCGCGGCATCGGCGCGCGTCACGCCCGCGGTGCGCACGATGCGATCGCAGGCCTCGTCGACCGACGGCCAGAGGCCCGCGCCGACACCGGCCAGCACAGCCGCGCCGTACGCTGCGCCTTCCTCGGCCGCGACGGTCTCGACGGGATGGGCGTACACGGCGGCCTGAATCTCGCGCCACAGCGCGGAGCGCGCGCCGCCGCCGCCAACGCGCACGCGCGTGATCGGCACGCTGAGCTCGTCGAAGATCCCGAACGTGTCCTTGAGACTGAACGCCACGCCCTCGAGCACCGCGCGCACGACGTGCCCGCGCGTGTGGCTCGCGGCGAGCCCGACGAGCGCGGCGCGGACGTCGGGATCGGTGTGCGGCGTGCGCTCCCCCATCAGATACGGCGCCCACAGCACGCCGTCGGCTCCCGCCGGCACGGCCGCGGCTTCCTTCGTCATCCGCTCGTACGCGGCGTCATCGGATCCGTACTGCCACTGATCGCGGATCCAGCGCAGCGACAGCCCGGCGGCCTGCGTGACGCCCATCACGTGCCAGCGTCCGGGAATCGCATGACAGAACGTGTGGATGCGGCCCTTGCGATCGAGCGCAGGGCTGTCGGTCGCGGCAAAGACGACGCCGGAGGTGCCGATGGTGACGCTGACGGCGCCCGGGCGCGTGATGCCCATGCCGACGGCACCGGCCGCCTGATCGCCCGCGCCGGCAACGATCGGCGTGCCCGCAATCAAGCCTGTGGCCGCCGCGGCCGACGCCGACACATGCGCGGAGACCGCCGGCGACTCGAAGACCTCCGGGAGGATCGACGCGTCGAGGCCTGCGGCCTTTACGATCTCGCTCGACCACTGCCGGCGCGCGACGTCGAGAATGAGCGTGCCGGACGCGTCCGCGACGTCGATCGCGAACGCGCCGCTGAGCCGGTAGCGGACGTAGTCCTTCGGCAGCAGCACGTGGCGCACGCGCTTCCAGATCTCCGGCTCGTGCGTGCGCACCCACAGCAGCTTCGTGAGCGTGAAGTTGGTGAGCGCCGGATTGGACGTGAGCTCGAGCAGGCGCGCGGGGCCGATCTCGCGATCGAGCCAACGGCACTCTTCCGCCGTCCGCTGATCGCACCAGATGATCGACGGCCGCAGCACCTCGCCGCGCTCGTCGAGGAGGACCGCGCCGTGCATCTGGCCGGACAGGCCGATGCACGCGATGTCACGCGCGGCGACGCGGCTGTCGGCAAGCACCGCGCGCACGGCTTCCTGTGCCGCGCGCCACCAGTCGGCCGGATCCTGCTCCGCCCACGCGGGTCCCGGCGAGCGGAACGGCGCGTGCGGGCTCGTGGCCGACGCGACGATCGCGCCCGTGTCGTCGATGAGCAGCGCGCGCGAGCCGCTCGTACCGATATCGATGCCCAGCACCGGCATGATCGCGTCTCCTCGTCCCGCCGCGATCTACGACCGGAACGCCTGGCGGCCGATGCCCTGCGCGGGAATGCCCTGCGCGGCGAGCACGTCGTGCTGCAGCGCGAACATCGCGGCCGCGGCTTCGTCGATGTGACGGACGAAGGCGATCGATCCCTGCAGAATCGGCTTGAGCCGCGCGCGATCCTGGATGCGCGCCTTCGGGTACTCGTGCTCGACGACCAGATGCGTGTTGGCGATGTCGAGCGTCAGCAGCTCACGCGCGGCGATCTGGTGATCGAGCCAGTCGACGGTGCGGTTCTGCAGATACGCGAGCGGATCGTGCTTCGCGGTGCCTGGCAGCTCGTGCTCGCAGAGCACCGTCTGCTTCTTCCACGCATTGACCTGATCGGCCGGGTTCTCCGACGGCTGGTCGCCAATCCAGTCGCCGCGCTGAATCGTCTGGCCGCCATAGCCCCAGGTCGAGACGCCCTTCGCGTCGATGACCTGGCCTTTGACGTGGAAGCCGCCGATGAGGAACGCGTAGCCCTCGTCCTTCAGGATCTGGAAGATCGAGCGCGTGTCCTGGCCCATCAGGATCGCGTGCGACGGGTCGTAGTGGATGCGGAAGTTGTCGCCGACGCCGTGCTTCTCGCAGATCTTGTGCAGCGCGATCCACGGGCCCGGCGCGTACGCGATGTTGTTGTGAAAGTTGTCGCCCGTCGTCCAGCCCGGCATCGGACACTGCTCGACGCGGTAGGTGATGCCGCGAGACTTGGCCGCCTTGAGGAGCGGGATGAACTGCTCCTCGAAGTCGATCAGGTTCTGGTCCATGCTCCGCTGCTGGTTGCGGCCGACGAAGCCGCAGACCGCGTCGACGCCGAGCAGCGCCGCCGCGTCGAACACGCGCAGCATGAAGTCGTGCTTCTTCTTCCGGATCGCCGGATCGTGATGGAGCATGTTGTCGAAGTAGCCGAGATCCGACAACCCGACGCCCGTCGCCGCGATCGCCTTCTGCACGCGCGCGGCACGCGCCTTGTCGAACGGCTGCCGCAGATCCAGCGTGTTGGCGACGGGATCGAGCATCGCTTCGGCCGGCACGTCCGATTCGCTCGGATGCAGCGCGGCCGACAGCTGGATGTAGCTCGCGCCAATCTCATGCGCGAAGTCGAGCCACTCTTCGATCGCGCGATCCGGATCCGGATCGCGCACGTCACGCGGCGTCAGCTCCTGGAAGGCGGCGGTGAGAATCCCCACCTTCATGAACTTCGGGTCGAACGCTTTGATCGTCATCAGTAGTTCACTTTCGTCCAGACACTGCCGGCGCGCGCGCTCTGCAGAATGGCGTCGACGATCGCGTTGGCGCGATAGCCGTCCTCGAACGTGGCGAACGTCGGCGGCAGCGGATCGGTCGGCTTCTTGCCGGCGGCAATCGTGCCGTAGATGTCGCGCATCAGATTCGAGAACGCATCCGGCCAGCCTTCCTGATGTCCGCCCGGCAGGTGCGCGTAGTGCCGCACCTCGGCGTCGATCAGGCCCGGATCCTTCTGCAGGATCTGGTTCGGCTCGTCGCGATGGCCGATCCACAGCTCGTTCTGCTCTTCCTGCTTCCACTTGAGCGACGTCTTCGAGCCGCAGACCTCGAACATCAGGTCGTTCTTGTGGCCGGCGCACACCTGCGCGGCGGTGAACACGCCCTTCGCGCCGCTGTCGAAGCGCACGAGCACGGACGCGAGATCCTCGACCTTGATGTCGACCAGGTCGTACTCTTCCTTGCCCGTCGCCGCCGCGAACGCTTCACGCGCGCCCTTCGGCCTCTTGCGCTGCGGAATGACGGTCGTCAGATCGCCGAGCACGTGCGTGATGCGCAGGCCCGTGACGTGCTGGACGAGATCGCACCAGTGCGATCCGATGTCGCCGAGCGCCGACGACTCGCCGCCCTTGTCGACCTCGAGACGCCATGAGTAGTCCGTGTCCTTGAGCAGCCAGTCCTGGATGTAGTGGCCGTAGACGAAGTTCGGCTTGCCGATCTTGCCGGTCGCGACCGAGTGCCGCGCCTGCTGGACCAGCGGATTGCCGCGATAGCCGAACGTCACCGCGTTGAAGACGCCGGCCTTGACGGCCTGATCGCGGAGCTTGCGCGCCTCGTCGGCCGAGAGCGCCAGTGGCTTGTCGGAGATGACGTGCTTGCCCTTCGCGATGATCGCGGCGTTGACGGGATAGTGCAGGAAATTTGGCGTGGCGTTGTGGACGACCTCGATGCGCGGGTCGGCGAGCATCGCCTCATAGCTGCCGTACGACGCCGGAATGCTCAGCGCCGCCGCTTTGTCCCTCGCCAGTCCTTCGTTCATGTCCGCCAGCGCCAGCACGTCCACGTAGCCGAGGCGCCGCACGGCGTCGATGTGGTGCGGCCCGATGAACCCGGCGCCCACGATGCCCATTCCGATCCGCTTCACAGTCTCCTCGCTTTCCCGCCCTCGCGCGGCACACCCCCGAGTGGAACCGATACCACTCCAGCAAATCCGGGCTCCCGACGCGGGTAGCGCATTCTATCAGGCTGCGGGCTACAGGCTAACGGGCTACGTGCAGTCCTCGCGCGGAGATGGACGTGGACGTGTGGCCCCACGCGTCACACGTCGGGCTTCCCTGCGTCCGCGACCACCCGCAGCTGTCGCGGCTGGCCGGCGATCGCCGGCGCCGGGCCCGTGCTCTCGCGCGCAATCAGGTGCATGCGGAACTGGATACGCTCGACGCGGCCGGGATCGGTGATCGCGTCGAACAGCCGGCGGCAGGCGACGCGCCCCATCTCCCGCATCGGCTGCGCGACGGTCGTGAGCGACGGCCACGTCAATGCACCGAACGGGACGCCGTCGAAGCCGACGACCGACACGTCGCGCGGCACGTGCACGCCGCGCTCGTGCGCCACGCGCAGGAAGCCGACCGCCAGCGCGTCGTTGGCCATCACGACCGCCGTGACGTCGAGCGGGCTCCCGAGCAGCGTCTGCGCGAAGGCGGCGCCCGCCTCGAGCTCCCACGATCCGCACGAATACACGCGCACCGGATCGAGCCGGACGCCGTGACGCGCGAGCCCCTCGCGCAGACCGCGCAGCCGGTGCTTCGAGTCGATCGAGTGCGGCGGTCCGCCGGCGAACGCGATCCGCGTGTGGCCGAGCGCGACGAGATGATCGGCGACGATCGTTCCCGCCTCGACGTTGTTGCACTGCAGGACGGGCACGTCGGTCGCGGTCTCATCGGGCACGACGGCGACGATCGGCAGGCGCGCCTCGAGCGCCGCGCGCAGAATCGGCCGATCGCGGCGCTGGGACTTCGCAACGATCAGGCCGTCGACGCGATGCCCACGGATCCAGTCGAGCACGCGCGCCGGATCGTAGCGGCCGAGCAACTCGAGGCTCGACAGCATCAGACTGCTGTCGCGCGTGCTCAGCTCTTCCTCGATGCCGAGCAACAGCTGCACGAACCACGGGTCGTCGCTCGAATCGACGAGCACGCCGACGCTGCCGCGCAGACCGAGGCTGAGATTCCGCGCCGTCCACGATCGCGAGTAGCCGAGATCGGCGATGACCACCGCGAGCCGCTCGCGCACGGTGGCGCTGACGTAATGGCCGTTGAGGAAACGCGAGACCGTGCTGACCGCCACGCCCGCCTTCTCGGCGACGGTCGCGATCGTCGGCTTCTTCGCGCGGACGGGACGAGCCACGGGTGGGGGGATGATAGATCGGGCTGCGGTCTGCCGTCCGCCGTCTGCGGTTTTCCGTCCGCGGACCGCAGACCGAGGACCGTAGGCCCGTTACGGCTGCGGCGTCACGCGCAGATACGGCTTCTTCGCGACGAACCCCTTCGGGAACTTCTGGCGTGCGGCTTCGTCGGACACGGCCGGCACGATGATGACGTCCTCGCCCTGCTTCCAGTCCGCCGGCGTCGCCACCTGATGTTTCGCCGTGAGCTGCAGCGAGTCGATCACGCGCAGCAGCTCCAGGAAATTCCGGCCCGTGCTGGCAGGATAGGTCAGCGTCAGCTTGATCTTGTTGTCCGGCCCGATGACGAAGACCGACCGCACCGTCGCCGTGTCGCTCGCGTTCGGATGGATCATGTCGTAGAGCGCCGCGATCCGGCGGTCCGGATCGGCAATCATCGGAAAGTTCGGCAGCGCGCCGGTCACGTCCCGGATGTCGCCGCTCCACTTCTCGTGCGACTCGAGCGGATCGACGCTCAGGCCGATCACCTTCGTGTGCCGCTTGGCGAACTCGGGCTCGAGCTTCGCGACCGCGCCGAGCTCGGTCGTGCACACCGGCGTGAAGTCGCGCGGATGCGAGAAGAGCACGGCCCAGTCTCCGCCCTTCCACGCGTGAAAATCGATCGTCCCCTGCGTCGTCTCTGCCGTGAAGTCCGGCGCCTCGTCTCCCAGTCGCAATGCCATGACGCGCTCCTTGGTAAATGCAGTCAGAAAACAGGAAGCGCTGTCAAGCGCGCGGCCGGCGTTTGACAAGCGCCGGCCAAGAATGGGACAAGTCTGCACACATGACGACCGACACCCGTGCCGCGGTGGTCGACGCGTTGTCGCGGGCCCTCGGTCCCGGTGACGTCACGCCGGCCGAACAGATCGACGATCGCTACCTGCGCGACTGGGTGATGGCCCTGTCCTCGGGCGCGCCGGCCGCGCTCGTCCGCCCGCGCACGACCGAAGACGTGTCCACGGTCCTCCGTCTCTGCCACGAGCGGAACATCGTCGTCGTGCCGCAGGGCGGCCGCACGGGTCTGGTCGGCGGCGCGACGCCGGTCGATGGCGCCGTGATCATCTCGCTCGAGCGCATGACCGGGATCGAAGAGCTCGATCCCGCGGGGTCGACGATGACCGTGCGCGCCGGCACGCCACTGCAGACGGTGCAGGAAGCCGCGCAGCAGGCCGGACTGTTCTTCCCGCTCGATCTCGGTGCGCGCGGCTCGTGCCACATCGGTGGCACGGTCGCGACCAACGCCGGCGGCAACCGCGTCATCCGCTACGGCATGACGCGCGATCTCGTACTCGGCCTCGAGGTCGTGCTCGCCGACGGAACGATCGTCACCTCGCTCAACACGCTCATCAAGAACAACGCGGGCCTCGACATCCGGCAGATCTTCATCGGCTCGGAAGGCACGCTCGGCATCATCACGCGCGTCGTGCTGCGGCTCTACCCCGCGCCGCGCAGCACGTGCACCGCCATGGTCGCCGCGCCCGACTACGATCGCGTCGTCGCGCTGTTGCGCCACGCGCAGGCCGCGCTCGGCGGCACGCTCTCGGCGTTCGAGATGATGTGGCCGGATTTCTACACGCTGATGACGACGCAGGTGCCGGGCATGCCGCAGCCGCTGCCGCTCGGCTCGCCGGCGTACGTGCTGATCGAGGCGCTCGGGTCGGAGCCCGAGCCGGATCTCGCACGCTTCGAGCGCATGCTGGAAACGGCGGCCGAGGCCGACCTGCTCACCGACGCGGTCGTCGCACAATCGCCCGCCGACGCGCGTGCGTTCTGGACCGTGCGCGACGGCTCCGGCGACTTCCCGCGCATCGGCTGGCCCGGCAAGAGCTTCGACATCGGCATCCCGACCGCGCGCATCGGCGCCTTCGTCGAGGCATGCAAGGCCGATCTCCAGGCGCGTTGGTCGACGGCCGAAACGGCGTTCTTCGGCCACATCGGCGACTCGAATCTGCACCTGCACGTCAAAGTGCGGGACGGCGAACAGCCGCAGGAAGAGATCGAGGAAGTCGTCTACGGCACGGTGCGCGCGTGGTCGGGCACCGTCTCGGCCGAGCACGGCATCGGCGTCATCAAGCGCCGTTACCTCGGCCATTCCCGCAGCCCCCAGGAAATCGCCGTCATGCGCGCGATCAAACACGCGCTCGATCCGAAGGGGCTGTTGAATCCGGGGAAAGTGCTTTAAAAAAGCAAACTTCGAACTGCGAACTTGGAACTTCGAAATTCTGAGCTCTGAGCTCTCCAAGTTCGAAGTTCCAAAGTTCGAAGTTCTGAGCCGCGCCCGTAGGACGCGGCTCAGATCACCGTCCCGTCCGGCACCACCCCGTTCTTCGGGATGATCACGATGCCGTCGCGGATGTAGTACATCGCGTGGTCCAGGTGATCCGGCTTGCCGTCGGGCGTGATGACGACACGGTTGCCGATGCGCGCGTTCTTGTCGATGATCGCGTTCTCGATGCGCGTGTCGAGGCCGATGCCGATACGCGGACGGCCCGCGGCTTCGCTCTCGGCGATCGACTCGGCGGACTCGTACTCGTCGCTACCGATCATGATCGTCCGGTTCAGCCACGCGCCGGGGCTGATGATGCTGCGGATGCCCACGACCGACTGCCGCACTTCGGCGTGCGAGATGATGCAGCCCTCCGAGATGACCGCGTGATCGATCTGCGCGCCGTTGATCTTCGACGCGGGCAGCCAGCGCGGGTGCGTGAAGATCGGCGCCGTCATGTCGAAGAAGTTGAAGCGCGGCAGGTCCGCCGTGATGTCGAGATTCGCCTCGAAGAACGCGCGGATCGTGCCGATGTCCTCCCAGTAGCCCTGGAAGATGTACGACGACACGCGGTGCGTGCCGATGGCGCCCGGGATGATGTGCTTGCCGAAGTCCGTCAGCGTGTTGTCGAGCAGGCGGATGAGCACGTCGCGATTGAAGACGTAGATGCCCATCGACGCGAGCAACTGCTCCTCGCCCGCCGGATCGATTCCGAGCTCGGCGTACATCGACCGCGGAATCGCGAGGCTGGTCTGCACGTCCGGATCCTTCGG
>DASZVJ010000241.1:0-25081 GCA_035547155.1 Vicinamibacterales bacterium
GAAAGCCGCGCGCGACGTCGCGACCCGCGTCGCGCAGCCTCCGCGTGCAGGTCGCGGCGGCGCACCCGCGGCGACACCGGCGCCGGCAGGACGATAGCCTGCCTGACGCCTGTCGTAGGGGTGCCCCTTGTGGGCGCCCGGTCCGGGCCGCCACAAGGGCGGCCCCTACGGTATTCGAGTCGTCAGCGCCAGCGGCCGCGAAGATCGACCGGCCCGTGAAAGCGTGACGGCCCGCCGGGCAGCATGGTGAACGGCAGCGCGGCAACGACTTTGTCGAGCACCGTCGACACGGTCTCGCCGTGGCGATCGACGAGACCGAGACTGAACGAGTACTCGCCCGGCCCGAGATGCGCGTCGACCTCGATGACCGCCTCGATGTCCGCGCCTTCGGCGTGGTGCACGATCCGAAGGTCGCCGGGACTGGTCGCGAGCCCGTAGAGCACATATCCACGCAGGTCGCGCAGTTGCACGACGAGCTCCGGATTGCGGACGTCGCGATCGATTCGCGCCGCGAGCACGACCGTCAGCGTCTCGCCGCGTGAGGCGACGCTCGTCTCCCCGCTGCCGCCGAGCAGCCGGCTCCGCGTGATCACGCCGCGTGACGATCCAAAGCGCAGCTTGGCCGTGTCGTCGCGCTTCCACTCGACGGCCGCGGACATCTCCGCGGACGGCAGCGTGTCCTTGATGTACATCTCGCCGACGGTCTCCGGATCGCCGATCGCTTTCACGCGCCCCTGTTCGAGGTACACGACGCGATCGCAATAGTTGCGCGTCATCAGGATGTCGTGCGTCACGAGCACGATCGTCGTGCCGGCCTCGCGCAAATCGGTGAGCCGCTGCAGGCACTGCTGCTGAAACGCCATGTCGCCGACGGCCAGCGCTTCGTCGACGATCAGCACGTCCGGCTCGACGGACACGGACACCGCGAACGCGAGCCGGACGACCATGCCGCTCGAGTACGTCTTCACGGGCTGATCGATGAACTGTCCGATGCCCGCGAACGCGGCGATCGCGTCGTAGCGCGCGTCGATCTGCGCGCGCGTCAGGCCGAGCACGGACGCATTCAGATAGACGTTCTCGCGGCCGGTGAGCTCGGGGTTGAAGCCGGAGCCGAGCTCGAGCAGCGCGGCGACGCGTCCATTCACCTGGACGCTGCCGCTCGCGGGCGTGAGCGTGCCGCACAGCATCTGCAGCAGCGTGGACTTGCCGCTGCCGTTGCGGCCGATGATGCCGAGCGCTTCGCCGCGGGCGACGGTGAACGACACGTCGTGCAGCGCCCAGAACGCGCGCGCGTACCGCGCCGGCGTGCGTCCGACGATGCGCTGCAGCCGCGGGAGGATGGCCTCTTTCAGCCGATCCTGCGGCCGATCGTAAATCTGATAGCACTTGCTCAAGTGCTCGGCCGTAATGGCGATCTCGGGAGACGTCGTCATCGGGCTCACAGTGACACGCCGCTACGGCCGGATAGCCGCCACGCACGAGAAGGCATAGACGCGGAACCGGCCGTCGAGCGTGCTGCCCTGGCAGTCGCCCAGCCGCTCGCGGGCGTCCGGCCACCGCTCGTAGAGCGCCGCAAGCGCCTCGTGCTCGAACTTGGTATCCACCAGGATCTCGTCCATCGCCCGCCCGTCGTCGATCTGATGGAAGTATGTCGTCATCGGAGCGAGGTCGTCGGCGTCACGATAGTACTGAAACCAGTCCTCCGGCGACAGGATGAGCACGGCGCCGCGGCTCAAGTGACTCGCACGCAGGCCGGCCATCGCGTGAAACCAGCGGTCGGTCAGCGCCGGAAACCGCCGGAAGCTCGCGAGCGGGGTCGACACCATCAGCGCCATCACGATCGCGAGCACGACGGGAGCCGCCTGCGTCCCGATGCGGCCGAATCTGGCTGCGGCCCGCACGATCGCCAACGAGACGAGCGCAATCCAGACGCCGGTGAAGAACGTCATGAACTTGAAATTGATGTACGGCCCTGGCACCAGGACGGCCGACGCCGCCACCGGCACGCCGAACGTCAGGAGCACGATCGACGCGGCTCGCGAGATTCGTGCGCGGACGACAAGGACGATCTCGACGACGAAGACGAGCGAGAGGAGCAGCGCGGCGAGCGGCTCCGTGTGGGTGATGGCGACGCGGTAGTCCAGCCCGCTCTTCCAGAACCCGGTGATATGCAGCGGGCTGAGGAGCCCGAACAGGTTGCCGGGCGACGTCGTCCTCGAGCGGAAGAACGCGTAGCCGCGAGCGATCTGCCATACCGCCGGCGCGGTGAGGACAGCGATCGCGGCCATCGCGATCCATGAGGCGCGCTGCGTCATGGCGGCGGTCCACACACGCGCCTGCCGCACGACACGCGTGCGATGGCGCAGCGCGGCACTGATCAGGCGAAGGCTGACGGCAAACGCGATGAGGCTGACGGAAATCAGTCCGTACGCAGCGAGCGCCGCGCCGACGAGTGCCAGCGGCAGCAGGATGCGCGCGCCGCGCAGATCGTCCGGCGTCCACGACGCGATGACGACGATCGCGCCGGCGACGAGTGGCAGCACCGCCATCTGCCCGATGAAGAACAGGTAGACCGACGTGCCGAGCAGGCACGCGGCGGCCGGCGACGCGGCCGCGAGCACGGACGTCAGACGGCTCGGCGCGCGCTCGACGGCCATCAGCATCAACATCGGCAATCCGAAGAAGGACGCTGCCCAGATCGATGCCGGCAACAGATAGGACGGCGCGTCGGCGGGCAGGCCCGCGCGCAGCCCGAACAGCACGGCATGGAACGCGTCGGGATAGATGCTGTACTGCGTCCACGCCCCGAACAGGCCGTGCACGACGGCGAATCCCCGCATCAACACCGCGTGCGCCACCGAGTCGTTGCAGACGAAATTGCCGGTGACGAGCGTGTGCGATGGAAAGACGACCAGAGGCACGAGGTACAACGCGGCCTGCAGACCGAGCGTCGCCAGCACGGTCGCCGCATCGAGGCGCTGAGTCGCCAGCGCGCGCCATACCGGCGCCGGCATCAGCGGCGCACGCCATGCGAGCAGCAGGGCCACGATCGTGGCGACGACCGACGCGGCAATCGCGGCCGGCGGCCACGCGAGGCTGTTCGCTGCATTTGCGACGAGGACGACCAGCGCCCACACCGCGAGGGCGTGGAACGCGAGTGGCTTGTCACAGGACACGCGCGCGCGGAGACAGACCGCCGCGAGCACGATCAGCAGATCCGCGACGGCCAGCACCGCGAACGGGAGGACGAACGGGTGCATGCGCACGCTGGTTATAGAACACCAGGGCACGCGCCAACAACTGCGGCGATTGACGACGCTCGCCGCACGCCGGTATCGTCTGTGACGACCAGTCGCACCGGCCGTTTCGTGTCCATCCTCGCCTGCTCTCGATGAACGACGCCATCCCGAACCATCCGCTCTACTCGTGCCTGATGGCGGACGGCCCGACGTACGCGCAGCAGGCGTTGACGCTCGTCTGGACGCTGCTCGATCTCGCGCACGTGCCCGCCGATCGCCTCGTCGTCCACGCGCTCGACGATGCGGACCGCACGGTGCTGCGGCACATCGAAACGCTTGGTGTGCGCATCCGGCGATGCGCGCCCTTCGACGTCGCGCATCCGCACTGCAACAAGCTGCGGCAGCTCGACGATCCAGAGCTGCTCGCGGCGCCAGTCATCGTGCTGTGCGACACCGACCTCGCCTTCGTGCAGCCGTTGGACGTGGCCGTCCCGCGCGGCGTACGGGCGAAGGTCGTCGATCTGCCGAATCCGCCGATCGACGTCTGGCGAACGGTGCTCGCCGCGGCGGATCTCCCGTTTCCATCGACGCTCGCCCGCACGAGCTTCGGCGACCACGTCACGCCGCCGGTGAGCTGCAACGGCGGGCTTTATGTGCTCTCGTCTTCCGCCGCGATCGCGCTGCGCGATGCATGGCCCCGCTGGACCAGATGGCTCATCGCGCGACCGGAGCTGCTCCCCGGCCCGATGCGCGTCCACGTCGATCAAGTCGCGTTCGGTCTGGCCGCGACGGAGTTGGCGCTCGACATCGATCCGCTCCCGCTCGGCGACAACTGTCCCACGCACCTGCCCGCTGATCTCGTCGCGGACGTCGCGCCGCGCGTCCTGCACTATCACGGCCGCGTCGACGCGTCGGGATTTCTGCTGCCGACGTCGGCTCCGGAGGTCGATCGCGCGATCGCGACGGTCAACGATGTGATTCGCCGGCGACGTCGCGCGGCGTTCGACAACCAGACGTTCTGGAACTTCCGCTATCGGCACGCGCCCGATCTGGGCTCCGGCATCGGATCGCGCGGCGCGGCGCTCGACGCCAAGCGCGAGATCCTCGATCGCGCGATTCCGGCCGGCGTGTCCGTGCTCGACGTCGGCTGCGGCGATCTCGAGACGTCGCGCGCGCTGCGCGTCACGCGCTACACCGGCGTCGACGTCAGCGAGGAGGCCCTGGCGCTGGCGCGCGCGAAGCGGCCCGACTGGACGTTTCGGCGCGGTCATCTCCGCGATCTCGACATCGATCCGCACGATGTCGTCGTCTGCCTGGACGTCCTGATCCATCAGCGCACGTACGCGGCCTATCGCAGCCTCGTCGCGGCGCTGCTGCGCGCGGCGGGCCGCGCGCTGATCGTGTCCGGCTACAACCAGCCACCGTGGCACCGGTCGGAAATGACGTTCTTTCACGAGCCGCTGACGACGTCGTTGGGACGCCTGGTCGACGCCGGCCGGATCGAGATTCTCGGCGGCCTCCGCGACGTCACGATCGTTCGTGTCGATCTCGACGCGGCTGCCGCACGCGACTCGACGCTCGATCGCCTGCGCCGCACGCGGCGCCACGACACGCCGCTCGGACGGTTCGCGGCGGTCGACGGCGATCTGATCTCGACGCAGTTCGATACGTTCGGCGGCCACACGCGCGGCGACCTCGCGATGCTGCTGTCCCTTCTCGATCCCGGCGACGTGGTCATCGATGCCGGCGCCCATGTCGGCAGCTTCACGGTGCCGATCGCGCGCCGCGTCGGCCCCGCCGGGCGCGTCGTCGCCATCGAGCCCGCGCCGATCACCGCGGAGCTGCTCTATCAGAATCTCGATCTCAACGACGTCGCCGACTCAGTGGATGTCGTGGAGCGCGTCATCAGCGATGCCGGCGTCGGTCATCGCCTGGTCACGCACGAGACGAATACCGGCGCGTGGCACTTCATTGCGGACGCGGCATCGCCTGGCGCGACGCCGACGGCCATGGATCAGGCCGTCGCGGACGTGCTGCACGCCAGGCGCATCCATCTGATCAAGATCGACGTCGAAGGCATGGAGCTGTCAGTGTTGCGATCCGCCGACGTGACGATCGCGGCGCACCGGCCAATCCTCTATTGCGAGATCTCGACGGAACAGCTCGCGCGACAAGGCACGGCAATCGCTGACGTCGACCGCTTCTTCGCCGCCCGCCGCTACGTACTGTTTCGCAACACCGGCCCGCGCCTGGCGGCCAGCGACGATTTCACGATCGTGCCGATGACGACGCTGGCCGAGGGCGGCGCGTTTTTCGATGTCCTGGCCGTGCCCGTCGAGCGCGCTGCGGCGCTGCAGGCCGAAGGGCGGCTACCGACGTAGCAAACTTCGAACTTCGAACTTCGAACTTACGTCGACGTTGACCGACATCGCTCCTAATACGCGCGGCCGGTGATCTTCGACATCTGCCGCAAGCACCAGCCCCGCAGCCGCCAGGTGCGTGTCGACGTGATGCGATCGAGATAGGTCTGGAGCGCCGCACTCGCCTGTTCGCGGGCCTCCAGCTGCGTCTCGATGGTTGACAGTCTCTCACCGAGCGTCGACGCTTGCGTCTGGAGCTGCGCGATCGTCACCTGCAAGCTCTGCTCGCGCGTAGCCCATTGCCGGCGATCGCGCTCCATCTGCTCGCGCAGATCTTCCTGCTCCGCCGCCTGGCGCGCGAGAGTCTCGCGCTGCACGCGGATCACCGGCGCATACAGCGTCGCGGCCTGACACAGCTCACGCCGGACGTCGTCGAGCTCGGCGGAGTCGACAGCGCCGGCGTCCTGGCTGGCGCGCTCGTGCCAGCGATACACGCGCCGCACCCAATCGGAGACGTCCTCATCGTCAATCGCCGCGCGTTCGACACGCTCGTGCCGAAGATCGGCGGACAGGAACGCGTCGACCTGTGCATCGGTGTCGGTGCCCGCCAACGGCAGCGCGAGATCAAGGTCGCGCTCGATCCGCGCAATCGTGCTGCGCCAGTCGCCGAGCAGCTGATCGTAGGTCACGATCGCGCGTCGATCGCCGCGCGTCGACGCCTCGGCCGCCAGCACGTGCTCGAGCCAGAGCAGCAGCGCCTGCGCGACGGGCATGCCGTCCCGCCGCTGCAGCGACGCCGCGACCTCGAGCGGGTGCCGGACGATGAGGACCATCAGCGGCTCGCGGCCGGCGCGGGCGATCGCGCGGCGCCACAGCGGAACGAGCCGGCACGCGCGCGGATCCTTCATCACGACGAGCGGCGCGGATGCGAGATCGTGGCGCAGCAGATCCGCCACGCGCTCGACGAAGGTCTCGGCGGCCGGCGTCTCGAACGCCGCGGCCGGAAAGGCCGTCGGGTCGTCCCACGCACTGCCCGCCGCGGCCAGGAATTCGTCGTGCCACGTCACCACCGCTGCGGGCTCCCAGTAGCCCGCGACGTTCGCCTGATTCGCCGGCAGCAGCTCGCCGGGCAGCGCCGCGCCGCGCAGGTTCAGCACCCGCGTGAGCGCAGACGTGCCGCTACGATGCATGCCGAGCACGAGAAGGACCCGATCCGCCATGCGTTTGACCGGCGTCAGTGTACCGTGCGATCACGCCTTGCGTACACCCGCGGCGTCGATCCGGCTCGATCGAAATTGCCTGTGCCACACTCGCGCGGTACACTCGTCCGGACACCGCCGCTCCTCGTCAGGCCCCATGCCGTGACCGTCTCCATCGTCATTCCAGTCTTCAACAAGATTGCGTTCACGCGCCAGTGCCTCGATCGCCTCGTGCGGCATGCGGCGAACGGTCCGGCGTTCGACGTCATCATCGTCGACAACGCGTCCACCGATGGCACCGAGGCGTTCTTCCGAGAGCCGCGGGACTTCGGCGTGCCGCTGACGTACATCCGCAACGCGGTCAACGAGGGCTTCTCGCGGGCCAACAATATCGGCGCACGGCACGCGCGCGGCCAATATCTGCTCTTCCTGAACAACGACACGCTCGTCACCGAGGGCTGGCTCGCGGCGATGGTGCGCGTCGCCGAGGACGATCCTCGCGTCGGCATCGTCGGCATCAAGCAGCTGTTCCCCTACACGAACCGCATCCATCACACCGGCATCATCTTCACGGCCGACGGACGCCCGCAGCACATCTACCCGCACAGCGACGCGTCGCTGCCGCACGTCAATCGCCAGCGCGACTATCAGGCGGTCACGGGATCGTGCCTGCTGATTCCGCGCGATCTGTTCGACGCCTGTGGCGGCTTCGACGAGGGCTACCGGAACGGCTACGAGGACATCGACCTCTGCCTCACCGTTCGCAAACGCGGACGTACGGTCATCTGCTGCACGAGCGCGTACATCTATCACTACGGCCAGATCACCGAGACGCGGACGGCCGACGACGCGGCGAATGCGGCGCGGTTGACGGCGCGATGGGGCGACGCGATCGTCCCGGACGAGTTGCGCTATTTCAAACAGGATCGCGCGGACATCGAGCGCGCATCGCCGCCGAAGCGCCGGGTGACGACGGCCGATCCGAATCTGATCTACTTCGCGGACGATCTCTCGGCCGGCAGCGCGTTGAGCTGGGTGACGACGGAGCTCGTCGGCGCATTGCAGCGAGCGGGACGCGACGTCGCCATCCGCACGTGCGATCTGTCGGCGCCGGCGAATGCTGCTCGCCGGCGCGTGCTCGCGCCGCTGATGCGCGCGGAGGCGCCCGCCGGCGGCGTCCAGATTCGCTGGTCACATTACTGGCCGCAGCATCTCGGCCTCGATCTGCACGGCCGCCTGAATCTCGAGCTGTTCGTCATCAACTATCTGTTCGCGACGCCCGGCGCGCAGCCGTGGGACTACTGGCTGCAATGTCTTCGGCAGAATCGCTACGGCAAATTGCCGCTGAGCGGCTTCTGCCGCGACGTCCTGCTGCAAGCCGGCGTGCCCGCGCACGACTGCACGATCTTCCGGCCCGGCTATTCGCCGGAAGTGCAGACGGTCGCGGCGCCGAGACGGCGCGGCGGTTCTCGGCTGCTGACCGTCACGAACTCGCACGATCTCGAGCGCTACGGCACGCGCGTGCTGCTCGACGCGTACTGGTCGACGTTCACGCGCGCGGACGACGTGACACTGGTCGTGAAGGACTACGGCGCCAGCTCCGGCGACAGGACGCTGCGCGACCTGATCCGCGCCCAGAGCAGCGGCGCGCGCATCGAGCACATCACGGAGTTCACGAGCAAGGAGAAGCTGATCGAGCTGTACAAATCCTGCGACGCGTTCGTCTCGGCGCATCGCGGCGAGGGCTATGGCATGAAGATTCTCGACGCGCTCGCGTGCGGGCTGCCCGTGATCACGCCGCTGTTCGGCGGGCCGACCGACTTCTGCACGACGGAGAACTGCCTGCCGGTCGACTTCACGCTCGTGCCGGTCGGCGACTGCTACGACACGAAGGCGCTCGCGATCGCCAACGGCCCGACGTGGGCGGAGCCCGATCCGCACAGCCTCGCGGCACGATTGAAACACGTGGTCGAGGCGCCGGACGAGGCGCGCCGGATCGGCGAGCGGGCGCGCGCCAGTGTCATCGATCGGTTCACATGGGACGCCGCGGCAAAGAGCCTGATCGATCTGATCGACGCACACCCGCCCGCGGATCGTGCGTCATCGCCCGCAACGGGCGTCGTCGCTGTTCCAATGGAGCGCTCGCCGTACTGGCTCGGCTGCCGCGTCAGCGTGATCATCCCGACGTACAACCGCAGCCCGATGCTGCGCAGGTGTCTCGACGCGCTTGCGGTGCAGACGCTCCTCCCGCAGGAATTCGAGGTCATCGTCGTCGACGATGGATCGACCGACGACACGGAGGCTGTCGTCCGCGCGTCGACGTGCGCGTTCGCGCTCAAATATCTGCGCCAGGCCAACAGCGGGCCTGGCCCGGCGCGCAATGCCGGTCTGCGCGAAGCGGCCGGCGAGAAGGTGCTGTTCCTCGGCGACGACATCATCGCGGATCCGCGGCTGCTCGAGTCGCACCTCGAGGCGCACGCGCGCCATGAGGCGCTGGAGACGGCGATTCTCGGCCACATCGACTGGCCGCCGGAGCTGCCGCGGACGTCGGTCATGGACTTCGTGTGTGGGCCGTCCACGCTGCAATTCGCCTACGACGCCATCCCGCACCTGCCGTCGCTCGACTTCCGGTTCTTCTACACGAGCAACATCTCGCTCGATCGGCAATGGCTCCTCGATGCGGCCGGCGACGGCGTGATCTTCGATCCAGACTTTACCGCCGCGGCCTTCGAGGACTCCGAGCTCGCGATGCGCCTGCAACAGCGCGGGCTCGAGATCGTCTACGCGCCGGACGCACGCGTCTTCCACGATCACTGGATGGACCTCGACGGATTCGCGCGCCGCGAGTACGCGGCGGGCCGCATGGCCGTCGTGTTCTATCGCAAGCACCCGCAGATCGACGGCCAGCTCCAGGTCCGCTGGATCGGCGAGTGGACGAAGGCGGTCGAAGAGCTGCTCTCGCGGCCCGAGCTCGAAGCGCGCTTGCGGGCGCTCGACGAGCAGACCGATACCTTCCTCCGATCGCTCGCGCGGACGCTCGACGAGCTCGGCGGCCTGCAGCGCGACTTGAACATCGACGTGCTGCACGCGTCAGGCGCCGGGACACAACGTCCTCCGTTGCTCGACGTCGTGTTCTCCGTCATCTTCGACGTCGCGCGCACGCGCGGCAAAGTCGACGAGTGGTACGCGGACGTGCAGGATGCGCGAAAGGCCGAGCTCGCGAAGATGCTCATCGGCTGCGCGCGGCGGCTCGAGTTCCTGTCGTCGACACCGGAAGAGACGCAGCGGCTGCGCGGCACGATCAGCTGGCTCGAGCGTGACGTCATCGGCGGGCTGGCCACGCGGCTCGCCGCGCTGGAAGGCCATCTCGGCAAGACGAGCGAGGCACCGCCGGCGCTCGGACGCACGGAAAGCGTCGAGGCGATGAGCGCGAGAGTGGCGGCCCTCGAGCGTCAGCTCAACGGCAATCGCTCGCGGCTCGCCTCACGCCGCGCCTGGATCAGCGTCCTGAGGCGCGCGGATCTGTCGATTCAGTACCGGCTGCGCCGCCACGCGCGCGGCCTGTTCCTGCCGCAATATCACGCGATGCGCGGCCGGCTGAAGCGCTGGCTGCCGAGGCCGACGTCGCGTCCGTAGCGACACGGAAGAGTGGAGGGCGTCATGTGCCGCAATATCCGGCCGCTGTTCAACTTCGATCCGCCGGCGAGCGACGAAGAGATTCGCGCCGCCTCGCTGCAGTTCGTGCGGAAGATCAGCGGCTTCACGAAGCCGTCCCAGGCCAACGCGGAGACGTTCTTCCGCGCGGTGGACGAGGTGGCCGCGGTCGCGCGCGGCCTGATCGATTCGCTGGTGACGCAAGCCCCGCCGCGCGATCGAGAAGCCGTCGCCGCGAAAGCGCGTGCCGACGCCGCGCGGCGGTTCGGGACGAGCTGACGAAGGTCTTTAACTTCGAACTTCGAACTTCGAACTTAGCCCTTGATCAACCCCAGCGCCGCTTCGACCATCTTCGGCGCCGTCAGGCCGTGCTTCACGTAGAGCTCTTCGGCGACGTATGCGGACTGGCCGAACTCGCCGTGGATGCCGAGCGACGTCATCCGATGCGTGATGCCCGCACGCGACAGCGCGTGTGACACCTGCGCGCCCATGCCGCCGATGACCTGGTGGTCCTCGATCGTCACGACGCGGCCGGACGCCGCCTTCACCGCCGCGCCGATGGTCTCGACGTCGACGTGATTGATGAATGGGTTGTTGATGACCGTCGCGCGCACGCCCTGCTTCGCCAGCTGCTGGCCGGCCTCGATCGCTTTGTTGACGAGCACGCCGCAGCCGATCAGCACGACGTCGCTGCCCTGTGACAACACCTGCGCCTTGCCCCACGGATAGGTCGCATTCTCCACCCACGTCAGCGGATAGTTCTCGCGGCCGACGAAGAAGATGTACGTCTCGCCGTCCTGGCCCGCGCGGCGCTCGGCGGCCTGCCGCGTGATCGCTTGATACATGAGCGACTCGGCTTCGTCGGCGCAGCTCGGCGAGATCACGACGACGTGCGGGATGGCGCTGACGGCGGCGAGATACGTCGTCGCCTGATGACTGGCGCCGTCGGCCGCGTCCTGGAATCCGACGTGCGACAACAAGGCGATGACCGGCGCCTGCGACAGCGACGCCATCGTCAACGGCAGATTGCCCTTCGTCACGCCGAACTGGCCGAACGTGTCGACGATGGGAATGAAGCCGGCTTTCGAGAGCCCCGCGCCGGCGCTGATCATGTTCGCTTCGGCGACGCCCACTTCGATGAAGCGATCCGGAAAGCTCTTCTGGAACGTGCTGATGCCCGTCGAGCCCTGCACGTCGGCGGACACGGAGAACACCGGCAGGCCGTCCTTCGCCGCGCGAATCGCACCGCGCGCGAGGCCGGCCTGAACTTTGTCTTTCTTCGGTGCGGCAGGCGCAGGCGTCGTCGCTGCGGCAGCTTTCGCCTTCTTCGCGGCTTCCTTCTGTTCCCAGTCCGCGTGCAGCGCCCCGGCCCAGTTGGCGAACTCGGCCGGCGGCTGGCCCGCCCAGATCTCGCTCACGAAGTCGACGATCTTCTCCGCGTTCGTCAGCGGAAACCCATGCCCGCCCGCCGCGTTCTCCATCGTCGATCGGACACCGTAGCCTTTGACGGTGCGCGCGAGAACCGCGACGGCGCGCGTGGGATCCGCTTTCGCGAACGCGATCGCCTGCTCGATCGCGAGATAGACCTGCTGCAGATCGTTGCCGTTCGCGACGTGCAGCACGTGCCAGCCGAGCACGTCGAGGCTCGCAAACGACGGGCTCATGCTGAACGCGTCCTTGCTGATGCGGCCGGACAGCTTCGTGTCGTTGTCGGAGATGATCGCGACGAACGGGTTCAGACGGCCCTTGCCCGCAAGCCCGGGAATCGCAGCGTACGCTTCCTTCGCTTCGCCTTCCATCGAGGCGCCGTCGGAGACGGTGCAGATTGTCACGCGATCGCGGCTGGCGATCTTGTCGGCCACCGCGAGTCCCTGCGCCTGCGGGAACGCCGATCCCAGCGGCCCGTTGCTGAGCAGCACGCCTTGCGGATTCAGATGCGACTCGCCGTGGCCGGTGAGCTTGCTGTGGATGCTGCGGAAGCCCTTTAGCGTCTCGAACGTCATGCCGTCGAAGCCATAGAGCGCGCGGCACGCGTAGATGCCGTTTTCGGTGTGGCCCGCGTCGTTGACGAAGTTGAACGCGTCGTGCCACTCGCGGCCCTTCGTCGCGAACATGATCCCGTGCACGGCCGAGATGATCTCGGCGAACGCCGCCGGTCCGCCCCAATGCGACGCGGCCCCGCCGTTGACCGCGTGCATGTCCATCAACGCCACCAGCGCCCGGCTCGCCCGCGGATCGGCGAGCGTCACCGTCTCACCCGCCGCGTTCTTCACCGTGAGCGAGTACTTCGGCGCCTGCGTCGGCGTCGGCGCGAGCTTGGATTTCAGGGACAACGGCGCCAGCGGCGGCGCTTCAACGGGTTTGACGACGGAGGTATCGACGGCCATGGAGACAATGCTATCGGATCATCATGTCATCGGGACATCTGGTCATCGGATCATCGGATCATCGGGACATCTGGACGCCGGGCGTCCCGATGGACAGATATCCCGATGACCCGATATCCCGATGACCAGATGATCCGATGTCCAGATGACCCGATGTCATTACTGCTTGATGACCGTCCCGTCTCTCTTCCGCACCTCGCCCCAGCCGCCGTTGAGCCGGCCGCGCTCGCCGGTTTCCTGGCCGAACGGGAACGTCGCGGCGAGCTTTTCGTCGACCTCGATGCCCCAGCCGGGCGCGTCGTTGGGATAGAGATACGCATCCTTCAACACCGGGCAGCCCTTGAAGACGGCCTGCGTGCGATCGTTGAACGGCGAGTATTCCTGAACGCCGAAGTTGTAGCACGTGACGTCGAGCGTGATGTTCGCCGCGTGGCCGATCGGTGACACGTCGCCGGGTCCGTGCCACGCGGTGCGCACGCCGAAGAGCTCGGCCGTCGCGGCCACCTTGCGCGCCGGCGTCAGACCGCCCATCTGCGAGACGTGCATGCGGATGAAATCGATCAAACGATCCTGGACGAGCGGCAGCCACTCGTGCGGGCTGTTGAACAGCTCGCCCATCGCGATCGGCGTCGCGCTCTGCTGACGGATCTGACGGAAGTAGTCGAGATCCTCCGGTGAGAGCGGATCCTCGAGGAAGAACAGCTTGAACTTCTCGACGTCCTTCGCGAGCTGCACGGCCTGATTCGGCGTCACGCGCTCGTGCACGTCGTGCAGCAATTCGATCTCGTCGCCGAGCTCGGTCCGGCACGCCTCGAACAGCTTCAGCGCACGGCGAATGTAGTACGCGGGCTCGAAGACCGGGCCGTCGTGCAATGCGGGAATCTTGACGTTCTCGCGGCCCGCACCGTAGCCGTCCATGCCCGGCACGCCGACCTGCACGCGCACGTGGCGGAATCCCTGCGCGATGTAGCGCTTCGCGCTCTCGATCACCTGCGGGATCTCGTTGCCCGACGCGTGACCGTACGTGTCGGCGGCTTCGCGGCACTTGCCGCCGATCAGATCGTAGATGGGCATGCCGGCCTGACGGCCCTTGATGTCCCACAACGCCTGATCGACGCCGCTGATCGCGTTGTTCAGCACAGGACCGTTCTTCCAGTACGAGCTGTCGTAGCAGGTCTGCCAGATGTCCTCAATGCGATTGGTCGGCTTGCCGAGCAGCAGCGGCTTCAGATACCGCTCGACCGCCGGCTTCACGAGATCGGCGCGCTGCGTGAACGTCGCGCAGCCGTAGCCGTACAGACCGTCCTGGTCCGTCGTGATCTTCACGACCGACAGCCGCACGCCGGCCGGCGCCGTTTCGATGACCGAGATGTCCTTGATCTTCGGCACCGGCATCGCGCGCGTGGCCTGCGCAACGGCCGCCTCCGCACGCAGCGCGCGCGGCGTCACCGCGGCCAGCCCAGCGGCCGCGCCACCGATCGTCTGAAGAAAATTGCGACGAGGAACGCTCATGATCTCACTCCTTCCGGCGCGACGCTCGCGCCGCTATCTCACCGAGAACGCAAACACCGTCGTCGTCTCGTATCGTTGTCCCGGCTCGAGCACGGTCGACGGAAACGCCGGATGGTTTGGCGAGTCCGGATAGTGCTGTGTCTCGAGGCAGAACGCCGAACGGCGCTGATACACCTGTCCGCCCTTGCCGTGCACGGTGCCGTCGAGGAAATTGCCCGTGTAGAACTGCACGCCCGGCTCGGACGTCGACACCGTGAGCACGCGGCCCGACGAGGGATCGTAGGCCGTCGCGGCCACCCCGAACGCGCCGAGCGGCTTGTTCAGCACGAAGTTGTGGTCGTAGCCGTGGCCGTACTCGATCTGCTGATCCTTCTGATCGATGCGCGCGCCGATGGCCGTCGACTTCGTGAAGTCGAACGGCGTGCCCGCAACGGGCTTCAGCTCGCCCGTCGGAATCAATCCTTTGTCGACCGGCGTGAAGCGATCCGCATTGATCGTCAGCTCGTGCGACAGGATGTCGCCGCGCCCCGCGAGATTGAAGTAGCTGTGATTGGTCAGATTGACGACCGTCTTCTTGTCCGTCGTCGCCGCGTACGCAATCTTCAGCGCGTTGTCGTCGGTCAGCGTGTACGTGACCGTTGCCGTCAACGTCCCGGGATAGCCTTCCTCGCCGTCCTTGCTCACGTATTGCAGCTTCAGCGACGGCACGCCGCCGGCGTCCACGATCTCCGGCGTCCACACGCCCTTGTCGAAGCCCTTCAGCCCGCCGTGCAGATGGTTCTCGCCGTCGTTCTTCGCCAGCGTGTACGTGTGGCCGTCGAGCGCAAAGCGGCCCTTCGCGATGCGATTGCCGTAGCGGCCGACGACGACGCCGAAGAACGAGGTGTTGTGAAGATAGCCGTCGAACGTGTCGTAGCCGTGGACGACGTCGCCGAGCTGGCCCTGACGATCGGGCGTCTTGATGGACACGATCGTCGCGCCGAGGCTCATGATCCGGACTTCGACGCCGTGGCTGTTCGTGAACGTGAAAAGCTCGACGGCGGTGCCATCCGGCATCGTGCCAAAAGGCTGGCGCGTGAGTGTTGGAGCGTGCGTCATCGGTTCAGCGGGAGGAGGCGGCGGCGTCGATTCGCGACACGCGGCCACAGAAATCAGCGACACAGCAAGTACGAGCACGGCACTGAGCCGGCCCGGCGAAGGGGTCCGACGAGAGATCATGGGACATCTCCAGAGCGGGGCAATGATACGTCGGGCTACGGGCTACGGGCTACGGGCTACAGGCTACGGGTCACGCCGCAAGCCGTATCATCAGTCCATGTCATCTCTCTCAGGCAAAGTCGCGCTCGTCACCGGCGCGTCGTCGGGCATCGGCGCGGCGACGGCGCTGGCGCTCGCGCGCGAGGGCGCGCACGTCGCCATTGGCTATCACGGCAACGCGGCCGGCGCGGCCGATGTCGAGCGCCGCATCCATGATGCGGGCGGACGCGCGGTCGCGCTGCAGGCCGACGCGCGGCGCGTCGCCGACATTCGCGCGCTCGTGGATCGCGCCACACACGCGCTCGGCCCGATCGACATCCTCGTCAACAACGCGGGCTCGCTCGTGAAGCGCGCGACGCTCGTCGATCTGACCGAGGACGTGTGGGACGAGATCCAGACGCTGAACCTGAAAAGCGCCGTCTTCTGCACGCAGGCCGTCGTCCCGTCGATGATCGCCCGCAAGTCCGGCGCAATCATCAACATCGTGTCGATCGCCGGGCACAACGGCGGCGGCCCGGGCGCGTCGGCCTATGCGGTCGCGAAGGCCGGCCTGACGACGTTCACGAAGGCCGCGGCGAAGGAGCTGGCGCCGCACGGCATCCGCGTCAACGCCGTCGCGCCCGGCGTCATCGACACGCCGTTCCACGAGCGGTTCTCGACGCCGGAGATGCTGCAGAACTTCATCCGCGCGATCCCGGCCGGCCGCCTCGGCACGTCGGCCGAATGCGCCGAAGCCATCGTCTTCCTCGCCTCTGACGCCTCGTCGTTCATCATCGGCGAGACGATCGACGTCAATGGGGGACAGCTGATGAGATAGCGGGCTGCGGTCCGCAGTCGGCAGACCGCGGACTGCAGACTGCAGCCCGTAAGCGCTTTTCTCCTATCCCCGTGTCATTTTTCCTATTCACGCGCGCGGCATCCTCGCAGATGATGTCTGCCAATCACCATTGGAGGCGATCATGGCGTCGGCCCTGACTCGACGAGACTTTCTCGCTCACACCGCGACCGTGGCCACGGCGATGGCGCTTCCGCGCTGGACGATGGCGGCCCAGACGCGGATGTTCATCTCGCTCAACGGCGCCGTCGCGCCGCGCGTCGGACCGTGGCCGGAGGTCGCGCGGCTTGCGTCGCGCATCGGCTACGGCGGCCTCGACTGGAGCTTTGGGCCGACGAAAGCCGCGGGCGCCGAGGCGACGAAAGCGCTGTTCACCGAGCTCAAGCTGAAGCCGACGATCGTCAACCTGCCGGTGCAGCAGCCGTTCGGCGGCGACGAGGCGTCGTTCAAAGAGAAGCTCGCGCCGCTCGACGAAGACGCGGCGTTCGCGCAGGCGATTGGCTGCGACCGGATGATGCTGGTCCTGTCGGCGACGAGCCCGCTGCCGAAAGGTGAGCAGCGCAAGCTCGTGCGCGATCGGCTCGCGGCAATCGCCGAGGTGCTGCAGAAGCACAACATCCGCCTCGGCATGGAGTTCCTCGGTCCGCTCTACATGCACGCGCCCGCGCCTCCGCCGCCTCCGGCACCGCCTGCCCCATCGGCGGCATCAGCGGCGCCGCCCACGCCAAGCGCGCCTGCAGCCGGCGAGCAGGGACGCGCGGGTCGTGGCGGCAGACAGGGCGGCGGTCGCGGTCCGGCCGGGCCGCGCATTCCGTTCATCTACACGCTGCCGGAGACGGTCGCGCTCGCGAAGGACGCGGCGCCCAACGTCGGCGCCATTCTCGACGTCTGGCACTGGCACCATTCCGGCGGCACCATCGCCGACATCCTCGCGACCGACGTGTCGCGCATCATTCACGTTCATATTTCCGACGCGAAGGCGATGCCGCCGGAAGACGTCCGCGACAACATGCGCCTGATGCCCGGCGAAGGCATCATCGATCTCGTCGGATTCCTGCAGGCGCTGCAGAAGATCGGCTACAACGGCGGCGTCTCGCCCGAGCCGCTCGGCCGCATTCCCGCGGACATGTCGACGGAGGACGCCGCGAAGCTCGGCTACGACACGACGCTGGCGGTGATGAAGAAGGCGGGAGTGATCTAGCGTCGCAGCAGATCGCGCGTGTAGCGCACGCACGTCTCGAGATCGTCGATGCGCTGCTGACCGGCCGTCTTGCCTGGCGCGCGCGGCGTCGCCGGCTTTGGCGTGCCTTTTTCGGCCAGCGCCAGGAAACGCGCGAACTCCCACGCCGGCATCTTCCGCCAGTTGTCCCAGAACGCCGCGTCGTAGATGTGATGGATGCGCGGCTGCCCTGAGACCAGATTTTCGAAGATGATCGGCATGCCGGGCTTCGCCGCGATGAACTTGCGCACCCAGCCGTCGATGTCGACGTTGCCGTCGCCCATGTTCACCCACCGCACGGCGATGCCCTCCGGCACCATCCACACCGCGCTGTCGCGCACGTGGCAGGTCTCGGTGTAGTCGATCAGCATCTCGAGCGTCATCTGCGGATCTTCGAGCATCCACACGGGATTGCCCGAGTCGAGGCAGACGCCCATCACGTCGGCGCCGACCGCTTCGATCATCGCCTTCATCTCGCGCGCCTGGAGATCGCCGCCGTGATTCTCGACGGCCAGCTTGACGCCTGCGTCGACGATGCGCGAGCGCACGGGGCGGATGGCGGCGACCATGTCGTCGATGTGCGTGTCGATCTGCGGACGTTCCGGATCGAGGCCGAGGATGCAGCGGAAACACCTTGCGCCGAAGATCCTGGTGGCGTTGATCGCGCGCGTGACCTGCTGCTCGACGCTGCCGAGCTCGGGCTTGAACGAGCGCGAGCTGGGACAGAGCGATCCGTACGCGAGTTGCAGCTTGATACCGAGACTATCCGCATGTTCGCGGACCTGCCGAATCGCGGCGTCATCCTCGAGCACGGCCTCGGGCAGCGAGATCATCGCCCACGTCAGCTTGATCGAGGCGAGATAGTCGAGGAACGTCGTCGCGGTGAAGTTGTTGCCGCTGACGCTGCCGTCGATCGATCCGAGCTCGACCGCCGACGCCTGCAGCGCAAACGGACGAGCCGCATACAGGCCTGCCGCGGCCGTGCCAAGCATGAACGTACGTCGATCCATGGATGCCCTGCCGCCGGCATTGTGAACGAGCTCGAGTCCGTTTGCCAGCCTGAGCGACAGCCCGCAGCCTGCCGACCGCAGACTGCCGACTGAAAACGGGGCGAGCGACACGCGTCGCTCGCCCCGTGCGTGTTCAGAACGAATAGCGGATCTGCAGCTGCACCGAGCGCATCGATTGCGCGCCGGAGACGGCACCGAAGCCCGCATTGCGCGGCGTGAGACGCTGATCGTTGATCGTCCCATCCGGGTTGTATTGCGCGTTCCGAATCGACTGATTCGTCGGGCTCACCAGCTGGAGCTGCGCCTGCCGCCCGCTGTAGACGAGCACGTTGAACGCGTTGAACATGTCGGCACGGATCTGAATCTGCCGGCCGCCGCCCAGACGGAAGTTCCGCTGAACGGTCAGGTCGATCGTGTGATCCGGACATCCGGTCATGTAGTTCTGGCCGGACTCGAGCCCCGTGCTGCCCGGCAGCGGGCCCGCAAAGCTCGACGTGGTGAACTGCGCGTACTGGCTGTCCGCGCAGCCACTGCCCGTCGGTCCGGTGATGACCGTGCGCGCGGCGTAGTTCGGCGAGCCGGTGAGGTTCACGTTGCCACCGCCGGACTGGTAGGAATAACTGATGTCATACGGCGAGCCCGACCCCGCGGTCAGCACGCCGGACAACTGCCAGTCGTTGATGACCAGACCCACGATCTTCCGTGCACCAGACGCGTCGTGCCAGGCATCGGGCAGATCCCACACCCAGCTGCCCTTGATCAGGTGCCGCCGCAGACCGTTGTTCGACAGCAGATCCTCGGCCGCCGCCCATGACGGATCGTCCGAGTACGTCCCGTCCGGATTGTGCTGCAGCCGCAGGCCATTCGCCGACGACAGCGTGTTGGTGCCGCGCTGATCGAGCGTCAGCGTGTAGTTCAACCCGAACTGCACGCCGTGGCTGAACCGGCGGTTGAACGACGACTGGATCGAATGGAACGTCGTCCAGAAGCGCGGCCATTGCAGGCCGATCGATCCGAAGCCGGGATACGGCCGCATCAGGTCCGTGCTGACCGCGCTCGATCCGTCGCTCGTCGGCGCGCGCGTCGGATCCTGGTTCTGCGGCAGATACGCCGCCCCGAAGTCCGGCGCGTTGATGTCGATCGTCTGGTTGAACTGGTTCGTCAGGTTGTAGCCGTGCGATCCCACGTAGGACACGTCGAGCGTCGAGCTCCACGGCAGCGCCATCTGGACGCCGCCGCTCCACTGCAGCGACACCGGCATCGTCGCGTCGTACTTGAAGACGACGAGGGCCGGAGGCGCCGTGGTCACCAGGCCCGACGAGCCGAGCGACTGCAGCGTCGCGTAGCGCACCGTCGTCGCCGTCGAGTTCGGCACGTTGCCGATCTGGTTCGACGTCATGTTGCCTTCGGGCCGGTCGTAGAACATGCCGAAGTTCCCGCGGATCACGAACCGCTGATTGCCCAGCGGATCGAACGCGGCGCCGAAGCGCGGGGCGACGGCGAGCGACTGCCAGACGTAGTTCTCCTTGGCGATCCCCTGGCCGGCCTGGATGACGCCGTTCGTGATGATGCCGGAATTCGGCACGATCGTCGCGATCGCTGCCGACGTGTTGGTGCCGAGCGACTGGCCCGTCAGCGGGTTGATGGCGATGCGGCTCGCCGTCGGGCACGGGTTCGTGTTGACCGCGCATCCGGGCAGATAGAGCGCCGGCGCATCGGCTGCCGACCACTTGTCGAGGAAGAAGTTCGACGCCTGCAGGCGCGAGTCGTACTGCGGCTGCGCGTGCGTGAAGCGCAGGCCATAGTCGAGCGTCAGCCGGTTGCTGTACTTCCAGTTGTCCTGCACGTACCACTCGACGTTCTTGTAGCGGTACTCGCCCTGCACGAACTTCGACTGCTGCGAGTAGCTCGAGAAGACGCCGACCGCCGCGTTCGCGAACCCGAAGCCGGTGTCGAGCGGATTGTTGCTGTCGTTGTCGAACACGATGTTCCCGTTGAACGGCGTCGAGCCCGTGATGCCGAGGTTCTCGGCCTTGTACGCGTCGAACCAGTAGAAGCCCGCCTTCATCGTGTGCCGGCCCGCGATCTTGGTGAGGCTCGCGATGTAGTTGTTCGTGCGGTTCAGATTCAGGAACGACGGGTAGATCAGGTTCGGCGGCGCGTTGCTGATCTTGTTGCCCCACGAGAACGTCGGCGGCAGCATGATGCGCCCGTCGACGAGCATCGGGCTGTTGATCTCCTGCAGCACCTTGTAGTTGTAAAGGCTCGAGTCGATCACGCCCGCGTCATTGAAGATCAGCGGGATGTCGCACAGCCCGACGTTGCAGCGGTTCGAGGCCGGGCTGATGATCGGCGACCCCAGCTGATTCTGGATGAACCCGTAGGACGCCTCGAGGAACGTCGTCGGCGTGATCGTCCAGTCGAACGTGGCCGACGGCTGGTAGATGAACGGGAACTTCTGGAACGTGTCGTTGAAGCCGGGAATCGATCCCACCGTCGGCTTGACGGTGCCAATCGAGCCCGTGTACTTCGCCGTCAGGCGCACGGCCGGCGAGATCTGATAGTCGACGCGCACGGTCGGCTGCTGCGTGAGACGGTTGTCGATCGGCGCCTGGTTCTCGTAGTTGTAGTTGAGGCCGCTCGCGTTCGGCTCGGGCCACAGCTTCAGGATGTTCAAGCCCGTCTGATAGAGCCGGTTCTGCGGAATGCGCCCGAGCACGCCGCCGTCCTTGAAGCACCCGGCCGTGTTCGTCGCGGTGCACGGCAGCCCCGTCGACGTGTCGCGAATCAGATTGGCGAGCGCGCCGTTGTTGTCGGTCGACTGCGAGAAGTCGCCCTGCCGCTCGAGCAGTGTCGGCACGCGGAACCGCGTGATGCCGCCGCCGCTCGTGCGCGGCCGGTACTCGTGGCCGTAGAAGAAGAACAGCTTGTTGTTGCCGCCAGGCTTCCCGACCGGGCCGCCGATGGTGTAGCCCCAGTCCCGCTGCTTCGACACCGGCTTCGGATCGCCGTTGAGCCGCGTGGCCCACTGGATCGTGTCCCACTTCGAGTTGCGCTCGACGTCGTAGAGCGATCCGTGGAAGCGATTGCTGCCGCTCTTGGTGACGGCGGTGATCTGCGCGCCGCTCGCGCGGCCGTACTCGGCCTGATAGCCGGACGTCAGGATCTTCACTTCAGCGATGGCTTCGACGTTGGTCGAGAGCATCTGCCCGTTGTTGCCCGTGTCCATGATCGCCACGCCGTCGAGCATGACGTTGCTGTTGTTGGCGCCGGGGCTGCCGAGCCGCTGGCCGCCGTTCATGCCGGGCGTCAGCGCCGTCAGCGTGTTCCAGTTGCGGCCCGAGATCGGCAGCGCTTCGACCGCCGCCGTCGAGACGGTGAACGACCGCTCGCCGCTCTCCGCCTGAATCAACGGCGCCTCGCTCGACACGGTCACGGTCTCGTTCAGCGCGCCGACGTCGATCGTGATGTTGCCCACCGACACACGGTCGCCAGGGCTCACCTGGACGTTCGTCCGCTCGGCGGTCTTGAAGCCGGTCATCTCGATCTTGACCGTGTAGGTATCGCGTGCGACGTTCGGAAAGATGAAGTCGCCGCTCTGCGTGGTGACGGTCGTGATGCTCGTGCCGCGCGTCTCGCTCGTGAGCGTGACGGTCGCGCCGGGCATGACGCCGCCCTGCGTGTCTTTGACGGTGCCCGCGACCGTGCCGGTCGCGACCTGGGCCCAGGCCGCGCTGCTGCACGCCAGCAGCCAGACGATCGCTGCGGCCACGCGCGCCCACTTCCCCGCTTGATGCTTCATGAGATGCGTTCCTCCTGCGATGACTCGCCCGGCGTCGCGGTGCGACGCGGGCAGCTTGCGAGCCACGGCCACTCCGCGCGTCGGGGCTACGCGCGCAATCGCCGGCATGTGTTGCGAATTCCCGGAGCGGCCCCAAAGACCGCCCCTCCATCGTTCTGGTTCTTCCCTTCGTCCCTTGGTCTCTTCGTCCCTTGGTCCCTCTCTCCTTCGTCCCCTGGTCCCTTCGTCCCTTGGTCCCCTGGTCCCTTGGTCCCTTGGTCCCTTGGTCCCTTGGTCCCTGCCCTCCTATCGCGCCATCTGCAGCTCGTCCGACAGGTGATCGATGACGCCCATCGGATCGCTCGCGCGCAGCAGGTGCGCGCGAAAGTCGGCGTCCATCAACTTGCGTGCGAGCTTCGAGAACACCTGCATGTGCGCGCCGTCCGGACTGGTGGCGCGCGTCGCGAGCAGGAACACGAGGCGCACCGGCTGCCCGTCGATCGCGCCCCAGTCGACGGGCGCCTTCAGCTTGAGCACGCCGATCGAGTCGCTCGTCACCGCGTCGCTCCGGCAATGCGGCACGGCGATGCCGTCGCCGAGGCCGGTCGCGTACTCCGCTTCGCGCTGCCACAGCGCTTCTTCCATCGACGAGGGATCGTCGGTGCGGCCCGCGGCGTAGAACGCGTCGACCATCGTGCGGATCGCGTCCTCCTTCGTCGCGCACGCTTCGTCGATCTGCACGATCTGCGGCTCGACGAGCGGCCGCGGCCGCTCGCTCGCACGGGCGCGCTCGAGCAGCGCTTCGACTTCCTCGGCGTTCGTGCACTCCATCGCCTCGGCCAGCTGCTGCAGGCACTCGGCCGCGGACAGCCGCGCGATGCGCGCTTTCAGCGCCGGAATCTGCCGGCTCGCGGCGCTGATCTCGTCGAGGCCGAGCCCGATCAGCAGCGGCAGCAGCCGGCTGTCGGCCGCCATCTCACCGCAGAGACCGACCCATCGGCCGCGCGCGCGCACTTCGTCGACGATCTGTTTCAGGAACCGCAGGAATCCGGGATGCGTGACGCTGGCCAGCGGCGCGACGCGCGCGTTGCCGCGATCGGCCGCGAAGAAGTACTGGCAGAGATCGTTCGTCCCGATGCTGAAGAAGTCGACTTCCTCGCAGAGCCGATCGAGCACGAACGACACGGCCGGCACCTCGAGCATGATGCCCATTGGCATGTCGCGATCGAACGGCACCTGCGCCGCCGCCAGCTCGTCCTGCACGTGCGCGACCTGCGCCTTCACCCACAGCACTTCCTCGATCGACGAGACCATCGGCACGAGGAGCTGCACCGGCCCGACGGCCGACGCCCGCACGATCGCGCGCAGCTGTGCGCGGACGACGTCCTGGTGCGCGACGTATGCACGCACGCCGCGCGAGCCGAGGAACGGATTGGCCTCCGGCGGCAGCGGCATCGCGGCAACGGGCTTGTCCCCGCCGAGATCGAGCGTGCGGATGATCACGGGCCGCCCGGCCATCCGTCGCGCGGCTTCGGCGTAGATCTCGTACTGCGCGTCCTCGGACGGCAGATCGTGCTGGCGGATGAACAGCAGCTCCGTGCGGAACAGCCCGATGCCGTCGGCGCCGCTCCGGCACGCGGCGTCGAGCTCTTCGATCGACGACACGTTCGCGCCGACCTCGAGGCCGCGGCCGTCGACGGTCGTCGCCGGCCCGGCCGCCGCGCGCTCGGCCATGGCCTCGCGCGCGCGCAGCCGCGTCAGCTCGCGCGCATAGAACGCGCGCGCCACGTCGGTGAGCGCCGACACGACCAGCCCGCGATGGCCGTCGACGACCGCGTCGTCGCCGGCCGCGAGCAGCCGCCGCGCGTGCGGCAGGCCCACGATCATCGGGATGCCGAGCGAGCGCGCGAGGATGACGGTGTGGGACGTCGTGCCCGCGGCCTCGAGCACGAGGCCGCTGACCCACCGGCGATCGAGATCGAGCAGCTGCTGCGGCGTCATCGTCTCGGCCACGACGACCGACGCCGCGCGCAGCTCCGCGCCGCGGCGCGCGAGCGGCGTGCCGCGCACCGCGTCGAGCAGCTGCGCGCAGATGTCCTCGACGTCCGCCACGCGATCGCGCAGCGCCGGCGTGTCGACGCCGCCGAGTGCCGACGCGAAGTGATCGGCGGCGAAGGCAATCGCCTGCGCCGCCGACTGCCCGGCGGCCAACCGATCGGCCAGCGTCGACTGCAGCAGCGGATCGGTGACGATGGCGATGTGCGCGCCGAGGATGGCGGCTTCGGCCTCCGACGAGCGATGCATCAGCCGCCCGTGCAGACGCGCGCGCACGGTCTCGAGCGCGCGCGTCAACGCCTCGCGCTCGGCCGCGGGATCGACGGGACCGGAGGTCGCAACGTCCTCCGGATGCACGATCGCGCCCGCGGCGTGGACCACCTGCCCGATGCCGACGCCGGGACTGACGGCGAGCCCCTGCCACTGCTGCGCACCGGAGGTCGCCAAGGCGTGCGGCAGCAACAGGACCGCTTCCGTCGTCACCGGCGTCGGCGGGTCGTCGTAGCGCGGCAGCTCGCCCTCGACGAACCGCTGCAGCGCCGTCCGGGCGTCGTGCGCGTCGGCCCCGTCGAC
>DASZVJ010000242.1:0-2094 GCA_035547155.1 Vicinamibacterales bacterium
ACCGATCCTGGCTACATCGAGGCGATCGATCGCATCTGCCGCGCCGAGCGCATCGGTCTGCTGATCCCGACGATCGACGACGAGCTGACGCGCTTCGCGGACGCGGCGCCCGGGTTGTCCGCAGCCGGCGTGCGCGTGGCCGTGTCGTCGATCGAAACGACCCGCGCGTGCAACGACAAGCTGGAGACGGCGCGGGTGCTGGCGGACGCGGGTCTGCCCGTCGCCCCGACGTATCTGCCCGCCGACGTGCCGCCGCACGCCTTTCCGCTGTTCATCAAGCCGCGCTTCGGCCGCGGCGGCGTCGGCGCGTTTCCGATCGCGAACACGCGCCAGCTGCGCTTCTTCGTCGACTACGTGACCGAGCCGGTCCTTCAGCCGTATTTGGACGGGCCCGAGTTCACGATCGACGTCCTCTGCGACTTCGACGGCCTCCCGCTGAGCGTCGTCCCGCGCGAGCGCGTCGTCGTGCGCGCGGGCGTGGTCGATCGCGGCCGCACCGTCAAGGATCCGCGCCTGATCGATCTCGGCGTCGCATGCGCCCGAGCGCTGGGCGCTGTCGGCGCCATCAACATCCAGTGCCGCGTCACCGCGCAGGGACCGGTGATCTTCGAGATCAATCCGCGCTTCTCCGGCGGCATTCCGTTGACGATCGCGGCCGGCGCCGACTTTCCGGCCATGCTCGTCCAGCTCGCGCGCGGCCGGCGCGTGCCGCCGAGCATCGGCCGCTTCCAGGACGGGTTGTGGATGACGAGCTACGAGACCTCGGTCTTCGTCAACGCGTCATCGATCGGGTTTTCTTCGAGCGCCATGCGCGCCACGCCGGAGGTGGCGTGATGAACGGGACAGGCATCATTCTGCAGGCACGGCTGGGATCGACGCGGCTGCCGGGCAAAGTGCTCGCGCCGATCGGCAGCCGCACGATTCTCGATCACTGCGTCACGCGCCTTCAGCGCAGCGGTCTTCCAGTCATCGTCGCGACGACGGAACAGCCGGAAGACGACGCGGTGGAGCGCGCGGCGCGCAAGCTGGGCGTCGACGTGTTCCGCGGCGCGGAGCACGACGTCCTCACGCGATACATTGCCGCCGCGCGCGCGCATGGCTTCGACGAGATCATCCGCGCGACCGCGGACAACCCGCTCGTCGACATCGGCGCGGCCGGCCGCACGCTGGCGTTCCGCCAGCGCGTCGCCGCCGATCACGTCGTCGAGTGCGGCCTGCCCGTCGGGACAGCCGTCGAGGCCGTGACGCTCGACGCGCTCGAGCGAGCCGATGCGCTCATCACCGATCCGTACGATCGCGAGCACGTCACGTCGTTCCTGCGTCGCGACACGCGATTCACCGCGCTACGTGCCGTGGCCCCAGGTGACTTGCGGCGGCCGGGCCTGCGGCTGACGGTCGACACGCCGGAAGATCTCGAGTTCATTCGCGACGTCTACGCGAGCCTGGAATGCGGGCGGGACATCCCGCCGCTGTCCGCCGTGATCAAAGCAGCGGACGCGTGGCTCGTGCGATCCGTCGTTCACAAACGCATCAAGCAGGGGGCGTAATGCGCAGCAGTGGTGGATGGCTCAGCATCGTGGGACTCGCGCTCGGCGCGCTCGTCGTCGGATGGGCGCACACGTCGATGGGCGGGGATCTCCGCATCTTCGCGCAGCCCGAAGCGCTGGCCGTCGTCTTCGGCGGCACCGCGGCGGCGCTGCTCGTCAGCTTTCCGGGCCGCGCGCTGCGCGGCGCGCTGGCCGGCGTGCGCGATCTGCTGCAGCGGCCCGCGCCGCTCGAGACGCTCGTGCCCGCGTTCATCGGCTACGCGCGCAAGGCGCGGCGCCAGGGACTCGCGGCCGTCGAGCGTGACATCGAGCAGATGGGCGACACGTTCCTGGCGCGCGCGCTGTCGCTGGCCGTGAGCGGCCTGCCCGTGCAGGTCGTGCGTGAGGCGATCGAGATCGACGCGCGCGTCATCGCGGAGCGTGAGGAAGAGCGTGCGCAGGTGCTCGAAGCGGCAGCCGGCTACGCGCCGACGCTCGGCATCGTCGGCGCCGTGCTCGGCCTGATGCGCGTGATGCAGCACTTCTCGTCGTCGGCCGGCGTGGGCGC
>DASZVJ010000243.1:0-25552 GCA_035547155.1 Vicinamibacterales bacterium
TGCGACGATCGACAACGTCAGGGTGATGATCGTCGTCTCGCACGACTACGGAAAGCTCGCGGAAACGATGTACTTCCTCGCGGGCCAGCGCTTCCGCGAGCGCACGACGATCGCGCTGCCGGCCCGCCTGTCGGATCTCAATGCCGAGGCGCTGGGTGTCGACACCAGGCACTACGCCTCGCTCTACGACCTCATGGGGATCGTGACCGACACATCCCCAGACGTCGTTCTTCTCTTTTCCGGTTATCTGCTCGTCCAGCAGCAGTTGATCTCCGAGGGAGGGCTCGACACCTTTCTGAATCAACTCCTGGACCGTGGATGCGCGGTCGCGACAACCGACCCGCTGGGCGGCTACCTGCCGACCGCCCTCGGCAACCTCGCGGCCGGTGCGTCTGCGGCGGACCATGGCTATTCCGACTTCGAAGCCTCGGTGCTCCGCGTCTTCGCGCGGCCGTACGAGCAGCTGAAGCCCTTCGCTCACATCTACCCGTATCCGTGCGACGACGTCACCTCTCGGCATCATTCGATCTTCGGCTACTACAATCCCCGGCTCTCCGACGACCGTGGAAATGACGCGACGGCAACCCTCTCGCACGAAGCGTTGGGCAGCCGCATCGGCGACCCGTTCTGGCTGTTCTCGATCGGTCGCGAAGACTATGACGTGCAGGCCGGCCGGCTCGGTCCGACGGCGTTCGTGGCGCTGGTCGCCTCGGTGCTCGAGGCAGCAGCGCGCGTCGGACGCACCGTCGTGTTCGTGGGGCCTGCCACGCTCGTTCAAGGATTGAAAGAGGCGCTGCCGCCTTCCGACGCTGTGCGGTTGTTTCCCTATCTGCCGTTTGTCACGTTCGCCGCGCTCAATGCGCATGCCGAATACTCGTTCTACTGGAACGTCGTGTCCGCATCGGCCCTGATACGGATCCTGAGCGGCCTTCCCACGTTCCACTTCTCGAGCGGGCATTTGGCGTGGGCGCTTCCCCACACCTACACGACGGTCGTCAAGTCCTTCTTCGGCGGCAGTGAGCCTCTGATGCTGGATCCGGGCCGTTCGTTCGACCTCGACGACCTCGACAGACTGAGCACGGGTTCCAGGCGAGCGATCACCACGCTCAAAGCGCGACTCGATCGATTGCCATCTCCCGAAGATGTTGTCGCCCAGTTGCTGGACGCCCAGCAGGCGGCCGCGCCATCCGCGCCTGGCCGCAGGACCAATGTGTGGTCCTACTGGCATTCCGCCGAACGGCCACGGATCGTCGACGAGTGCTTCGCGTCCTGGTCGAGATGCCTGGACAGCAGTAAATTCACCATCGTCATCCTCTCGGAGACGACGGTGCGCGACTATCTCCCGGACGAATGGCTGAAACAGATCCCGCATTTCGAGGAGCTGCCGAAGGCCCATCAGGCCGACTTCATCCGCCTGTCCGTCTTGAAGCTCTACGGCGGGATCTGGATGGACGCGAGCACGTATCTCTGGCGCGATCTCGAATTTCTGCACGACATCGACAGCTTCTACGCGCCCAGAATACCGTTCGTCGATGCTCATGCCGTGCAAGTCTGGCTCCTGGCCGCACCGAAGGGCGATCACGTGATCACCGTATGGCTGCAGGCATTCATCGAGGCGCTCCTGAACACGTCGCCGGTCAAGACGAAAGCGCGGCACATTGGCTTCTACTCTCTCGTCATGCCGGACTACTTCACGATGTCCCGTGCCTATACGGACCTGTGCCGCAACGACCCGCTCGTCAGGAAGCACAGGCCCCGGCGTGATGCGCGAGGTGTGAGAACGCGGGTCAACATGAGCAACCTCGTCAAGGTCCTGCGCATCCAGGTGCTGCACAAGTTCCGCGAAGGCGCCGCGATCACCGCCATCACGAATCACTGGGAGTTCCCCAGCCTGGCGTTGACGAAAGGCGACGACATCATGCTCTACAAGCTGAACGCCTTGGACCGGAAGTGGATGCGTGACACGCAGGCGCTCGGCTCGCGCCATTGGCCCACGGGCCTGAAGGTGTTCAAGGAGGCGTGTCGGGATCTGACGGGCGACCTCGTCGTGCTCCTTCGCATTCGGTCGTGGCTGAAGCCGAGATACTGGATCGCTTTGTTGCAGGTGTTCGTGATGTCCATGCCCGTGGGCGCGCGCTCACGCCGCTGGGCCAGGTTGTATGAGTTCGGACTGGCGCGGTTGCGTCGAGGATTGTTTCCAGAGGCGGAAGCCGCGTTTCGGCGGGCCGCCCGAATCCAGCCCGACAGGCCCGAAAGCCACGGCTACCACGGTGCCGCGCTCGTGTCGCTCGAGAGATGGTCAGAGGCGCTGGACGCCAGCGAACGAGGGATTGAGCTGGCGCCGGACTCGTTCCTCCTGCATCAGGTCCGCGCGCGTGCGCTGTATCAGATGGGGCGCTGCGAAGACGCGGTCATCGCATCTCGTCGCGCGATCGAGCTCAAGGACGACGTCGCGTCCGTCCACTTCGTTCTTGCCAAGGCCTATCTGGACCTGAAGCGCACGCGAGACGCCATTGAGTCACTGCGGACCGTGCTGACCCTCGAGTCAGACAATGAAGTCGCACACGAGACCCTCGCACGGGCCCTTGCCGACGTGGGTCCATGAGGACGCCCCGGCAGGACCTCGCGACCGTGCCGGTCGCGTCATTCAAGGCATCGTGCCGTCTGGCTCGTCACCCGCCGCCGGTCGTGACGCGGCTCGAGCCATCTCACCGTCGCGGTAGGCCGGAAAGTAATTGGTCAGCGCTGTTCCCGTCGCCGAGACGAGCTCCGCGTATCGCGCTCGATTGAAGATTCGACCGCACAACCACGCCGTACGAGTCTCGCGGGTCCAGCCGCGCTTGAATTGCCGTATGCCTTCGCTGCCGCTGTCCGCCGCGCCCGGCACGCCCATCAGATCCAGCCATCGCGCCGTCCCCGTGAAGTGCTCGATGGCTGCCGAGATCAACGCATACAACGCGCCGTGCTTGTAGCCCAGGTGGTTGCATCCGAGAATGTGCGCATAGACCGTCTGGCCCTGCGCGAAGTACATGATGGCTGCAACGGGCTCATCTCCGCAGCTCGCCCAAAGCAAGACCATGCCCGGCGTCACCAGCTGCTGCGCAAACGCCGACCTCGAAAACGCCGAGACGCCTTCGATATGGTGTTTCTCTATCAGATTGTCGTGCAGCGCCATCCAGGTATCCAGGAACGCAGATGGATCTGAATGTTCATGGATACTTACCGTCTTCAGCGCCTTCCGCGTTTCGTAGCGATGGTGCTTGGAGATCGTCTTGTTGCGCGGCTTCTCGAGGTCGACAACGTAGTGCTCTTTGAAAGGCACGGCAAGATCCGGAAACCAGCTGCGAAGGTCGGCCTCGTTGTAATCGCCAAAGGGATCGGTGACGAGAGAAAGGCACACCAGCGGTTCTCGAAGCGCCTCGAGGTCGACGCCCAACTGCGACCAGTCGCCGCAGGTAAACATCGGGTAACACCCCATCGCATCGCGATCCGGAAAGCCTGGAATCGTGCGCTGGATGATCCAGCCGCGGGATCGCGGAAGCTCGAGAGGAGTGCCGAACTCGAGGTGCGACTGCGCGTACAGCGGATGCGCATACCCCGTGACAGCGCCGGCTGGCTCGCGGGTCGGAGTGGTCGCCATGTTGTCGTGAAGCACGTGTCTCAGGCCGCGCTCAGATGTGGATAGGCCGCAAACTGCACGAAACACGGGGCGATCTGTTTGCGTCGCCAGAGCGTGGCGGCTATAGTGACACGTCTGCCGTTGTCGTGGCAAGGGCGCAACCGAAACGATCAATCTCATGGCCGACACCGAACACGTCCGCGACATGATCCGGGCCGCACGCCCCTGGTTTCCGAGAGAGGATATCGATCAGATCCTGCCGGCGATCGAATCCATTCTCGAATCCGGTTGGCTGATCCTCGGCGAGCACACGGACGCTTTCGAACGGGCGTTCCGGCAGTACGTCGGAACGCAGCACGCGGTGGCGGTCAGCAGCTGTTCCGCCGCTCTTCAAATCGCGTTTCGCTTCTTCGGCGTCAAAGGGCGCGAAGTCATTCTGCCCACGAACAACTTTCCTGGCGATGTCAGTGCCCTGCTCTACGAGGGCGGCATACCCGTTCTGGCGGACATGGACCCGTACACGTTCTGCATGGATACCGACGATGCGCTGCGGCGCATCACGCCGCAGACGGCAGGGATCGTCGTCGTGCATCTCGGCGGGCTCGTGTATCCCGACATCGACCGGATCCGTGAGGTGTGCGAGGAACGGGGGCTTTTCCTGATCGAAGACGTGGCGCACGCGCACGGCGCCGCGATGGGGAATCGCAAGGCCGGCAGCCTGGCCCACGCCGGATGCTTCTCGTTCTATCCCACCAAGATCATGACGACCGGCACAGGCGGGATGATCACGACGGACAACGAAAAGCTTGCTCGATACGCCCAGTCGGTGCGACACCACGGTCAGGGCAAACGGCGTGAGGACTTCGTCGAGATGGGAAGCGACTGGTGCATGACCGAGATGCATGCGGTCCTCGGCCGCAGTCAGCTCGCGCGTCTCGACGAGACCGTGGCCTATCGCAACCAATTGGTCGAATGGTACAGGCAAGGTCTCGGCGACGCAGATTGGATCACGATCCCTCGGTACCCAGCCGAGTTTCGTCACGCGTACTACAAGCTGCCGACGATCGTCGGCGAGGACGTCAACCGCGACCTCCTGCGCCGGATCCTCGAAGACGAGTACCAGATCCAGAATGGAACGATCTACGACCCTCCATGTCATCTGCAACTGGCCTTGCAGAGCACGCTGGGACTGCAACGGGGTGCGTATCCCAAAGCCGAGCGAGGCTTGGCTCGCCAACTCTGTCCGCCCGTTCATGCGACGGTCACGCGCGATCAGGTAGCCGCCGTCGTCGAGGCCATGCAATCGACGATCGACCGCTGCCGAACGTCCTGAGGCCGGCGGCCAAGGCGGCGTTGGCCCGTTGCCTCAGATCGAAGGGGCGACGCGTACGGCCGCCATTCGGCCGCGGCGACGCCCGACGTCCACCTCGATCATGATCAACGCCCGTCCGCTCCTGCTGCTCGTCGCCGCCCTCCTCACGATCGGCTGCGACCGCGTGACGAAGCACGTCGCGACGACGATGCTGGCCGGCGAGCCGGACCGATCGTTCTGGGCGGATACGGTGCGGTTGGGCTACGCGGAAAACGCCGGCGGTTTTCTGAGCCTCGGCGCCGACTGGCCCGCGCTCGCGCGCACGGTCGTATTCACCGTGCTGACGGGCGCGCTGCTCGTCACCGCGGCGTACGTCGGCCGCCGCCGCACGGATGCGATGACGCGGCTCGGCCTGACGCTGTTCGTCGCTGGCGGTGCGTCGAACTGGCTCGATCGCGTCGCGAACGGACGCGTGGTCGATTTCCTCAACGTCGGCATCGGCGCGCTGCGCACGGGCGTGTTCAACGTGGCGGACGTCGCGATCATGCTTGGCGCCGGTCTGCTCCTGTTCGCCGAGCTGCGCCGGATGCGCGAGTCGCCGCTCCCATGACGCGCATCTGTGTCTTCGCCGGATCGAGCGCAGGCTCGCGGCCGGCGTACCGCGACGCCGCCGAACAACTCGGTCGCGCGCTCGTCGCCCGCGGCCTGGGCCTCGTCTATGGCGGCGCGCGCGTGGGGTTGATGGGCGTGCTCGCCGACGCCGTGCTTCACGCCGGCGGCGAAGCTATCGGCGTCATCCCTGAGGCTCTCGTCGCCAAAGAAGTCGCGCATGACCGTCTCACCGAGCTGCGCGTCGTCTCGTCGATGCACGAGCGCAAGGCGATGATGGCGGATCTCTCCGACGCGTTCATCGCCATGCCCGGCGGCTGGGGCACGTGGGAAGAGTGCTTCGAGATCTTGACGTGGAGCCAACTCGGGCTGCACCAGAAGCCGTGCGGCCTGCTCAATGCGGACGGCTACTTCGATCGCCTGCTCGCGTTCGTGACGCACGCGGTCGACGAAGGCTTCGTCCGTCAGGAACACGCCGCGATGATGGCCGTCGCCGACAGGTCGGATGTCCTGCTGGATCAGCTGGCGGCGTACACGCCGCCCAACGTCGAGAAGTGGATCGAGCGATCACCGTCCTGCTAGCCACGTCGTGACGACGGGTGTCTGCGACGTGCGCAGCGCGATGCACGCGTCGATGCGCTCGAGCGTCTGCGCCAGCACGCGCGAGGTCGCCGGTAGCGGATGCGCGGTGAAGAATGCACGAACGTCATCGCGCGCGCCGGTGTCGCAGAACGCGCCGAGTGCCTCGACGATCCGCCGGTCGCCGCCGAACACCATCACTTTCGGCACCAGCGCGTCCCAGTGCTGCTTGACGAACGTCCATGCCGGCGCACGCGCGATGGGATTGCGGAAGAAGCGGGCGAGGTACAACGACGCGTCCTGCGCGCGCAGATCGGGCGCCAGCACGCCGTCGAGCCCGCGCTGAATCAGCGCCGGATCCTCGAATGCGGCCAACGAGTACAGATAGCGATAGTGCTCGCCTGGCGACGAGGCGTGCGCGGCCGCGTCCGACAGCGCGTCGAACAGATGCGCATCGCCTCGGCTCGCGGCAACGGTGACGACCGCATCGGCGGCGGTCGGATCGAGCGCCGCGCCGCCGGATCGCGCAGCCTCGATCGCCCGTGCGGCATCGCGGGCCACGTCCGGATCGCGACCGACGTTGCCGAGCGTGTCGATCACGGCCGCACGCAACGCGCGGCGATCGTCGGTATCGGTCGCCGCGGCCGCGATGCCGAGCTCGTCGTACAGTGGCCGCAGCAGACTGCGCACGAATCGCTGATACCGCTCGCGCGTGGCGTCGGACGTCAGATGTTCGCCGATGAATCGCAGCGGCTCGTCGATCTGCACGAGCACGCCGCTCGATCGCTCGCCGCGGTAGCCGGCCGCCAGCGACAGGAAGTCGGCCGCGGTGTGCCGTCCCGCTCGCACCAGCGCCCACTCATCGTCGACCAGCGACAGCCGCTCGCTCGGCGTCAGGTGCGACTCGACGTCCGGCGCCATCGCGCGCAACAGCACCGGCGTATAGGCCGTGCGGAAGTAGCCGATCGCATTCTTGTTCACGAACGCCCACGCCGGACAGCCGTCGCCCGTGCGTTGAACGCCAGCTTGTGCAAGCGACAGCGTCTGCGACGGCGCGTCGAACAGTTGAAACGGCGCGTCGGCCGTCGTCGACGTCTTGATCGCCAGCGGAATCTGCCAGACGGTGCCGGACGCAGACGATGACGTCGACGCGGTGAATCGCTGCTGCCCCAGAGTCAGCTGGGCGCGGCCGGCGTCACAGGCCAGCGACACGTCGACCAGCGGTACGCCAGGCTCGTTGACGAACGACGGCATGATGCGATCGACAGGCTGTCCAGACGCGCGTGCCACCGCCGTCCAGAAATCCGCGGACGTCGCGTTGCCGTAGCGATGCGCTTCGAGATACGCGTTCACCCCGCGGCGGAACGCCTCGCGGCCGAGGTAGCCTTCGATCATCCGCATCACCGATCCGCCCTTCTCGTACGCGATGACGTCGAACGACGCTTCGATCGCCGCAGGTGACGTGACGGGGGCGTGGATCGGACGCGTCGCGGCCAGCGCGTCGAGCGCCTTCGCGCGATCCGCGTCGCGCGCCGCGTCGACGTCCATCTCCCACTCCGGCTTCATCGCCGCGAGCGGCTGCTTCTCCATCCAGGTGGCGAACCCTTCGTTCAGCCACAGATCGTCCCACCACGCCATCGTCACCAGATCGCCGAACCACTGGTGCGCCATCTCGTGCGCGAGCACGTCCCACACGCGCTGCACTTCCGCGACTGACGCCGACGACGAGCTCGCCAGCAGATCGATTTCGCGATAGAAGATCGACGCCGTGTTCTCCATCGCGCCGGCCGCGAAATCCGGCACGGCGACGAGATCGAGCTTTCCGAACGGATATTTGATCGAATAGTAGCGATCGTAGAACGCGAGGATGCGCTCGGCGGCGTCGAGCGCGATGTGACCGAGCGCTTTCTTGTCCGGCGTCGCGCACACGCGAATCGGAATCCCATCCGACGCGCCTTCGAGACATTCGAAATCCCCGACGGCCATCGCGACGAGATACGTCGACATCTTGGGGCTCTCGGCGAATCGCAGCGTGTGGCGGTTCGGCCCAGGGCCAGGCGTGTCGGACAGCAACCGCCCGTTGGAGATCGCGGTGTCGCGGCGATCGATCGTCAGCGCGATCGAGAACGTTGCCTTGAATGCCGGCTCGTCGAAGCATGGAAACGCGCGACGCGCGTCGGTCGACTCGAACTGCGTGACTGCGTAGTTGCGGCCGTTGGCGCGGCTCAGATAGAAGCCGCGCAGCGCCGCGTTCAACGGCGCGGAGAACGCGATGTGAATGTCCGCCGGGCCGGGAAGCAGCTCGCGCGCAACCGTGAGCGTCGCGGTCTCGGCCGCTGCGTCGAACGACACGCTGGCGTCCTGCCTCTGCCCCGCGACCGCGATCGCGGCGGTCTCGAACTTCAGCTCGAGCGCGTGCAGGACGATGCGCCGCGTAGGCGCGGCCACACGGACGTGGATCGTCTCGGTGCCGGTGAACGTCGCGCGCGCGAGATCGACGTCGAACGCGAGATCGTAGTGGTCAGGGAGGGCCGTCGTCGGCAGGCGCTGCGCACGGGCCTCGCGCGCCGAAAGGCCGAGACAGGCCGCGATCGCCAGCAGGATCAGCGGGACTCGCATGCCGCAGTGTAGCGCGCCTGCGGCTCGCAGACCCGCGTCGGCCGACGAAGCCGAGCCGGCGTCGCAGGTACGCGCCTTGCTCCTGTTTTTTCTCAAGGAGCACAACGTGCCGACGCGTGACCCAAAGACGCCATCGAACGACCCAGAACGACACGCCGACGTGACACGCGCACAGCCGCGGCGGCCGGATCGCGGCGTGGCGCCGCCGGCCGCGACAGAGCGTGAGCACGAAGGCGCGACCGAGGACGAGGTCGGCGACCGCACCGGTCCCGGCGCCGGCTATGACGAAGAGCCGGCTCAGGAACCGGACGAGGGTGGCGTCTCCTAGCCCGGGCGCACGTCAGCACGTCACGAAACCGCCATGACGACGATCGATTCGTACCGCACGCTGTTGATCGACGAGCTGCGCGAGCTCTATGACGCCGAGCAGCATCTGACCCGCGCGCTCGCGGGGCTCGTCCTGTCGGCGACCGATCCCGATCTGGTCGCGACGCTCGAGTCGAATCTCCTCGAAGCGGACGAGCACGTCGCCCGCCTCGAGCACATCTTCTTCAAGCTCGACGTCACGCCGCTCGCGCGGCCGTGCGCCGGGTTCCGGGCCCTCGTGGACGACAGCGAACGCCACGCGTCGGCGCCCTTCGACAGCGACGGCCTTCGCGACGCGACGATCGTCGGTGCCGCGCGACAACTTGCGCACTATGAGATCGCGGCCTACAGCACGGCGATCGGCCACGCGGACGTGCTGGGCATCGACGAGATGACGCAGGATCTCGATGCGACGCTCGTCGATCACATCTCCGTCGAGCGGCATCTGCGTGAGATCGCAGACACGCTTGCGGCGCCGCTCACGCCGCGGCCGGACGAGCCCGACGCGCACGACACGAACGCGGGCGTTTCACCGCGGTGATTTCACATCCGGGATGGCGAAAGGACGAGCCATGGCTTCCACCGCCCCGCCTCTGATCTCGAAACCGCTCGCGGTCGTGACCGGTGCCTCGTCGGGCATCGGCTTCGAGCTGGCGCGATTGTGCGCCCGGCACGGCTTCGACCTCGTCGTCGCCGCCGACGAGCCGGCGATCCACGAGGCAGCCGAGACGTTCCGCCGTGACGGCGCGCGCGTCGATCCGCTCCAGGTCGATCTCGCCACGCTCGACGGCGTCGACGCAGTCGTCGACGCCATCGGCGGACGCGACATCGCGGCCCTGCTCGCCAACGCGGGCCACGGCCTCGGCCACGCGTTTCTGGATCAGCCGTTCGACGAGGTCCGGCACGTCATCGACACGAACATCGTCGGTACGATCTATCTCATCCAGAACGTCGCCCGCGAGATGCGGACGCGCGGCGACGGCCGCATCCTCATCACCGGGTCGATCGCCGGTCTGATGCCGGGCACCTATCAAGCCGTCTACAACGGCACGAAGGCATTCATCGATTCGTTCTCGTTCGCGCTGCGCGCCGAGTTGAAGGACACGGGCGTCACCGTCACCTGCCTGATGCCCGGCGCCACGGAGACGGAGTTCTTCGCGCGCGCCGACATGCTGGACACGAAGGTCGGCCAGTCCAGGAAGGACAGCCCGGCCGACGTCGCGAAGACCGGCTTCGACGCGATGCTGCGCGGCGACGGCGACATCGTCGCCGGCTGGCAGAACAAGCTGCGCGCTGCGATCTCCGCCATTACGCCGTCGGACGTCCTGGCCGAGATGCACCGCGGCATGGCCGAGCCCGGCTCCGGCAGGCCTGCGAAGGGGTGATGCGCAGAGATGCGATCGGCGTGGGACAGCGGCGCGTCATGGCGGACGGGAGCGCCGCCGTGGCGTAAGATGCGCGCGGCCATGTCCGAGCACGAGTCTCAGACCGCGGCGCTGCGCCTCGCTGCCATCGTCGAGTCGACCGACGACGCGATTCTCAGCAAGGATCTGGACGGCATCCTCGTCACGTGGAATCCCGCGGCGCAACGGATGTTCGGGTACACGCCCGAGGACGTGATCGGCCAGTCGATCCGCATCATCGTCCCCGACGATCGGCAGAGCGAGGAGGATCTCGTGCTCGCGCGCATTCGCGCGGGCCAGACGGTCTCGCATTTCGAGACGCTTCGCCAGCGCAAGGACGGCTCGCGCTTCGCCGTGTCCGCCACGGTCTCACCCGTCCGCGATCCCGACGGCCGCGTCATCGGCGCGTCGACGATCCTGCGCGACATCTCGGAACGGCGCCGTGCCGAGCGCGCGCTGGTCGATGCCGAGGCCGCGCGGACGGATCTCCAGCGGCGTCTGCTGACGCTCGTCGCGGCATCGGGATCGTTGCTCGCGGCGGCCACGATCGACGACGTGCTTCCCGCCATCCTCACACTGGCGGGTCAGCTCGTCACGGCCGATGGCTATGCGGTCTGGCGCCTGTCCTCACCAGGCGGCGAATGGAAGATCGAGCGATCACACGGCGTCTCCGACGAGTTCTGCCGGAGCACGGTCGCGTCGCTCTCGGCGGCCAAGGACAACGCCCTGCTGCGATCCGAAATGGTCGTGGCCGATGTGCTGACTGACATCCGGCTCGCGAATCGACGCGACGCGTACGTGCGCGAGGGCATTCGATCGATGCTCGCGGTGCCGCTCACGCTGCACGGCGAGATCGGCGGTACTCTGGTGTTCTACTGCCGGACGCCGCACGACTTCAGCGACGTCGAAGTGCAGACCGCGACGGCGCTCGCCAACATCGCGTCGGCGGCGATGACGAGCGCGACGCTCCACGACGCGCAGCGCCGCAGCCGGATCGAATCCGAGTTCCTCTCCGAGTCCGGCAAGGCGCTGTCCGCGTCGCTCGACTACGAGCAAACGCTGCGCAACGTCGCGGCGCTCGCCGTCCCGTACTTCGCCGACTGGTGCTCGATCGACGTCGTGGACGAATCCGGCGTGCTGCGGCGCCTCGCGCTCGCGCACGTCGATCCCGCGAAGGTCGACCTGGCCGAGCGATTCGTCGATCGCTATCCCGAGAACGCGGAATCCGATTACAGTGTCGCGCGCGTGCTTGCCACCGGGCAACCGGTGATGATGAGCGTCCTGCCCGACGAGCTCATCGCCGCGCGCGTCAAGGACGCGCAGCATCTGGCGGCGATCCGCGAGCTGCGCATCACCTCGTTCATGCGCGTGCCGCTCCGTGCGCACGATCAGACGCTCGGCGTGCTCACGTTCGTCTCTGCCGAGTCCGGCCGGCGCTATCACGCACCCGATCTGCGGCTGGCGCAGGAAGTCGCCGCGCGCGCAGGGATCGCCGTCGACAACGCGCGGGCCTACGCGGAAGTGCGAAGCGCGAATCGCATGAAGGACGAGTTCCTCGCAACCCTCTCGCACGAGCTGCGGACGCCGTTGAACGCGCTGCTCGGTTACGCGCGCATGCTGAAGTGGCAGATGGTCCCGCCCGATCGGCACGCGCGCGCGTTCGACGTCATCGAGCGCAACGGCAGCGCGCTCGCGCGGCTCGTCGACGACGTGCTGGACGTCTCGCGCATCGTCTCCGGCAAGCTGCGGCTGCAGGTACAGCCGGCCGATCTCGCAAAGGTCGTCGCACAGAGTGTCGAGACGGTGCAGGCCGCCGCCGACGCGAAGGACGTCCGCGTGCGTGTTTCGGTGCCGGACGATCTGCCGGCGCTCGCGATCGATCCGGATCGCCTGCAACAGGCGCTGTGGAATCTACTGTCCAACGCCGTCAAGTTCACGCCGCCTGGCGGTGACGTCGACGTGTCGGTGGCGCCCGGCGACGGTCACGTGGCCATCGTCGTGCGTGACACGGGCATCGGCATCGCGCCCGAGGTGCTGCCGCGCATGTTCGAGCGGTTCCGGCAGGCCGACAGCCGCTACGCACGCGAGCACGGCGGTCTCGGCCTCGGCCTGGCGATCGCGCGCCATCTCGTCGAGATGCACGGCGGCACGGTGACCGCTGCGTCGGAAGGACTCGGACTCGGCGCGACCTTCACCATCCAGCTGCCATGCGGTGCCGCGATGGGTTCGACGCCGGCGCCGGTCGACGTCGAACCGCCGATGCGCGCACGTTCTGCGCGATCGCGCGTCTCGCTCGACGGCATCCGCGTGCTCGCCATCGACGACGACGCCGACGAGCTTTCGATGATGCGCGACGTGCTGACCTCGGCCGGCGCGCATGTCGTCACGGCGCAATCGGGACGCGAGGCCCTCAGTCTGCTCGCGCGGCTCGACGTCGACGTCCTGCTCGCCGACATCGGCATGCCCGAGATGGACGGCTTCGATTTCATCGGCCGTGCGCGCGCGATGGCGGGTGTGGCCGCGCGCGTGCCGGCCGCGGCCATCACGGCGTACGCCCGATCCGAAGATCGCGAGCGCGCGCTCACGGCGGGCTTCCAGATGCACGTGTCCAAGCCGATCGATCCGGCAGGCCTGCTCGCCGCGGTGCGCGCGCTCGTCGGCGTCTGATGTCATGCGCGCCACGGCTCGGGCGCCGGCGCACGCGGAACGGCTGACGACGAGGCAGGTCGTCGATCTGCTGCGATCTGCGGTCGAGGCGTGGGTCACGGACTCCGGCGCGAGCATGGGCGCAGCGCTCGCGTACTACACACTGTTCTCGATCGCGCCGCTCGCGTTGATCGTCATCGCCGTGGCCGGGCTCGTCTTCGGTGCGGACGCGACGCGCGGCGAGCTGGTCGCGCAAGTCAGCAGCCTCATTGGCAGGGACGGCGCCGCGGCCATCGACGCGCTGCTCCAGCACGCGAGCCGGCCGGCCGCCGGCATTGGGGCTTCCGCAATCGGCGTCGTCACGCTGCTGCTCGGCGCGACGTCCGTCGTCACCGAGCTGCAGGCCGATCTCGATCGCATCTGGCGCGTCCCGCCCGACACGCATACTTCGACGCTCTGGATCCTCGTCCGTGCGCGGCTGCTCTCCATCGGTCTGATCCTCGCGCTCGGCTTTCTGCTGCTCGTCTCACTCGTCGTCAGCGCCGCGATCGCCGCGCTCCAGGCCTGGTGGGGATCGATCGTCGGCGGCTGGGAGGCCGCACTGCAGGCGGCCAACGTCGTGGTGGGCTTCGCGATCAGCACGGCGCTCTTCGCGCTGATCTACAAGATCCTGCCGCGAGCGCGCGTCGCGTGGTCGGACGTGTGGATGGGCGCGACGATGACGTCGCTGCTGTTCAGCATCGGCAAGCTCGTCATCGGCCTCTACATCGGCTGGACCGGCGTGACCTCCCCCTTCGGCGCTGCCGGATCGATCGTCGTCTTGATGGTCTGGGTCTACTACTCCGCGCAGATCTTTCTGCTCGGTGCCGAGCTCACGTGGCTCTACGCGCACCGGCATGGCAGCCAGTCTGGCGAGCGCACATCGATGTCCAGATGATCCGACAGCCAGACGTTCAGATGATCCGCTGATCCGATGACCAGATGATCCGATGGTCGACGTCTGCGATCGTCGCGCATCCCGTGAGCGCCATCGCGATTTCCAGCTCGGCCCACAGCATGTTGATGACGTGCGCCACACCGGTGATGCCGGCGGCGGCGAGGCCCCAGATGTACGGCCGGCCGATCAACACGGCCGATGCGCCGAGCGCGACGGCTTTGAGCACGTCGGTGCCGCGGCGAATGCCGCCGTCGACGAGCACAGGCACGCGGCCGGCGACGGCGCCGACGACACGCGGCAGCGCGTCGAGGCTCGCCGGCAGCGTGTCGAGCGTTCGTCCGCCATGGTTGGAGACGACGATCCCGCTCGCGCCTGCCTCGACCGCGACGCGCGCATCGTCTGGCGTGAGGATCCCTTTGATGAGAACCGGCAGCGACGATTGTTCGCGCAGCCACGCGACGTCGTGCCACGTCGGTGCGGTGCGCAGCATGCCGGTGCCGAAGACGGGACTGTCGCCGAGCGCCGCGGGCATGATGTCGGGCGACACGCAGTCAGCGAGATTCACGGCGCTCACGCCGTCTGGCAGCCGGAACCCCGCGCGCTGCTCGCGGTTGCGAACGCCGCTGACGGGCGCGTCGACCGTCAGCACGAGCGCAGTGTAGCCGGCGGCTTCGGCGCGCTGGGCGAGCTCGCGCGTGCAGGCGCGATCCGGCTGCACGTAGAGCTGGCACCAGAGCGGCGCCTGCGTCGCGCGCGCGACGTCCTCGATCTTCACGCTCGCCTGCGCGCTGACGACCATGCCGGTTCGCAGCGCCGAGGCGGCGTGTGCCGTCGCCAGCTCACCGTCGGGATGCGCGAGCTTCTGATACGCGATCGGCGCGAGCAGCATCGGATGCGCGAACGTCTGTCCGAACAGCGCAATCGTCGTCGAGGCCTCGGTCAGATCCGCGAGCACGCGCGGCGCCAGCGTGAGCGCATCGAACGCGTCGCGATTGTGCTGCAACGTCCGCTCGTCAGCCGCGCCGCCCGCGATGTACGCCCACGCCTGCGGCGACACGCGCTCGCGCGCCAGCGGCTCGTAGTCCGTGACGGCGACGACATCGGCGGGTATGCGCGACAGCGGCGGCTTCATGACGGTGACACTCTACGCCACGTCGGCCCGTCGGCGTTTTGTCCTCATGTTTGACCGGCAATTTTCACGTCACTAGACTCGGGGGCGACCACAAGGGTCGCCCCTACACAGGTCGCCTGTGGCCTGTCCCCCGAAGCCCGCGTAGGGGCCGCCCTTGTGCCCGAGCCTCGAGCCCCAAGCCTTCTTCTCCATGTCCACGACGATCGACATCGACGCCATCAACGCGCAGGCTTCCGTCTGGATGAAGCGCGGTCTCGCGCTGCTGGACGCGCGGTCGCCCGCGTCGTTGACGGAGGCGATCGCCTATTTCGATCGCGCGATCGATTTGAGACGGCGACTGCCGCTCGACACGAAACCGGCGCTCCGTTACGGCCTGGCCGCCGGCTGGCTCAATCGCGGCGACGCACTGACACGACTCGGCGGCGAGGACGATCTCGCAGCCGCGCTCGCGGCGTTCGACGAAGCGTTGCGCCTGCTCGACGGGCTGCCGCTCGACGACGATCCGCGCGTACGGCGGCGCGTGGCGATCGCGTGGCACAATCGCGGGCTCGCGTTGCAGGCGCAAGGCGGCGCGCGCAGCACCGACGCCAGGCAGGCCTTCGAGCGTGCGCGTGACCTTCTCGAGGATCCCCGCGCGGCGGTCATCCCCGATCGCGCGCTGTTGCTCGCGACGGCGTGGACGAATCTGGCGAACGCCTGGCTCGGCGACGAGAGCGTCGACGGCATCTACCGCGCGAAAGCGGGCGCGGAGCGCGCGATGACGATCGTCGATCCGTCCGCCGTCCACATCGATCTCGCCGTCGCTGAAGTCGCGATCAAAGCGCGCCACGTCCTGTGTCAGGCGATCGCTCTGCTGCTGTCTGAGACACCGACCGACGACGAGGCCACGCGGCACCATGTCGACGCCGCGACGGACGCCGTCGACGATGGCCTGGCGATCGCGCGGCGGTGGGAGCAACAGGGCGTCGACCGCTTTCGCGGGCTGGCGTACGATCTCGTCCGGTTCGGCGCGCGCGTCTATCGTCTGTATCAGCCGCAGTTCCTCAGCGAGTTCGTGCTCGAAAATCTCGATCCGGCCCAGTCGTCCGGCGCGTACGTCGGCAGCCATGAGATGCGGGCGGCCGCGCTCGAGTCACTGTGGCTGTCGTTTCGACGGTGATCCGGCACGCCAATTCTCGTTACAATCGCGCGATGCTCCGTTACGTCCATCGCGTCGTCGATCTGCTCGATCCGCAGGTGAATCGCTTCACCAATGTCACGCTCGACGAGGCGCGGCAGCGCGTCCTGTCCGGCGATCCACAGGCCGTCCGCGACATCGACGGCTCGTTCGCGATCGTCGCGCACGAAGGCATCACCGTCCGCCTGGCGCGATCGATGGATCGGCCCATGCGCTACTTCCTCGCGAAGCGCCACGAAGGCCCGGCGCTCTACGTGGCGGATCGCATCGACACGATCCATCGCGCGCTCGACGCCGACGGCCTCGCCGGACAATTCCATCCGAGCTACACGCGCATGGTGCCCGCGCACTACGTCGTCGAGATCGCGCTCGTCGGCTGCCCTGATCCCGATCCGATCTACACGCGCTTCTTCACGCCGCAGACCAACGCCCTGCCGGCGAGCCTCGACGAGATCGGTCAGCGCTATATCGGCGCGATGGCCACCGAAGTCGAGAAATGGCTGCGGCAGATCGACTCCACGTCGACACGGCCGGAGCCGATCGGCGTCGCGTTCTCCGGCGGTATCGACAGCGGCGCGGTCCTGCTCGTCGTCTATCACGCGATGCTGCGGCTCGGTCTGTCTCCCGCACGGCTGAAAGCGTTCGTGCTCAATCTCGGCAACGGCCCTGACGTCGCGCAGGCGCGCGCATTCCTCGAGGCCGTCGATCTCTCGCTGCTGCTCGAGGAGATCGACACGTCAGCCGACGCCATCGATCTGCAGGAGACCATCCGCGTCGTCGAGGACTACAAGCCGCTGGACATCGAGTGCGCGGCGATGGGCCTCGCGCTCTGCCGCGGGATCCGCGCGCGCTATCCGGAATGGCGGCATCTCGCGGACGGCGACGGCGGCGACGAGAACCTGAAGGACTATCCGATCGAAGAGAACCCCGAGCTGACGATCCGCAGCGTCGTCGACAACCTGATGCTCTATCAGGAGGGCTGGGGCGTCGGCCGTATCAAGCATTCGCTCACCTACAGTGGCGGTCTCAGCCGCAGCTACGTGCGCACGTACGCGCCGGCCCGGCGCTACGGCTTCGACGGCTTCAGTCCGTACGCGCAGCCGCCGGTGATCGACATCGCCGAGGGCATCCCGTTCGCCGCGCTCACGCAGTACGACGTGCCGTCGCTCTACGCGCTCAAGGGCGAGATCGTGTCGCGAGGCGTACGGGCGATCACGGGATTCGAGATGCCCGTCTTTCCGAAGCGCCGCTTTCAGCACGGCGCGCTGCCGGCCGAGTCGATGCGCCGCCGCCTCGATGGCACCGAGCAGATCTATCGCCGGACGTTCCACGGCCTGTACGCCTAGCCGATGCCCGCGTATCCGACGATCGCCTCGGCGCGCGATCGCTTCGTGCTCGATCACCGTCCCCTTCGCCCCGCCAACGACGCCTGGGCTCGCCCGCGCGTCGTCGTCGAGGACGAGTGCGCGGCCGACGGCGGCATGGCGCGCGTCGCGACGATCTTCCTGACCGGACGCGAGTGCCCGTGGCGCTGCGTCATGTGCGACTTGTGGATGCATACGACCGTGGGTGACACACCTGCCGGCGCGATCGTCGCGCAGATTGCGGCAGCGCGCGAGCCTCTGGCGTCGGCGTGGCCGGTCGACGTCGTCAAGCTGTACAACGCGGGCAGCTTCTTCGATCCGCGCGCGGTGCCGACGTCCGACTATCCGGCCATCGCCGCACAGCTCCGTGGCGTGTCCAGAGTCATCGTCGAGTCGCACCCGTCGCTGATCGGCGAGCGCACGATGCGATTCGTCGACGCACTGCAACGCACGTCAGCGGGCGGCCGGACGCCCGTGCTCGAAGTCGCGATGGGACTCGAGACGGCCAATCCGGATGCGCTCGAACGCCTGAACAAGCGCATGACGATCGGCACATTCGTCGCGTCTGCGAGCACGCTGCGCCACGCGGGCCTCGCGCTGCGCACGTTTCTGCTGATCTCCCCGCCCTTCGTCCCGTACGACCAGCAGGACCACTGGCTCGAACATTCGATCGATCTCGCGATCGATTGCGGCGCGTCCGTTGTTTCGCTCATCCCGCTTCGCACGGGCAACGGCGCGATCGACGCGCTCGTGGCGAATGGCCTCGCGCAGCCGCCGGCGATGGCCGACATCGAGCGCAGCGCCGCCCTCGCGCTCGGACGCGCCGCCGGCACGCCGGCGCGTGCGTTCGTCGATCTCTGGGATCTGCCGCGGTTCTCGTCGTGCACGCTGTGCGTCGATCGCCGGCTGGCCCGGCTCGACCGCATCAATCGCACGCAGCGTGACGCGCCTGCCGTGATCTGCCCTCGCTGCAGCGCCGAATCCGCATGACGCCGCTGCAGCCGCGCGAGCGGATCGACGTCGATGTCGCAATCGTCGGCTCCGGCTTTTCCGGCGCGCTGGCCGCGCTCGCCCTGCGGCAACGCGGACGCCGTGTCGCGCTCCTCGAGCGCGGGCGGCATCCGCGCTTCGCGATCGGCGAGTCGACGACGCCGCTGACCAACCTGCTGATCGAAGAGCTCGCCGCACGGTACGAGCTGCCACGCCTCGCGTCGTTCTCGAAATGGGGCACGTGGCAGCGCGAGCACGCCGACGTCGCGTGTGGCTTGAAGCGCGGCTTCACGTTCATGTTCCATCACCTCGACGAGCCGTTCGCCGAAGCCACGCCGCGCGATCGGCAGCTGCTCGTCGCCGCGAGCCCGCACGACCAGGTGGCCGACACGCATTGGTACCGGCCGGATTTCGATCACGCGCTCGTGCGAGCGGCTGAAGCGGCAGGTGCGATCTATCTGGATCAGACGCGCATCCAACACGTCCACGTGCGGCCCAGCGGGATCGATCTCGAGGTGACGCGCGATGGCCGAGCCATCGACGTCGCCGCGGACTTCGTCATCGACGCCAGTGGACCGCGCGGCTTGCTATCGACGACGCTCGGCACGGGCAGCGCACCGCTCCGTTGGCTGCCACCGACGCAGGGGATCTACACGCATTTCGAAGACGTCGGCGAGTGGGCGGATCTCATACCGATGGACGGCAATCCCCCCTACCCGCCGGACGCCGCGGCGCTGCATCACGTCTTCGACGGCGGCTGGATCTGGGTGCTGCGCTTCAACAACGGCATCACGAGCGCGGGCGCCGCGCTCGAAGATCGACTCGCGAGCACGCTGAACGCCGCCGACGCTGAGCCGGCCTGGCATCGTCTGCTCGATCGGCTGCCGTCGGTGCGTGATCAATTTCGATCGGCGCGCGTGACGCTGCCGTTCGTGCACGCGCCGCGCGTCGCGTATCGCTGCCGTGAAGTCGTCGGACCGTCATGGGCGCTGCTGCCGTCAGCGGCGGGCGTCATCGATCCGCTGCTGTCGACCGGATTTCCGCTGACGCTGCTCGGGCTGCTGCGGCTGCTCGAGATTCTGGAGACGACGACCCCAGGCGACGCGAGAGACGCGGCGCTCGCAGGCTACGCGCGCATCACGCAGGCCGAGCTCGACATCACCGAACAGCTCGTCGCCGCGCTCTACGCGACCATGACGGATCCCGATCTGTTCCGGCGGCTCAGTCTGCTCTACTTCGCCGCGGCCAGTTACAGCGAAGCCGCGCGCCGGCTCGGCCGTCCGCATCTCGCGCCCGGCTTTCTGCTGCACGCGCATCCGCGATTCGGTCCCGAGCTCGCCGCGTGCGCGGCGTTGGCCGCCTCACGGCCGTCTGGCGACGCGCGTGTCGCGCTCGTCGATCGCATCGCCCGCGCCATCGAGCCCTTCGACGTCGCCGGTCTTCACGACGCGACGCGTCGTCACTGGTATCCGGCGCTGTCGTCGGATCTGTTGGAGAACGCGTCGAAGCTCGACGCGACGGTCGATGAGATTCACGCGCTGCTGGTGCGGTGTGGATTGACGTGAGCGGAGCGGCCTTAGTCCCCTCGTCCCCTGGTCCCTTGGTCCCTTGGTCCCTTGGTCCCCTATCCCGTTACGACTTGACCGTCACCCCGCCCATGATCACCGTGCCTCTCAAGACGACGTGTGGAGGCGTGGCAGGAATCGTCGCCGAGGCGCCGCCGGTGTCCGTCGGCGGCCGCGCGGCGGTGGGCTCGTCGTCTTCAGACGGACGATTCTTTCGCTGATCGTTGACGCCCGCCATGATCGACGTCGTTTGAATGTCGATCTGCCAGTCGCTGGGCGCGCGAATGACGCAACCGCCCATCGCCGTGAACAGATCGACGACGACGGTGCCACCCGGCGGGATGGAGGCCTGACGCAGATCGAGCTCGGCGCCGCCCATGACGGCCGTGATGTCCGCGCCTTTGAACTCGCCCGTGTAGGCCGGCCCTTTGCCGCCGCCCATCACCGCAAACACGTGCACCTGCCCGTCGTGGTTGTCGGCCTTCGCGCGACGTTCGAACGCATGGCTGAAGAGCAGGCCAAGCAGCAGAATCCAGATCAACCCGCCGATCGGCGCGAGGTTGACGTTGCCGTCGCCGCGGCGCGCCTGCAGGATGACGGCGCCGCCGATGAGAATCAACGCGACGGGCCAGAGCTTGACGATCTGCTGCAGCTCCATGCGCCCGTTCGTCTCGAGCAGGAACAGAATGCCGAACCCGACGAAACAGAGTCCCGTCGCGACGTTCACGTAGTTGATGCGCTCAGTGGTCACTGGCCGCCTCCCTGACGAGTGTCAGTCTGCGCGGGCCGCCGATGCGATGCACGGCCGTGTCGGCCAACGGCGGTCCGGGATCGGCGAACGGGGGAAGGAAGGGACCAGGGGACCAGGGGACCAGGGGACCAGGGGACCAGGGGACGATGAACGGCCGACGACGGCCAAGGCGTCCGGGATGTCGACCGTGACGGCTCCGCGCACTCTACGTCCCCAAGAGTCCTTCCGGCACCACGGCACTCGTGCGTGGTTGCAGGCGATCTTCGAAGTAGGTGCGCCTGAGCTATGTGCCGCTGGGCGCGCCGCCTCTTCTCCGATTCGGGCTCCTGCTCCGCCGCCGCAGCAGCAGCTTGATCCATAGAAACCCCACGAGCACGAACGGCATCGCGAAGACGAACATCAGCATCGGCGCCGGACGCAGATCGTAGGTCGCGTCGACGTGCGAGTCGATGTCCGTATGGCCGAGCGGGCCGTCGATCGACACGTGCACGCGAAACGGGCCCTCGTGATCCATCAGCAGCGCGACGAGGTGCTGCGTCGCGTCGTTCTCGACCCGCGCCGCGTCGCCCTCGATCGTCGCGCCGTCGCGATCGGTGGGTGCGATGACGACGTGGACACGCGTTTCTGGCGGCGGCGGCGCGTCGACGTGCGCGGGCTTCACCGTGACCCAGAACCGTCCCGCCGGCGTGCGATCGTCGGTGGTGTCGGGATCGGTCCAGACGGACACCTGATACGGACCGAACGTCTGTGTCGACACGATCGGATACGGCGGTCCCGAATGCGCAGACGCCGGCCTCGCGCATACCGCGAGCCCGAGGCCTGTCGCGACAATCGCGCGCCGCCACTTCCCCACCTGCATCATCCGCCCGCCCCCAAACCTCGCATCTCCATCGGTTGATACATCACCCAGATCGCAAACGCGCACAATGCGAGCACGACGAGGGCCCACGGCACGAGCGCACGCTCTGCTCGATCGGGCTCGTCCTGCGACGCGATGAGCGACAGCACGCCGAGCGATCCAATCGTCCCAAGCAGGATCAAGCCCGTCTGGATCGGAAACACGTGTCCCGGCCGCATGCCGGCCCATCGCCACAGCGGCTCGCCCAGCACGGCGCGTCCCGCGAGATCGATCGCGGCGCTCTGCACGACCGGCACGACGACGAGGATGCCGGTGAGGAGATGAAAGGCATAGTGCGCGAGCCAGGCGCCGAAGCCGAACGGCGCAAGGCCGAAGACGTAGCGCATCACGATCTGACCGGTCGATCGCACGCGATCGCCCGTCAGCCTCTTCGTCGCCGCGGCGGCCGCGCCGACCAGCACGGCCGGCACGATGCCCAGCGCGACGACGAAGATCGCCCCGAGGACGACCGTCTCTGATCGCGTGCCGAGCGCACGCGACAGCCACTGCTCGACGCCGCGCACGGGCGTCACCATCGCGAACGCATTGACGAGCGCGCCGAACACGAACACGAGCACGAGCGCGGCGAGATCGGGACGATTCGCAAGTCGTCCAATCGCGGATCGCCGGCGCGTATCCGCCAGCTCGATCCCCGGCGCCCGCGGCGCGATCGCGATGTTGTCGTGCGGACACGCCTGGACGCAGTCGAGACAGAACGTGCAGTCGAGATTGCCGACCTTCGATGGCAGGAACAACCCCAGCTCGCAGCCGCGCTGCACGATCGGTGCAGGCGCCGGCGCGGCACGATGGCCGGCGATGCAGTCCTCGGTCCGGCACGCGCCGCACGTGCCCGCGTCGCGCACGCGCAGCTCGAACGGCGACACCGTCGACGCGACGAAGTTGAACTGGCCGATCGGGCAGAGATATCTGCAGAACGTCGCGCCCGTGAACACGAGATCGACCACGAGCGCCGCGCCGAAGTACGCGAGCACGAGCCACGCGGTCGCGCGCGGCAGCGACCAGAGATCGAACAGCTCGTACGTGAACAGCACCGCGACCAGCAACAGCAGCGCGACCCATTTGCCGCGCAGCCACTTCGGCCAATGCAGACGCGGCGCGTGGATCAGACGTCCCCAGTCGCGCACGCGGATGAACGGACAGCCCGCGCAGAACAGATTGCCGACCGCGAGCAGCGCGACCGCGAGCAGGCCGCGATAGTGGACCCAGACGAGTACGGTGGAGAGATTGCTGGACGCGATCTCCGGCCCGAACAGGCCGTGCAGGACGACGACGACCGCCAGCGCCAGCAGCACGAGCTGCATCGTCGTCCGGGCGTGCCGCCACCGCAACGCGCGCCCGATGACCGGCCATCGCAGCACGTCCATTCCGCGGAGCGTACCATCAGTCGTCGAGCTCATTCGAACATCGAACGTGAAAACGGCCTCACCCGCCGTGACGCGCCGTGAGCCGCCCGATCTCCTTGCGCACGCGCTGGCCGTCGGCCGTTCTGACGTCGGCGAACAGCACCCAGTCGCCGGCCATCGTCAACGAGAGGCTCGCGTCGTACTGTCCGCCGCCGCGATCGGGAGCCGGTTCGATGACGGGCGCCATGCCGGGATGCGTCATGTGCGCTTCGAGCTGGACCGTCGCGCCGGCAATCGGCCGCTGGCGCATGTCGCGGAGCGAAAGCTGCGCGGCCACCGCCTCGCCAACAACGGGCGCCTGCGGCGTGACGGTCAGACCGATCGTGATGTCAGCGGAAGTAGGTGCGCGGCGGCACGCCCCGCCGGCCGTGACCGCCGCCACGAGAGCGACGATCAGGGCCAGTCGATGAGGCATGGAAAGCGTCAGGCTGCGGCGGCGTCGCGGTTCCACGCGCACGTGCACTGCGGCTTGGCCGCCGACGCGGACGGGAACATGTGGTAGTACATCGCGATCACCATCGGGATGAACACGATCGTGTTGTAGAACAGGTGCAGCTCGACGCGCGGCACCCACAGCTGCACGAGGCTCGTCGGCACCGGCCGGCCGAACAGGTTGTGGCCGGTGATCGCCTGCATCTGCAGCAGGAAGTGCTCGATGTGATGGAAGAACTGGATGCCGAGCGCGATCGTCCACCACCGGCGCTCCGCCGGTTCGGTGAATCCTTTGCGCAGCAGGAACAAGCCGATCAGCATCACGAGGGCGTAGCCATAGTGCAGCGCCTCGGACTTGATCAGCCACGGATAGAACAGTCCCAGCACGCCACGCGCCTCGGGCGGCGGCCAGCCGAGCACGTAGATCTGAAAGCCCTGCACGAGATGCTCCATCCAGTGCGCGAGCACGATGAACATGAACGTCTGCAGCCCGATCTCGTGCCAGTCCGTGTTCAGACGATCCATGAACGACGCCTGCGGCGCGTGTCGGTGCAGTCCGGCCTGTACTGCCATGAGCTCCTCCGGGAAGCGATGGACGATCATAGGGCCCCCACTGGCGGGAGAACATCATACGAATCTACTACTGGGGCTACAGGCCACAGGCTACGCCGTAGGGGCGGCCCTCGTGGCCGCCCGAAACAGAGGGGCGCCGTGACGCCGAAAACGGCCCTGCGGGCGGGCACGGGGGCCCGCCCCTACGCGGATGGCCGCCTTTTGGCGACCATCGCCTCGATCGCCAACGCCGCCGGTCCCACCAGGAACAGCGCGTAGAACGGCGCGTAGATGACTTCCCGCAGCCGCAGCAGCGCCTCGACGATCGCGACGGCCACCACGACGAGCGCCTGACCGCGCTTCGATCGGACGGAGACCTTCGGGTCCGTCACCATGAAGAAGATGAAGAGCTGATACATCGGCCCCGTGATCGGCGCGAGCACGGCCTGCCACGGCACGCCGGTGATCGCGCTGCGCACGAACGCCAGCGCGACGAACGACACGACGTACGTCGCGCTCACGTGCAGCCGGCCGACGCGCCAGACGATGGCGAAGCCGAGGAGCCAGATGATGACCATCGGCCACACGTTGTTGCCCCACTGGATGCTGAGCAGCGTGACCGTGTGCGGCGCGAGGAACAGCACCGCGCTGACGCCGAGGTTCGACGGATTCCACAAGTGCCGTCCGTTCAGGCGCAGGACGTACTTCGACAGGATCGAGATGAAGCTCGCGAAGAAGAACGGCCAGATGAACGGCGACCGCACGAGGATGCCGACGCTGATGCCGGAGATGTACGCGCTGGCCGGATGCGGCCACCTGCCGTACGTCGCGCGGCCGAGGATGAGCTCGGTCGCCATCGCCGTGACGATCGCGACGGCCGTCTGCCGGTAGGCCTCGAGGATGCCGAACGAGAAGTGCGCGCCGATCAGGATGCACGTGATCAGCAGCGGCGGCAGATAGCGATTGTCGATGGACAGGAACCCGCGCCGTGGCGCAGCCGGCGCCGACGTCGCGACCGTCGTGTGTGGACGCATCTCCGAGCTCATCGCGGCTCCGTCACGTGCAGCACGCGATCGATCTCCGGATGCCCGATCGTCTGCGTGCGGCCCGAGGGCCAGCGAATCTCGACGGCGTCGACCGTCGTCGCCGATCCGAGCCCGACGTGCAGCCGCCGATC
>DASZVJ010000244.1:0-9753 GCA_035547155.1 Vicinamibacterales bacterium
GGCACCGAAGATTATTTCTGCGGCTCGTACAACTTCGAGAACCGCGACACGCATCAGTATCAGCCGTTCACGACGCCGTACTCCGGCCTCGCGCTCGTCATTCGACCGGACGGGGTGTATCAGTCGCAGCAGCGATTCGGCCTCTATCGCTGGCACGTGCAGGATCCGATTCGCTTCGAGCGCGATCTGCGCGTCACGATGCAGGCGCTCGGCTGGCACACGGGCGGCCGGTATCTGCCGCTGCAGGACGACATCGCGTCGGTCGCGTACTGGTATCAGACCGAGCCGCACGCGCCGTTTCCCGCGCTGCCGGCGCGCGACGTGCTGGAGGTTGTGTAGAGTTGCGGCGGGCGCGGGCGGTCGGCCGTCGACGAGAAGATCTTCGCGTGAGCACGTGAATACGATGGCGTCGAAGACGTCGCGCCCGACGCCGCGACACGAGTAGGCCGCAATCCATGGTCCTTGGCTGTCGTCGTCGCCCGTCGCCTGTAGCCCGAGTCATTCCAGCCCCAACACCCGTTCGGTCTCGACGAACGTCTCCATGTCGAAGGCCGGCGCCGGATACGGGCGTCGATGGAAGAGACGAAGAATCGCGGCAGCCGCGAGTGCGATGGCGGCGATGGCGCTTGTGCTCGCGAGCGACTCGTGTGCGGCCCATTCGAGTCGCGGGAGCGTGTGAGTGAGGCTGATGAACCCGAACAGGTACGCTGGCCACCAGACTCGCAGATTGACATGTTCCGGCCGCCACGGGCGGTGGTGCGGCAGCGCGTCGAAGTGCCAGAGCGACAGCTCGGCGAGCAACACGCCGACCGCGGCCATCACGATGGCGTGCTGCGCGGCCATCTGCCAGTTCCAGAGCCATGTGTGTAACACGGCAAAGGCGCCGACGATCGGCACGACGATCGAGCCGTACAGCGCGCGCCACAGGCCTGAGCGGAGGACGCGTCCCGGCACGTCGATGACGGGCACCATCCACGCAGCACGAAGATCCGAAGGCATGGCGATCGCGATGCGTGCGCCGGCGATGACGAACGCCGACGCCGCGTAGGACAGGCCGAACGTCGTCGTGGGCGCCGGCGGTTGCGCCGCGGACGTCATCGCGACGAGCGCGGGCACGAGCCACGCGCAGAGAATGCCCAGTGCGATCGCCAACACGAAGCGCAGCCGCTCGACGCGTCCGATCGACGTGAAGAAGAATTGCGCCGAGGCCCGGCGAGCCGGTGTGCGTGACAGACGACGCGCAATCCAATCGGCCGCCGCGCTCACGAGTCCGGCCCTCGCGCTGTCTTCCGGCGTCTCGACGACGCGCACCATGATGCGGTGGTACGCCACGGCATACGTCACGACGGTGATCGCCGCCACGCTGGCGAACGCGACGATGGCCGTCGCCGCCAGCGGCGTGAACACGGACTCGGCACCGCCGAGGATCCATTCCTCGAGACCGAGAAACCAGACGGGCGGCGTGAGGAGGAGCCAGGAGGCCGGCGGAACGAGATGATCGGGCTGATTGAACGCGGCGACGCCCTGGATCACCCGTCCGACGTTGGTGAAGCCCACGATGACCGCGGCGACGAGCAGCATCTGCAGCACCGTCGAGATCCGCCGGAATCCCGCCGGCCCCGTCAGCACGAGCGCGAGGCCTTGAACAGACGTCACGCACAGGAACACGAACGCACAGGCCGCGACGGCCGCGATGAAATGCGCGATTGGGCTCAGGAGCGCCAGGCGCCAGGTCGTCGCGTGATCCGCCAGCGCGAGGCCGTACAGCACAGAGGAGATGGCATGCATCGCGACGGCAATCCCGAAGATGTAGATCGCCAGCGCCGTCAGCTTGGCGAGGACGACACTGCGGCTTCGTACCGGTAGCGTGCCGAGGATCAATCCGTCGCGACGTTCGAGCATCAGGCTGCTCCACACCAGCGCTGAGATCATCGCTGCCGCCATCATGCCAACGACGATGAACGTTGTCTTGTCCGGACGCGAGAGCAGGCGTAAGGCTTCCGGCCCTTGCAGCAGCACGATCACGCGATAGTGCATCATCGCGTCGACCGACACGAACGTGAGCGGGCCCGCGAAGAAGGCAACCAGCCAGAAAAAGCTCATCGCGAGATCATGCGAGCCGCCGGTGATCTCGTTGTCGAAGAAACGACGCAGGAATGTGCTTGTGAGCGTGTGAAGGACGTCGCGATCCGCCGGCAGCCGGACATGCGGTCGCGTCACAACCGCACCGCGCTGAGCAGCGCATCGGCGGTGACGCCGAGATCCTGTTCGACTGCCAGCTGCGCGAACACGTCTTCGAGCGACGGCGCGTGCGTCAGCTCGCGCAGGCGCGCGGCGGAGTCGTCGGCGACGATCTCGCCGGCGCGCAGGATGATGACGCGCGTGCTGATCTTCTCGATCGTGTCGAGCTCGTGCGAGCTGTAGAAGATCATCCGTCCGTCAGCGGCGAGCGACCGGACGACCTCGCGCAGCATCAGCGCTGTCGACACGTCGAGGCCCGAGACCGGCTCGTCGAGCACGACGATGCGTGGGTTGTGGAGGAGCGCCGCCGACAGCAGGATTTTCTGGCGCATGCCTTTGGAGAACGCGGCGAGCGGCGCGTGGATGTCGCGATCGAGCCCGAAGATGCGGAGAAACCGCTGGATCTTCTCTTCGAGCGGCCCTTCATCGATGCCGCGCAGACGTCCCGTCAATCGCAGGTATTCGGGGCCGGTGAGATAGGTGTAGACGTGCGCCTCCTCGGGCACGTATCCGACTTGCGCTTTGTACTCGAGCAGATGTTCCTGCACGTCCTGCCCGTCGAGCAGGATGTGACCGTGCGACGGCGGCATCAGCCCCACGATCATCTTGACCGTCGTCGATTTGCCAGAGCCGTTCGGACCGAGATAACCAAGTACCTCGCCGGGCTTGACCGAAAAGTTGATGTGCCGGACGGCAGTCAGCGCGCCGTACCGTTTCGAGACGTCCCGGACTTCGAGCACGAGTCCCCTCCGATCATCGGGCCGGCACGGAGGCCGGCCCGACAAGGCATGGTGCGACGCGATGGTGCGCGAGCGACTTCACGTTGGACACCGTCCGGACGTGAAACGTTCGGCGGTCAGTCCTGGCGCAGGGCCGTCGCCGGCGCAATGCGGGCGGCGCGCGCGGCCGGCCACGCAGTCGCGACGAGCGTGACGACAATGAGCAGGACGAGGACGGGCGCGAACGTGATCGGGCTGAGCAGCGGATGCTCACCCGACGTCGCGCTGACGAAGATCCGCTCGAAGAAGTACGTGCAGGGCAGGCTCGCGGCGAAGCCGAAGGCCACGTACGCGAAGGCGCGCCGCAGGACGAGCCAGACCACGGCGCGTGAGGATGCGCCGAGCGCCATGCGGATGCCGATCTCCGGCGTCCGTTGCGTGACCGACTGCGCAATCACCGCGTAGAGTCCGACGACGGCGAGCAGGAACGCGATCGTCGCGATCGTGAGCAGCATGTCTGCGGACACGCGGCCGTTCCAGCTGGCGTCGTGAAGCACGTCGGACAACGGCGCGATGCGATCGAGGGGAAGATCGCGATCCAAACCTGCCACGGCGCGTCGCAGGGACTGACTCGCCGCAGCAGGATCGTCGGTTGTCCGAAATACGAGTGCGGTCGACGCCGCGGCGTCCTGATCCGGGACGTAGACGATCGGTTCGGGAACATCGCCGTCCCGAAGGTTCGGGACGACGCCCACGACGGTTCGCCAGGTCGGCGCAGCCATCATGTTCTGGGGATCACGTAGGGCCATCCGCTGGCCGACTGGCGGTCGCCCCACGAAGAAGAGATCGACGAACCGCTGGTTGACGACGACACCCTCGCGGCCGGGCTGTTCGTCTTCGATGGTCAAGTCGCGGCCGGCGGCCAGCGGCACGCCAAGCGTTTCGAAGAAGCGCGGTCCCACCGACGTGCTGTACGCGAGCGCGTCCGTCTCGCTGGGCTCGCGCCATGGCAGCATCAGGCCTCGTCGCTCGTGGCTCGGAGGCATTCGCGCGGACGAGGTCATCGACGAGACATTGCCGACTCGCGCGATCTCCGTGCGGAGACGATCGTAGAAGTGCCGCCGCTCGACCTCGGTGCCGTACCGTTGCGGCGGCAGCGTGAGATGCGCGACGAGGAGCGGCTGCGGATCGATCTCGATGCCCGGTTTGTCGTCCACCAGCTCCCGGCGTACCGACATCGAGACGTTGGCGAGCAGGACGAGTGTCAGCGCGAATTCGATGGCCAGGAACGTCGCGGTCCAGAATCGCGTGCGGCGAGCGCCAGTGGTCTGCCGTCCGCCGTCTTTGAGGACGCCGTTCACGCCGATGCGGGCGCTTTGAAGCGCCGGGACGAGGCCGAAGACCAACACGCTCGCGGTGCACGTCGCGACGAGCGCCATGAGCACGCGGCCGTCGATCGTGAGGTCGATCCAGTAGGGCAGAGGCGACGAAGCGGGGTAGCTCCACGCCAGGAGTCGAACAGCGACGAACGCGAATGCCAGCCCGGCGGCACCGCCGAGCGCAGCGAGGCACGCGCTCTCGATCAACAACTGACGCACGACGCGCGCGCGGGTGGCGCCAAGCGCGAGGCGAATGGCCACTTCACGCGACCGCACCGCCAGTCGCGCGAGCAGCACGTTGGCGACGTTCGCGCAGGCCACGAGGAGCACGAGCAGGCCGGCCGTGAGGAACGCGAGCCACTCTGGCTCGGTGATCTTGCCGTTGAAGTGATCGTTGATGCGCACGCTCTCGAAGCGGATGTCGCCGTGGCTCGCCGGAAATGCCGCTTCGAGTCGACGCTGCGCCGCCTGCAACTCCGCCTGCGCGGCCACTGGGCTGGCGGTGTGCCGCAATCTGCCGAACACCGCGAGCGAACGCGCTGTTCGCGGCGCGTCGGCCAGGCCTGGCGCCGCCGAGAGCGGCAGCCACAGGTCGGCCTGGCCGGGAAAGTGAAAGCCATCCGGCATCACGCCGACGATCGTGGCGTTCACCCCGTTGATGCGTACCGTCCGTCCGAGAATCGCCGGGTCGCGATGGTAGCGAGACGCCCAGACGGTGTCTCCGATCAGTGCCGTCAGCGGTGCGCCGGGTCGATCGTCGTCGGGCTGCAGCGCGCGGCCGGCGACCGGCGCAGTGCTGAGCATGGGAAACGCTTCCGCGGACACGTAGCAGCCGGCTACGCGCGCGGGTGCGTCGTCCTCGTCGGCGAGACTGAGTGGGGCAGCCGTGTACGCCGCCAGTCCTTCGAACGTGAGCATCGACCGACGCAGATCGACGAAATCCTGATATGAGATGCCGGCTGCGCTTCCGTCGTGATTGCGCGCGCTCAGGAACCGCACGCGATCGGGATCGGGGATCGGAAGCCCACGCAGGCAAATCGCGTTGACCATCGTGAAGAAGCCCATGCTCACGCCAATGCCGAGGCCCAGGCCGGCGACGATGAGCATGGTCGAGGCTGGGCGCGCCGCCACGGCGTGTCGCGCCATCCGGACGTCCTGACCGAGCGAGTCGATCGACGGCCAGCCGCGTTGATCGCGATAGGCCTCTTTGATCTGATCGACGCCGCCAAACGCGCGACGCGCGGCGGCTTCGGCCTCCGTGCGAGACAGCCCGCGCTCGATCAGGTCGTCCGTGAGGTCGTCGAGATGGGCGCGCAGCTCGGCATCGAGCGCGCGATCGCGAGCCGAACGGCGGAAAAGCCCGGCGAGACGCGTCAGCCAGACGCGGATGGCGGTCATGGCGTCAGGCTTCCTGGCTGAGCATGCGCGACAGCACGTCCACCGTGCGCGCCCAGCTCTTCGTGGCCGCGGCGAGCTGCTTCCGGCCGGCCGCGGTGATGGCGTAGAAGCGCGCGCGTCTATTGCGCTCGCTCACGCCCCATGTGCCCTTGATCCAGCCCTTCTGCTCGAGCCGGAGCAGCGCCGGATAGATCGTGCCCTGGTTGAGCTCCAGCGCGCCGGCGGCGATCTGCTCGATGCGGCGCGCAATGCCGTAGCCGTGCAGACGCCCCATCGTGGCGACCGTCGTCAGCACCATGAGATCGAGCGTGCCGTAGGGGACGTCGGAAGGATCTTCGCGCATGGCGCTCCTTTATGTCGACGGACAAGAGGAGCATTGCACACGTATAGTCAGACAGTCAACATGGAGACGTGTTGCGCGCGACGACGCCGATTCGCGATATCGAACGCACACGCGCTCGCGGCGTTATCCTTCCGATCGCTCCGGCGTGCCGCCGAGCACCCGCATGATCGCACCGGCGATGCGCCGCCATTCGCCTTCCTCGCGCCGGAGCTCGCGGCGGCCGGCCGCTGTCAAGGAGTAGAAGCGCGCGCGGCGGTTGTTGTTCGACGTGCCCCATTCGGCGTCGATCCAGCCGCGCCCTTCCAAGCGCTGCAGCGCCGGATAGAGCGATCCGTGATCGACGATGAGCACGTCGCCGGACGCTTCCTGGATGGCGCGGGCAATCGCCTGGCCGTGCGCGGCCTGACGGGCGAGCGTGCGAAGGATGAGGAGGTCCAGGGTGCCTTGCAGGTGAGCGGCATATTCGCGATCAGATCTTTTTCGAATAGACATTCGACCCAGAGTCTGCCCAGGAGTCAGGTTGAATGTCAACCTGAGTAGGCGTGACGAGACCGGCCTCAGCGCTGATAATTCATCGATGCGTCATCGATATCGGATGGTCGGCCTCGTGGTCCTCGCGATGTTCCTGTCCGGTTGCGGGCCGTCGGCAGCCGATCGCGCGGCAGAAGCGCAGGCCAAGGCCGCACGTGACGCCGCCGACGCGAAAGCGAGAGCCGACGCCGATGCGGCGCGCGAGGCCGATCGCCTCAAAGCGCTCTGGACATACACGGACGTGCCCGCCGGCAAAGGTCGCCAGGTGTCCGCGGCGATCAAGTCCGTCGAGGACGTCGACACCGGCGAAGGCCTGCCGCACTCGGTGCTGCTTGTCTTTCGCGATCACCCGGACTGGGGCCGTAGCAGCTATCTCGTCCTCGATCACGGCGACTTCCGCTGTGCGTCGAAGTGCACCGTCGCGATCGCGACCGACGATGGCGTGGCGAAGAACGTCGCGGCGCATCGGCCGAACACGCACGAGGCCATCGCGCTGTTCATCGACGACTGGCGCGCGCTCTGGCGCATGACGGCTTCGTCCAAACGCCTCAGCATCACCTTCGCCGTGAAGGCCGGCGGCACGCGCACGGCGACGTTCGACGTCGGCGGTCTCGATCCGTCGCAGATGCCGGGCTGGCACTAGGCGACGACGCGTTGACGACGACTATTACGCTCACGCTATCGGCCGGCCGGTCGAGAATCGCCTTTCGTCACTCACGGCCTCTTGTCATGTCCGTCACCGGGCGCTAATCTGCGTCGCGCCAGGACAACTCACGCAACCCCGGCGCCGGCCGGCCATCACGAGACAGATCCGAGGACGCACATGAAACGACTGCTGCTGGTGTTCACGCTCGCCGCCTTCGCATATGCGGGCTGGGGCGCGACGAGAACCGTCGCGATCGCGCAGGCGAATCCCGCGCGGCACATCGTCGATGCCGCGGCCGTCGCGCGCATCAACGAGACGCTCAAGCAGATGACGTCGGACGGCTCGATCGTCGGCGTCTCCGCGCTCGTCTTCGAGCACGACCGCGAGGTCTACTTCGGCGCGTTCGGCGACGCGGACCGTGAAGCGCACCGTCCGATGGCGCGCGACACCATCGCGCAGATCTTCTCGATGACCAAGCCGGTCACCGGCGTCACGCTGATGACGCTCTACGAACAGGGCAAATTCAATCTCGACGACCCGCTCTCCAAGTACCTGCCGGAGTACGCGAACGTACGCGTCTATGCCGGCAAGGACGCCAACGGGCAGCCGATTCTCGAGGCGCCGCACCGCCAGATTCTCGTGCGCGACATCACACGGCATACGGCCGGCTTCGCCAACGGCGCCGCCGATGAAGGCGTCGGCCCGCTCTACGCGGCGGCGAATCCGAACGACATCAACAACACGCTGGCGCAGCTCTCGCAGAAGTTGGCTGGCGTTCCGTTGCTCTACCATCCCGGCGAGCACTGGCGGTACTCGAACGCCGTCGACATCCAGGCGCGGCTGGTCGAGGTGTTGTCGGGCGAGCCCTACGCGCAGTACCTCCAAGAACACGTGCTGAGCCCACTGCGCATGACGACCACGCGCTATTTCGTGCCGCCCGCCGATCGCGGCCGCATGGCGGTCATCTACGATCGCGCCGACAACACCGGCACGTTCACGCGCCAGCCCGACGCGCGAGATTACCGCTACAACTTCGATCACTGGCCGATGACGCCGGGCAGCTCGGGTTTGACGTCGACGGTCGACGACTACATGCGCTTCGCGCGCATGCTGCAGAACGGCGGCGAGCTCGAGGGCGCGCGCGTGCTTCGGCGCGAAACCGTGCGGTTGATGTCGACCAATCAGCTGAGCGACGCGATCACGGAACGCTTCTGGCTGCCAAGCAAGGGCCAGGTCGGCTTCGGCATCGACTTCGCGGTGCGCATCCGCCCGCCGCAGGACGCGAACGAGAACAACGGCCAGGTCGGCGAGTTCTTCTGGGATGGCGCCGCGTCGACGTTGTTCTGGGTCGATCCCGTCAACGATCTGGAAGCCGTGCTGTTCACGCAGATGATGCCCTTCGACAAGGTGCATCTACACAAGCGCTTCCGCGACGCGATCTACGGACCGGCGCGTCTGCCGCCGACGGCGGGCTGACGACGAATCAGCTGTGCTCTGCGTGCGCGGCGGCGGGCGTCTCGAGCCCGAGGCCTTCGTCGACGCCGACGTGGATGTTCATCGACTGGATCGCCGCGCCGCTCGCGCCCTTGCCGAGGTTGTCGAGGCGCGCGATCAGCATCGCCTGTGTCGCGCTGCCGAACACGAAGATGTCGACGCGGTTGGTGTCGTTGCACGCCTGCACGTCGAAGCCGCTCGCGAGCGTGTCGGGATCGTCGAGCGGCATCACGCGGATGAAACGCTCGTTCGCGTACACCTGTTCGAACAGCGCGTGCAGCGTCTTCGTCGTCGTGCCCGGCGCGAGCGACGAGAGGTGCAGCGGGATCGTCACCGCCAAGCCCTTGTAGTAGTTGCTGACGACCGGCAGGAAGACGGGCGGCGTCGTCAGCCCCGCGTGCGTCACCATCTCGGGCAGATGCTTGTGCGCGAGCGTCAACGCGTAGGGCCGCGGTGCGAGCAGCGCCGGATTCCCGCTGTGCTCGTAGTCCTCGATCATCTTGCGTCCGCCGCCGGAGTAGCCCGTGATCGACGTCGCGGCGATCGGCTGCGACGCTGCGAGCACGCCGGCGTCGACCAGCGGCCGGACGAGCAGCAGGAAGCTCGTCGAGTGGCAGCCGGGATTCGCGATCCGTTTCGACGCGCGGATGCGCACGCGCTGACCTGCAGCCAGCTCGGGCAATCCGAAGACCCAATCAGGTGACGTCCGATGCGCCGTGCTCGCGTCGATGATGCACGTGTTCGGATTGGTGACGAGCGCGACCGACTCGCGCGCCGCCGCGTCGGGCAGACAGAGAAACGCCACGTCAGCCGCGTTCAGCAGGCGCGCGCGCTCGGCGGGATCCTTCCGCTTGTCCGGATCGATGCGCAGGACCTCGATGTCGTCGCGCTCCGCGAGCACCTCGCGGATCCGCAATCCCGTCGTGCCTTCCTGCCCGTCGACGAACACCGCCCGTTTCATGACCTTCGCGCCTCCGTGTCTTTCAAGCATACGTGAGGCAG
>DASZVJ010000245.1:0-12666 GCA_035547155.1 Vicinamibacterales bacterium
CAGCCCGAGTAAAGGTGACAGAAGTGGCGCCGATTACTAGCGCAGGGATGGGATTCGATACCGGGATGCCGGAGCGAACGACCATGAAAATTGACCCTCGCACGGAATCGAGCCGGGAAGTTGCCCCTACGGCAACGGACGCGACTCGCCAACCCGTCAAGGCGGCCACCAAGGCTCCGGACGCGGTGCGGCTGTCGGGCGACCTTCGTCTTGCCGACGAAGCCGTCCGCGCCGCCGCGTTCTCCGGGGACGTTCGGCCGGCTGCCGTGGCCAAGGCCCGCGAGTTGCTGCAATCCGGTCAACTGGCGAAGGACCTCGGCTCGCTGGCTGATCGAATCGTCGATTCGCTCATCCAGGCCCGTGACACACAAGACTGACGCCCTCGATCGTCTGACGCTCGCCCTCGACGGGCTCGCCCGCAGTCTCGAGAGCGGCCGCCCGGACGCGGTGCTGGCGGCTGAAGCGCCGTTGGCCGCCGCGGTCGGCGCCTTCAGCGTGGCCGATCTCGGCGCGCTGGCGTCGCGGCCGGACGTCCGTGCCGCCGTCATGAACGTGCGGCTCGCGATGCAGCGCTGCCAGACGCTCGGCGACAGCGCGGCAGACATCGCGGCGGCGCTCATTCCAGCTGGGTACGGCGCGACAGGACAGCGCGCGAATGCCTGGACCATGGCGCCGACGATCGTGACCCGGACCTGAGATCATGGCTGGCCTCTTCGACAGTCTCTCGATCGCGACCTCGGCGTTGAACGCGTACAACGCGGGGTTGGACACGGTCGGTCAAAACATCGCCAACATCAACACGCCGGGCTACTCGCGCCGGACGGTCGCGTTCGCCGAGCGTCCGCCGGCCGACACGTTGAGCGCGGGCCGCGGCGTCGACATCGTGGCCATCCAGGCGTACCGCGACACGCTGCTCGAAGCGCGGACGGGGCACGAGCAGGCCGGGTTGTCGCACGACTCCGCGGTCGTCGACGGCCTGAGCCAGGTCGAGGCCGCGATCGGCCTGCCGGGCTCGTCGCTCGATGCCGATCTCGATGCGTTCTTCACGTCGTTCTCGCAGCTGGCGACCGACGTCACGTCGACGTCGGCGCGTGACTCGGTCGTGCGTCAGGGCCAGCAGCTCGCGCAGGGTTTCAACTCGTTGTCCGATCGTCTCAGCGAGCTGCAGCGGTCGACCGACACGTCCATTCGCGACACCGTCACGCAGATCAACGGCTTGGCGTCGCAGATCGCGACGTTGAACGGCCAGATCGCCAACGGCGGCGGTGCCGGTATCGAGACATTGAAGGATCAGCGATCGACGCTGCTCCAGCAGATTCAGGGCCTGGCCGACGTCTCGGTCCTCTCGCGCGCGGACGGCGCCGTCGACGTCTCGATGTCCCAGGGGCAGGCACTCGTTGTCGGGGCCACGGCGTACAGCATCGACGTGCAGTCGAACCCGCCGTCCGGATTCGCGTCGCTGCACCTGGGCGACTTCGACATCACGTCGCAGATCACGAACGGTCAGCTCGGCGGGCTCATCGGGCTTCGCGATACCGTCATTCCTGGCTATCAGACGAGCCTCGATCAGCTCGCGTACGACGTCGCCACGCAGGTCAACACCGTGCACGAGTCCGGCTTCGACGCCAACGGCGCCGCGGCCGGCGCGTTCTTCGCGCCGCTGGCCGGCGTGGCGGGCGCGGCCAAGGCCATTGCGGTGGACGCCGGCGTCGCGGCCGACAGTCAGCTCGTCGCCGGATCCGGCACGGGCGCGCCCGGCGACAACCAGACGGCTCGCGCGCTCGCGAACCTGCGCGACTCGCGCGTCATGTCCGGCGGCACGGCGACGGCCGCCGAGGCGTGGTCCAACCTTGTGTATCAAGTGGGCTCGGATCTCTCGAGCGCGCAGGCGACGAGCACGACGCGCGAAGCGGTCGTGCGTCAGCTCCAGCAGATGCGCGATCAGGCGTCGGGCGTCTCGCTCGACGAAGAGGCGTCCACGATGCTCAAGTTCCAGCGCGCGTACGAAGCGAGCGCGCGGTTTTTCACGACGGTCAACAGTACGCTCGACACCCTGATGGGCATGGTGCAGTGATGCGTGTCATCTTCGACATCGTTCGGGACGGCCTGTCGGCCATCAACACGGCGAGCAGCGCGCTCGCGAAGGCCCAGCAGCAGGTGGCGAGCGGCCGCCGCATCAACGGCGCCAGCGACGATCCGCGCGGCACCCAGCTCGCGATTGCCGAGCGCGCGACGATGGGCGGCATCGATGCGTATACGAAGACCAGCGACGCCGCAGCGGTGCGCCTGGCGAGCGCCGATTCGGTGCTGACCGCGATCTCCGACAAGCTCACCAGCGCGATGACCACCGCCTTGAGCGCGCAGGGCACGCAGGCCACCGACGCGTCGCGGGCCGCGTCGGCGCAGCAGATTCGCTCGCTGCGCGACGCCCTCGTCGGCGACCTCAACACGACGTTCAACGGCAACTATCTCTTCTCCGGCACGAACAGCACCGCGCAGACGTACGCGCAGGTGGGCGGCGTGTGGACCTATCAGGGCAACACCGATACCGCGCAGGTCGAAGTCGAGTCCGGCCGGACGGTTTCCATCTCGTTCAACGGCCAGGCCATCGCGCAGGGCAGCGATGCGACGGACGTGTTCACCGCGCTCGACACGCTCGCCAACGCCGTCGAGGCCGGCGACAGCGATGGCATCACTGCCGGTGTCGACGCGCTGCAGCGCGCGTTCGATCGCACGCAGCGAGCGCAGGGCTTGCTCGGTGCGGACGAGCAGAGTGCCGACGCGGCCACCGCGCGGCTGTCGACGCTGCGCACCGCGTCGGAAGCGCGCCGCTCGAAGCTCGAGGACGCCAACATGGCCGACGCGATCACCCAGCTCACGCAGGCGGACAACGCCTATCAGGCCGCGCTCGGCGCCGTGAGCACGGCCGAGCGCCAATCGCTTCTGGACTATCTCCGATGAGTCAGACCGCTTCCGCGGCGCCGATCGACGGCGTCGTCACGTTCGCCGACGGGCTGCCCGGATTCGAGCGCTGCCGGCAGTTCGTCCTCGTCTCGTCACCCGCGCTCCAGCCGTTCACGGTGCTGCAGGGCGTCGACGCCGACGCGCCGGCGTTCGTCACGATCGATCCGCGCCTCGTCACGGACACCTTCGCGCCGGCGCTCGATCGCGTGACGCTCGCGCGTCTCGGCGCGCAGGGCGGCGAGACGCTCTTGTGGCTCGCGATCGTCACGGCCGGTGACGACGGCGTGGCCACCGCGAACCTGCGTGCGCCGCTCGTGATCAACCCGGCGTCGATGCGCGGCATCCAGCTCATCAGCCTCGACAGCCCGTACCGGATCGATCACCCGATGCAGGCGGCCTAGCGTGCTCGTCTTCACCCGGAAGCTCGACGAAGCGATCGTCATCGGCGACGGCATCGAAGTGAAGGTGCTGCGCATCGGCAAGGATGGCGTGCGTCTCGGCGTCACCGCCGCGCCGCACGTGCCGGTGCACCGCCGCGAGATCTACGATCAAATTCGCGCCGCCAACGCGGCTGCGGCTGCCGCGCGCGGCGGCGTCGAGGACCTCGTCGCGCGGCTGCGCGGCCGCGTCGCACCCGTTCCCGATCGATCATGATCTGCCAGGACTGGCGGACGTGCGCCAGCAGCGAGATTGCGCCGTTGCTCGCCGCCGAGATGCGCGCCTGGCGGCGCGAGCTCGACTGGGACGTCACCGAGGCCTGGAGCGTCGTCGAGCCGGCGCGGCGCGCGGGCACGCTGCCCGGCTTCGTCGTGCGCGATCGCGACGGCCGGCCCGCCGGGTGGACGTCGTTCCTCCTCCATCGCACGTCGCTGCAAGTGCTCGCGTTCGTCGCGACATCCACCGACGCGGCGACGACGCTCGTCGACGCCATTCTGTCGTCGCGCGAATCCACGGCGGCCGACGTCAGTCTGTTCTGCGTGCGCGACGCGTCGCCGCGCCTGCGCGACGTGCTCGAGGCCCAGGCGTTCGACGTCGAGGACTATCGCTATCTCGGCCTGGCGCTCACGCCGGATCGTGCCGCGACGATCGGCGACGAGGCGGACAGCCGCCTCCGGCCGTGGCGTGACGATACGAGCGGCGCGGTGCGCTTGTACGAGCGGGCGTACGCGGGGATGCCCGGCGTGCGTGCCTTCGCGCTCTCCGGCGCGCGCGAGGAGTGGGCGGAATATCTGGCCGGGCTCCTGAGCGGGCCGGGATGCGGCTGGTTCGTACCAGAGCTCAGCTACGTCGTGCCCGCGGCGGGCAGTGCGGATCTCGCCGGCGGCGTGATCGTGACCGACCTCGGGCCGTCGACCGCGCACATCGCGCAGATTGCCGTCGACCCGGCGTACCGCGGACAGGGCTGGGGCCGCCGTCTCGTGCGCGCGGCCGGGCGCGCCGCGTTCACGCGCGGCTACACGCAGATGACGCTGCTCGTGTCGGCGTCGAACCGCGCGGCCATCGCGTTGTACGAGGACGAAGGATTCCAGGATCGCGCGACGTTTCTCGTCGCGTCGCGGCGTCAGCCGATCTTGTCCACGAGCGACGCGCTCGCAATCGGCGGCGAGAGCACGCGCCGGTAGGCGGCCAGCGTCGTCTCGCCGCGTTCGAGGCTGGCGACGGCGCTCCGCCGCGCGAGCTCCGCGTCGGCCAGGGCCCCAATCGATTGCTGGTCTGTCGCCAGAATGGCGGTGACGAGCTGCGCTGCTTCACGATGCCGCCGGACGACGTCGTCGTAGCCGGCAATGCGTGAGGCGAGATCGCGATGATCCGCGAGCGCCTGGCGGATCGGCCGCAGGCCGTCCTCGATCGTGACCAGACTGCGCATGAGACTGTCGCGCGTATCCGCGATGTTCGTGAAGGCCACGAAATCGGAGGCCTGCGAGACCTCGTGCTGATGCCGCGCGACGGCGGCGAGCTGCGCGAGCAGCGTCAGCTCGGCGTCGATGCCGGCGCTGTACTGCTCGAGCAGGCGGACGATCTCGTCGGACGTCACGCGGCCGACTCCGGCGCCGGCCGCGCCGTGGCGATCTGCTGCCAGCCGTCACGCAGGATCGCGAGCGTCTTGTGCACGTCCTGAATCGGCTTGGCGTCCTGCCGTACGGTGGCGTCGGCCAGCTGCGACATCATCCACGTGTAGAGCCGGTCGAGGTCGGCGGCGATTGCACCGCCCTTGTCCATGTCCAGCGTGCTCTGCAGCTCGCCGATGATGGCCATCGCGCGCGACATCGCCGTGCGGCGCGTCGGAATGTCGCGCCGGCTCATCGCGTCGGCGGCCGTGGCGAGCGCGCGCAGCGCCCCGTCGTAGAGCATCACGACCAGCTCGAGCGGCGTGCTCGAGCGAACCTGTGTCTGCAAGTACTGTTGCGCGCCGCGACCGTAGGAGCTCATAGACGAAGAGAGGCGTTAGAAGGACGACTTGAGGCTCGACCCGATGCTGCCGAGCGACGAGGACTGGCTGTTCAGACGGGAGATGGCCGAGTCCGCGTCCGTGAACTGCTGCTGGAGCGACTGCCGCTGTTGCGCGAGCCGGGCCTGCATCGCGCTGATCTGGTCGTTCATCGACGTGAGCTGCTGGTTCATGCGTGCCTGGACGCTCGGGATGATCCCGCCGGAGCCCGAATACGTGTCGAGCATCGCTTCGACCGCGGGGAACGCCCCGCCCGTACCGGCGAACAGCGTGCGGACGTCGTCGCCGTCCGTGGCGACGGCGTCGTCGAACTTCGCCTGGTTCAGCGACAACGTGCCGTCGCGGGTGAACTCGATGCCCACTTCCGTGAGCCGGGCGAACGACGCGCTGCCGTAGACGCCGAGGAGCTCGTCGCGCAGGCTGCTGCGCAGGTTGCGGAGGAGCGGATCGCGGCCGATGCTGCTCGTGTCGCCGTTGGCCGCCGAGGTCCGCTGATCGCCGATGAACGAGATGATGTTGTTGTAGGCCGTGATGAAGGCGTTGACCTTGTCGGCCAGCGCCGAGCTGTCCGGGGCCACGTCGACGCCGACCGTCTTCGTCGTGTCGGCCTTCGAGACCGTGAGCGTGACACCCGGCATCACGTCCTGGAACGTGTTCGAGCTGCTCGTGATCTCGATGTTGTTGAAGAGAATCGATGCGTCCGACGCTTCGACAGCGTTGGTCCCGAAGGTCACGCCCGCGCCGCCGGTGAGATTATTTGTCACCGTGAAGGCGTAGTCCGCGCCGGATTGCAGGCTCGTCAGCGCGAGCTTGTAGCTGCTCGTCCCCGTTCGCACGACGGCCGCGTTGACGCCGATGTCTGCGGTCTGGTTGATCGTGTCGGCCAGCTGCTGCAGCGTGACGTCGCCGGTGATCGCGACGTCGACGCCGCCAATCGTGAGCGTGCCGCCGCTCGCGACGATCGTCGAGGTCGCGTCCGGCGCGACGGACGTCGACGCCGTGACCTGCGCCCGCGCCAGCGACTGGACGATCACGTCGAAATGGCCGGCCGCCGCGTTCGTGTTCGTGGTGATCGCGACGGCGCTGTCGCTCGACGTGCCTGCGACGGTCGAGACCGATGACAGCGAGCTCAGCGCATCGGCGGCCGATCGCAGCGACGCGACGCGCGCGTTCAGCGTATCGAAGCTGGAAATCTGGGTCTTGAGGTCGGTCTGCCGGTTCTGCAGATCGGTCAGCGGTTCGCTGGCCTGCTGCATCAACGCGTTCAGGACCGTGTTGAAGTCGATGTTGTTGAACCCGCTGAAGGTGATCGGTGAGCTCATGACAGGGGTTCCGGGTTCTGCGTTCCGAGGTTCTGGCGTTCTGGTTCCGGCGTTCTCGGTTCCGGGGTTTGGACGTTCAAAGCTCCGTCGCCCGTCGCCCGAAAGCGCGGCCGGACGCGGGTCACGCCCGCGTCCGGCCGGTCTGTCCGTCTACTATCGGAGCAGCGAGAGGACCGCGCCGCTCTGCGAGTTGGCCTGCGCGAGGGCGGCGATGCCGCTCTGCGTCAGGACGCTGTAGCGCGTCATGTTCGCCGACTCTTCCGCGATGTTCGCGTCGCGGATGCGGCTCTCGGCCGCCGAGTTGCTGACGATCTGCGACTGCGCGAGGGACATCGCGAACTGCAGCCGGTTCTCGATCGTGCCGACCGTCGCCTGCGAGGTGCCGAGCGTCTTGACCGCGTCGGTGATCTTCGCCACGGCCGTCTGCGCAGCCGAATCCGTCTTGATGTTCTGGCCGTTGATGCCCAGCGTCGTCGTGTCGGCCGCGCCGATCGATCCGCCGATGATGCCGTTCGTGCCGTTGCTGCTCACGAACACCGAGAAGCCCTGCGCGGTGTTGAGCCCCGCCACCGACGCTTCACGGTCGATTTCCTTGATGACGTCCTGGAACTCCGCGTCGAGCACGTCGCGGTTGACCGACGAGCTGGAGGACGAGGACTGCGTGGCGAGCGTCGACAGACGATCGAGCAGCGTCGAGATGTTGTTGAGCGCGCCGTCCTTGATCTGCAGCGAGGACAGACCGTCGCCGGCGTTGCGGATGCCCTGCGTCAACACCGCCGATTCCGACCGGTAGGTGTTGGCCACGACGAGGCCCGCCGCGTCGTCGCCGGAGCGGTTGATGCGGTAGCCGCTGGAGAGGCGCTCCAACGCCTTCTGCAGCCCGATGTTCGTGCTGTTCAGGTTCGCCTGGGCGTTGACCGCCGAGATATTCGAGACAACTGAGAACGAAGCCATGTGACGTTTCCTCCGTGAGAGTCCTGCCGGCGTCCATGCCGACGTGCTGGCAGCACCCCCGCTCCCAGCTCAGAGAGGTAATCGGGCCATCGATCCCTTTCTTTAAGCACGATTCCGTCAGTTGGCGCGGTTCTCGCCTTCCTCTGGGCCGGAAGAGGTGTCATGGCTCTCACGTCCGCTCGCACCGTTGCCCGGTCTCACGCATTTCGGCCGAAAATCCGGCCTGTTTCCGGTTTGGCGCTCCGGCGCGTGCCGGCCGGCGCCTCGGCGGCGATGACGGCAGACCGGCCGTTGGGTGTCGCCACGCCGACGATCGCGGCCGATGTCGATCGTCCGTCGACGGATGACGCGCCGTTGTCGACCACGGCCCTGATCAAAGAAGCCATCGACACGGCCCTCGAAAGTCTTGACACGCTCGAGCACCAGGCGCGCGACACCGCGCGGCGGTTTCGCCGCGGCGCGCGCCCGGAGGCGCAACTCGGGTTGACACAGCTGATGCAGAGCATGCAGACGCTGCTCAAGCTGGCGGCGATGGCGGCCGGCGCGAGCGGCACCGACCTCGAGACGCTCTGCGAGCGTCACGGCCTCCGCGCGGAAGGGCAGACGCAGATGGCGGTCAGCGAGCTGATTCGCCGGCAGCTCGCGGAGGACTGGTCCGGCCTGGCCGCGACGCTCGATCGATCGTTCTCCGCGGCGCTCGAAGGCTGGCGCCGCGTCTTCATCGCCCTCGGCGGCACGCCCACGGGGCCGTACGGACACGCCGCATGACCTCGACCGCCGCTGCGACGCGCACCGTGCCGTTCTCGCCGCCCGACATCGGGACAGCCGAGATCGCGGAGGTGATCGCCACGCTGGAATCCGGCTGGCTGTCGACGGGGCCGCGCGTCCGTCAATTCGAAGAGGCGTTCGCCGCGTACATCGGCGCGCCGCACGCGGTCGCGCTGAACTCGTGCACGGCGGGACTGCACCTGGCGCTCATCGCGGCCGGCATCGGCCCCGGCGACGAGGTCATCACCACACCGCTCACGTTCTGTGCGACCGCCAACGTCATCGTCCACGTCGGCGCGACGCCGGTCTTTGCCGACGTCGATCTGTCGACCGGCAATCTCGATCCGGCAGCGGCTGCCGACGCGATCACCCCGCGGACGCGCGCGATCATTCCCGTGCACTACGCCGGCCGGCCCGCCGACGTGCGCGCCTTTCGCGCGCTGGCCGATCGCCACGGCCTGACCATCATCGAAGACGCGGCGCACTGCATCGAAGGCGTCGTCGATGGCCGGAAGATCGGCACGACGGGCGACGTCACCTGCTTCAGCTTCTACGCCACGAAAAATCTCACGACCGGTGAAGGCGGGATGATCACGACGGCGTCAGAGGACGTCGCCGAGCGGATCCGTATCGCGTCGCAGCACGGCATGAGCCGGCCAGCGTGGTCGCGCTATCAGGCGATCCAGCCGAGCCGCTACGACGTCGTCACCCCCGGCTTCAAATACAACATGACGGACCTGCAGGCCGCGATCGGCCTGCACCAGCTTGCGGCGATCGATCGTCACCAGGCCCGCCGGCGAGCCATTACGGCGTTCTATGACGACGTCTGCTCGCGGCTGCCGGTCTCGCGCTTCGCGCCGGTCTCGTCTGGCACCGTCCACGCGCATCATCTCTATCCCATCCTGATCGAGGACCCATCCGGTCCGTCGCGCGACGATGTCGCGCTGGCGCTGTCGAAAGCGGGCGTCGCGTCGAGCGTGCATTTTCCGGCCGTCCATCTCCACAGTTTCTATCGCGAGCGATTCGGGTTCGGCCCCGGCCAGTTTCCGGCCGCCGAGCACATCGCGGAGACGGTCCTGTCGCTGCCGCTGTCGCCGGCGCACACGGACGCGCAGATCGATCACGTCGCGACGTCGCTCGCCGAGGTGTTCGGTGCGTGAATCGCGGCGTCCGCCGTTCGTGCTGTTCGCCGTGGCGGCGGGACCGGAGATCGGCTTCGGTCATCTCGTCCGCTGCGCGCATCTGGCGGATGCGCTGGGCGTGTCGCGCGAGCTCGCGCTGCGCGGCTCGGTGCGGACGTTGCACACGGCGCTGCGTTTCGGATGGTCGGTGCATCGCGGCCCGCGCCTGCTGGAACACACGTCGCCGGACGTGTTGATCGTCGACGATCCGTCGGCGTCCCACACCGCGGAGTGGGTGAGACGCGCGCGTCGCTGGCGCGTGCCGGTCGTGACGATTCACGACGGCGTCGCGCGTCCCGTATCGAGCGATCTTGCGATTGACGGCAGCCTTGTCGCGCGGCCGTCGGATCGCGCCCGTCGCATCGCCGGACCCGCCTTTGCCATTTTGAACGCCGCGATCGCGGCGCGTCGCGCACATCCCGTTCGACGCGAGCCAGGACGCGTGCTCGTCGCGCTCGGCGGCGGTGCGCATGTCCGGACGCTGGGTGCGGCCCTCGCGCGTGCGATCGTCGTGGCCCTGCCCAGCGTGCGCGTCGATGTCGCGGCCGGATTCGTGCTCGACGGTCGTCGTCCCGCGCTGCCGTCGCGCTGCCGCTGGATCGCGGCGCCGGATGGTCTTGCCGATCGGCTCGCGTCGGCCGGCGCGGCCGTCGTGGCCGGCGGCGTGACGCTCTACGAAGCCTGCGCGCTCGGCACACCGGCCGTCGCCGTGCCCGTCGTCGCGGCGCAGCGCCCGGCGATCGCCGCGGCCGCCGCGGCGGGCGCCGTCATGACGGTGACGACGTCTCGTCCGTCGCGCGTGGCGCAGGACGTCGCGCGTCTCGTGTCGATCGTGATGACGATGCCTGCGATGTCGGAGGCGCTGTCACGCCGGGCCTCGCGGCTGATCGATGGTGAGGGCGCCGCACGCGTCGCCGCGCGGCTGCGCGCGTTGCTGGGTGAGCCGGAACGGAGGTGGCGTCATGCCGCCTGAGCGCCGCGCCGTCATCTTCGATCTCGACGACACGATCTACCCGTATCGCCGCTTCAAGCTCAGCGGCTTCGCGGAAGTCGCCCGTCACCTCGAGCGCACGTGCGCGCTCGACGCGCGCCTCGGTCTCGCGGCCATGGCGGGTGCGTCGCGCGGGATCGACCGCGGACGGGAAATCCAGGCCTGTCTGGCCCAGCACGATCTGCCGATCGCGCTGACGGCCGAGCTGCTCGAGCTCTTCCGGCACCATCGGCCGCGATTGCGTCTGCCGCGCTCGGCCGCGCGCACGCTGTCGGCGCTGCGCCGCGACGGCTGGCGCATCGGCGTGCTGACCAACGGGCAGCCGAGCATCCAGCGCCGCAAGGTCGACGCGCTCGCGCTCGCGCCGTACGTCGACGCGATCGTGTACGCGGCTGCGTGCGGACGCGGCCTCGGCAAGCCCGAGCCCGACGCGTTCGCCGACATCGCGCGTCAGGTCCAGGTGCCGGCGTCGCGCGCCGTCTTCGTCGGCGACGACGAGCGGTGCGACGTGCAAGGTGCGATCGAAGCGGGCATGCGCGCCGTGCGCTGCCACGTGTGGACGCGCGCGGCCGGTCCGACCGCCGCCGCCGTCACGATCGATCGCTTCGCGCAGATTCCCGCTGTGGCTCATGCGCTTCTCGAGGAGGCTCCGAACCGTCATGCTGCTTGATTCCCCCGCCATTTCCATCGCCGGACGCCGCGTGGCCGAGGACATTCCGCCGTTCGTGATCGCCGAGATCGGCCTCAATCACGGCGGATCGCTCGATCGCGCGCTCGCCCTCGTCGACGCGGCGGCTGCGGCCGGTGCGCATGCGGTCAAACTGCAGACGATCGTCGCCGGCGATCTGGTGTCGCCCGTTTGTCCGGCCCCCGCGCACGTCCGCGCCACGTCGCTCGTGGACTTCTTCCGGCAGTTCGAGCTCGACGAGGCGGCGCATCACGCCGTGGCCGAGCGCGCGTCGTTGCGCGGGTTGAAGATTATCTCGACGCCGTTCTCCGAGGCGTCCGTCGATTTGCTCGAGCGCGTCGGCGTCGACGCCTACAAGATCGCGAGCGGCGATCTGACGTGGGATCAGCTCATCGTGCGCTGCGCGGCGACGGGCAAGCCGCTGATCATCTCGACCGGCATGTCGACGCTCGCCGAGGCGCATCACGCGCTGGCAGTCGCGCGTCTCGCCGGCGCCGAGCACGTCGCGCTGTTGCACTGCGTGTCGGCGTATCCGGTGCCGCGCGGCAGCGAGAACCTGCTCGCCATCCGCACGCTCGCGGCCGAATGCCGCGTGCCGGTCGGCCTGAGCGATCACAGCGAGGACACGTTCGCGCTGCCGATCGCGGTCGGCCTCGGCGCGTCGCTCTACGAGCGCCACATCGTCCTGCCCGACGACACCGATGCCGTCGATCGCGCCGTCTCGAGCACGCCTGTCGAGCTGGCGGCCGCGATTCGCGCCGGCCGCCGCGCGTGGTCCGCGCTGGGCTCGGGACGGAAAGCGTGCCTCGCCGCGGAGGCTGCCAATTTGATCGCGAGCCGGCGATCGCTCTGTGCGTGGCGCACGCTCGACCCGGGACACGTTGTCGCGGCGGACGATCTCGTCGCGCTGCGGCCGGGGACCGGTCTGCCGCCCGCGAGCCTGCCGCAGGTCGTTGGCCGCCGCCTCACACGCGCGCTGGCCGTGGGAGAAGCGCTGACGGAGCGTCACCTCGAGCCGCTGCGCTTCTCGGAGTCGGATCGTGTCGCTTAACGTTCTGATCACGGCGGGCTCGCGCCGCGTGCCGCTCGTGCAGGCGTTTCAGCGCGCCGTGCGAGCGACCGGCGGCGGAGCCGTGATCGTCACCGACATCAATCCGTTGTCGCCGACCGTGTACGTCGCCGATCGCGCGTATCAGGTGCCGCTGTCCACCGATCCTGGCTACATCGAGGCGATCGATCGCATCTGCCGCGCCGAGCGCATCGGTCTGCTGATCCCGACGATCGACGACGAGCTGACGCGCTTCGCGGACGCGGCGCCCGGGTTGTCCGCAGCCGGCGTGCGCGTGGCC
>DASZVJ010000246.1:0-4181 GCA_035547155.1 Vicinamibacterales bacterium
GTACGTCTGGCCGTCCTTCGCCTTGTAGGTCAGGCGGACGGCGTGCGCCTTGATCGTGATGCCCCGCTCACGCTCGAGGTCCATGCTGTCGAGGACCTGCGCCTCCATCTCCCGGGCCTGCAGGGCGCCGGTGTACTCGAGAAAGCGGTCCGCCAGCGTCGACTTGCCGTGGTCGATATGGGCGATGATCGAGAAATTCCGGATAAATCGAGGGTCCATGCGGGATAGCGGCCTCTATTATGGCCGGTTCCAGGCGGGGCTGTCGCCATGTTCACTTCTGCCATCGCCCCGCCTCCGGATCGTCCATGTCGAAGCCGATGCGATCGAGCTCCGGCCAGAGTGCGTCGGGAATGGTCTGCGCGACCAGGGCCAGCGTCTGCGCGACGCGCTCCGGCCGCGTCATCCCGACAACGGTCGACGTCACGCGCGGGTCGCGCATCGAGAACTGCAGCGCGGCAGCCGCAAGCGGCACGCCATGCCGGCGGCACGCGTCGTCGAGCCGACGCGCGCGGTCGATCAGCCGCGCCGGCGCGTCCTGATACGCATAGCGTGCGGAAGCGTCCGGGCCCTTCGCCAGCATCCCGCTGCCGTACGGCGCGGCGTTGACGACAGCGACGCCGCGCGCGGCTGCGACGTCCAACAGCGGCAGCGCCGATCGATTGAGCAGCGTGTAGCGGTTGTGCGTTTCAACGGCGGCGAACGCGCCCGTCTCGACGTAGCGGATGAGCATGTCGATCGGGCCGCCGGAGATGCCGAGATCGCCGATCACGCCTTCACGCTGCAGTCCCTGCAGCATGTCGAGCGCGCCGCCGCGTGCCATGATGTGCTCGAACGTCGTGTGCTCGGGATCGTGGATGTACGCGAACTGCAGACGATCGAGCCCGAGCCGCTCGAGGCTCTCCGCGATCGATCGCTTCATCTGCTCGCCGCTGAAATCCCCCGTCCTCATGTCGCGATCGGCCTTGGTGGCGAGCACGCGACCGGCCGGCAGTCCGCCGATCTCCCGCAGCACGCGTCCAATGTGCCGCTCGGCGTTGCCATCGCCGTAGTTGGCCGACGTGTCGACAAAGGTGATCGGGCTGGCGAACGCCGCGCGAAGCGTCGCGACGGCACGATCGTCCGGCACGCTGAACCCAAAGGCATCGGGCATGCTGGCGAGCGGCGCGGTGCCGACGCAAAGCGGCGTAACGTGGAGATCGGTGCGGCCGAGCCGGCGCGTGACGAGCGCGGATGACGACATCCCGTCATTCTAGCCCTGAGCTCGCGCACGACGATTTCGCGCATTAGGGTACGAAGAGGATCCCCGTCATGCGTCTGATTCCGACCGTCATCGTCGCCGCCAGCGTCATCGTCCTTGGCGCGCGTTCCGCACGTGCCCAAGCTGGTCTGCCCGGGCCGCTCGTCGACGTCGGCGTCGACGGCGTCGCGACGGCCTCCGCCTTCGCCGGTGGACGCACGTGGTCACCGCGCGTCACCTTCAATTTCACGCCCGATGTCGCGCTGGCGATCCGTGCTCTTCGTCTCGACGACGATCGCCGGCCGTACCGGAGAGAAGCGACGACGATCGAGGCGGAAGCCCATCGGCAAATCGCGCACGTTGGGCCGCTCGCCATCCAAGGGCTCGCAGGCTTCGGCGTACGGCGCCGACGGGACTTCACGCCGCGTTATGCATTCGATCCGGCGACGGGACGATTTGGCCCAGTCTCAAACCACATCGATCGGAACATGGTCGTCGGAGTGTTCGGCGCGGGAGCCGTCCAGCGTCTCGGCGCTGCCGTCGAGCTTCGGCAGGATCTTCGCGTCGCGATCCAGGAAGACGGCATCGAGATGAGCCTGGCCGCCGGCGTGACCGTGCCGCTCGGGCGATATGTCACGAGGCACGGCGGCCAGTCCGCACAGATCGGACGCTATCGCCTGCGCACGGGACAGCAGGTCTGGATCACGCAGGATGATGGGACGACGATCGACGGGCACGTCGGCGACATCTCGTCGTCGTCGATCGAAATCATTCGCGCATCGGGGCGCGTCGTCGTCGAGACGAGTCACGCGAGCCGGATTGCCATTCCCGATTCGATCCGCAACGGCGCGAGGAATGGCGCGTGGATCGGCGGCCTTGGGCTCGGCGTCTACACGGCCTTCCTTGCGACGTCCATCTGCGAATGCCACGACGGCACGGCCGTAATCGTGCCGATGATGTTTGCCGGGCTCGGTACAGGAAGCGGCGCGGTCATTGGCGCCATCGTCGACAGCTTTCGCGTCGGTCAGCGGACGATTCTGGAACGTCCGACGGCGGCCACCATCGCGATCGCGCCGATCCTGACGCCGACGCGCAAAGCCGCGACCGTCGCCGTGCGTTGGTGAGTGACTCGACGTTTACGCGATCGGCACGCTGCGCGCGACCACTGTCAGCGTCGTCGTGTCGCCCGGTCCGAGCATCGTGGCATCCTGCTTCACATTGCCGGACTCGACACAGACCATCCGCCGGTAGTCGGCCTGATCGAAGTCATCAGGCATCTTCTGCGTCGTCCACGGGTTCCAGACGACGGTCGATCGCGAGCCGGATTTCTCGACGCGAATGATGCGGCCGAGCGAGCGATCGTGAATCTCGACCGTGCTCGTGTTGTCGGGATAGACGCGGTTGGTTTCCTGGAAGATCCGCAGCGCCGAATCGTGTTCGACGCGCCGCGCGCCATTGGCCCCGAATGCGAAGTCGTCGAACGACGCGTCCTTCAGGCCCGCGAGCGTGATCGTCTCGACGTCGCCGACGTGAAAGTACGTGTGGAGACAGCTTTCGACACGCAACGGCGCGTCGCCGCCAGTCCTCGTCGTCGTCAACGTCAGTGTCAGGACATCTGAAATCGTGACGACGAACGTCGTGTCGAGCGAGCCCCACTCGTCGCCGAGCGATGGCAGCGCGAAGCGCACGGTCACGGAGCCGTCCGATGCCGCCGACGTCCCGGCAAGCCGCCAGTCGACGAGTCGCGCGAGGCCGTGAGCCGGCTCATCCCCGCGAGGGCCGAACCATGGATGGCAGATCGGCACGCCACCGCGAATCGGCACGCGCGGACCGAAGCCGCTTCGTTGGCTCAGAAACAGCAACGGCTCGTCGCCGTGCTTCTGGAAATGCGTGACGTGCGCGCCGTGGAGATAGATCTCGGCGGCGCTCACGTCGGTGTGCACGACGACCTTCGGCAGGCCCGCTTCGCCCGCCACGATCGACACGTGTCCCGGAATGTCGTGCCGGTGAAGCTCTTCGAGGTATGACATCGACGTCTTACCGTTCCGTGTCGCGCAAGTTCCGCACATTCTATGTCACGGCGATGCGTCGTCGCGTACGGATGGAAGAGTCGACGGACGTCCGGTGGCGGACTACTGGCCCAGGCGCAACACGGTCAACGGGTCCACTTGAAGTGCCCGGAGCGTTGGTATGGCTAACGCTCCGGCCATGCCACACAGCAGCAGGCCGGCGCTGACGATGAAGGCTCCTGCATCCAGAGGTGACACGCCGATTAGCAGGCTGCGCATGGCCATCCCGAGCACAATCGCCATCGCGGCGCCAAAGACGACCGACCACACAGCGATCGGAACAATGTCTTTCAAGACGACGCCAACGACGCGTCGTGCCGGAGATCCAAGCGCCAGACGAATACCGATCTCATGTCGCCGCGTCTGCACCAAACGCTGGCCAAGCGCGTTGACGCCCGCGAGTGCGAGAAGGAGAGCCGTCGCGCTCAGAACGACGGCGGCGGTCGCGCGGAACCGCTGAACCGCCGATCTCTCCGCCACCATCGCCTCCATCGTGGTCATGCCAGTGACGAGCACCGAGGAGTCAAAGTTGCGAATCGTCTGACGAATCGTTGGGAATAAAGACTCCGGCGTCGACGCCGTCCTGATCAGAAGCTGCGACACGCCGTCGTAGGTTGCACTCAGCCCGTACATCGTCGGCAGATCGTCGTCGGCCTGGGAGGAGTGCTTCACATTGGGGACGACGCCTATGACCTTATAGGTCGCTCCAGACGCGGCATCAGAAAAGACCTTGTCGACTGACTCCCCTCCTAGAAGCCTGTCGAGCGCGAGCGAGACGATGACAGCGCCTTGAGTCTGGCTGATATCGGTACGCCTGTCTCCATTCTCGAAATCCCGCCCCGCTGTCAGCTGCACTCCAAGTGCGTCCCAATAGC
>DASZVJ010000247.1:0-21852 GCA_035547155.1 Vicinamibacterales bacterium
TCGAAATGGCCGGCGCCGTCACGGTAGCCGGCCGCGACCAGCAGGGCTTTCGCTCGGGCGGGATCGAACGGATCGCCAGCCGGTCGCGGATAGCCGGGGAAGATGCCTTCGGGGGTGAACGCCGTGTTGGCTTTCTGCGTCCGGCGATAGTGCCCGAGTGCGACCTTGTCGATCGCCATGTTGAACGCTTTGCGCACGCGCACGTCGTTCATCGGCGGGCGTGTCGTATTGAACATGTAGTACTCGGTCGCGACCTCCGGCTTGTCCATGTAGTCCTTGTACCCGCGGAGATCGTCGACCCACGCCGCGGGCACGGTGTGATTGAACACCGCGTCGACATCGCCCGCCTTGTACAGATTCATCATCGTCGTGTAGTCCTCGATCGGATAGAACGTGATCCGGTCGAGCTTCACGTGGGCGGCATCCCAGAACATGGGATTTCGCTCGACGACGAGGCGGTCGTACGGCTTCCAGACCTTGAGGACGAACGCACCGCTCGTCACGATGTGCCCAGGCTGCGTCCACGCGTCGCCGTAGCGCTCGACGACCTCGCGCGGCACGGGACGGAAGAACTGATGCGTCACGAGGCCAGGCAGGAACGGCACCGGACGCATGAGACGGATGCGCAGCGTGCGGGCGTCGACGGCTTCGACGCCGATGTCCTCCGCGCGGACGGGCACGATCTCCTGTCCCTTCGCTGCCGCCAACGTGGGATCGGCGAGCGCGGCGTCACGCGCCTTCGCATCGCCTGGCAGCACGAGACGATGCTCGGGACTTGCGGGATCCATCACGAACGCGCCCGTGACGCGATTGCGCACGAACACGCTGCCTTCGTTGTACGCCTGCGCGTACTCGATGTCGTACGCCATGTAGGCCGCACGCGCAGCCAGCGCCGGCGCGAGGCCACGCCGGAGGCTGTAAACGAAATCATCCGCGACGATCGCGCGTCCGTTCGACCAGCGCAGATTGGGACGCAGATGAAAAATGAACTCGGTGTTGCCGTTGAGACTGTCCCATCGCTCCGCCATCGACGGAATCGCCTGCGACGTGACGGGATGGATTTCGGTGAGGCCGTCGTACAGCGCCAGATAGATGCGCGCTTCGGGCTGGCCGGTGCTGATCTGCGGATCGAGCGATTCCGGCTCCGAGCCGGAGATGTAACGCAGCTCCTGCCCCGCCGGCGGCGCGACGCGGCCGAAGTACTTGCCGTGCGACGATGCGCGGCTGCAGCCGCTGGCGAGGAGCGCCAACGCGGCAAGCGCACACGACCACGCCGACAACCGGCTGCGCATCTTCATGAGAGCGCCGAACTTCAAGGTGGCAGACCCCAGCCGCGCGCCAGATTAGCACTGTTTCCTGGCCCAATTGGCGCGGCGCGTCGCGATCTTGTCTCGGGACGGGCAATCGTGCGCATCGGAGTCGTAAGATCGCCGCATGCCTCTCCTGCTCCACAACCTGACGCCGCTCCCCTGGGCCGTCGCGGGCGCGGGCATCGCGGCCGTTACGCTCACGCTGGCCTTCGTCCTCAATAGACGTCTCGGCATCTCGACTGGCTTCGAGGATCTGTGCAGCCTCGTGCTGCGCGCGCCGTACTTCACGCGTCCGAGCCTGCTGGGCGCGCGGCGATGGCGCCTGCCGTTCGTCGCCGGACTGTTGCTCGGCGGCGTGCTGTCGGCCGTGCTCGGCGGTGGCTGGGCGCCGACGTGGACTCTCGGCATGCTCGACGCGCGGCTCGGCCTCGATCCGCTCGGCAAGCTGATCTGGATGTTCGTCGGCGGGCTGTTCATCGGATTCGGCACGCGCATGGCCGGCGGCTGCACGAGCGGACACGGCATCTTCGGTATGTCCAACTTCGAGCTGCCGAGTCTCGTGTCCACCATCAGCTTCATGACCGGCGGCATCGTCACTACGCAGCTGCTCTATCGCGTGTTTCTCCCCTGAGGGCGGCCATGGCCATCGTCTATCTGATGCTCGGTGCGATCTTCGGCCTCATCCTCAGCCGATCCGGCGCGGCCGACTACGACTACATCCAGGGGATGTTCCTGTTCACGCGCTTCCAGCTCTACGGGATCATCGGCACGGCCGTCGTGCTGACGGCGCCTGGACTGTGGTTGCTGAAGCGCCGCGGACGCACGCTCGGCGGCGCGCCGCTGCGTCTCGAGCGCAAGCCCTTCCATCGCGGCAACGTCGTCGGCGGCGTGCTGTTCGGGATCGGCTGGTCGATTTGCGGCATGTGCCCGGGACCGATCCTCGTCAACATCGGTGAAGGCAAGGTCTACGCGATCGCCGCGCTGGCGGGCGCGCTCACGGGCACGGCGCTGTTCGGCTGGTCGTACTCGTCGCTTCAGCGCCCGTTGCAACTGCCGCCGATCGCCGCCGGAACTGGCGAAGGATGAAATGTAGGGGCGGCCCTTGTGGCCGCCCGAGACGCGTACAACAGACGTAGGCCGGGTCTTCAGACCCGGCGCGTCGTAGCCCGAAGCCCGAAGCCTGTAGCCCGCCATGACCCGTGACGAAACCAAAACCCTGCTGCGCCGGCATCAGGACGCGCTCAATAGACACGACGTCGACACGGTCGTCTCGCTGTACGCCGAAGAGGCCGTGATCGAAAGTCCGATGTTCGACACGGTGCGCGGACGGGCGGCGATCCGCCAGTCGTTCATTCATCTCTTCGAGCTGTTCCCGGACTACACCGTCAGCCTGCAGGATGCGCTGTTCATCGCCGAAGGCAATCGCGCTGCGGAGTTCACGCGCGTGACGGCGACGCAGCACCTCGCGCTGTTCGGCTTGCCGCCGACCGGCCAGCGCGTGGACTACCACGCCGCGCGCCTGTTCACGTTCGCGCGCGATCGGATCGCGTCGGAGCACCGCATCTACGACTTCCGCGGCGTGCTGGAGCGGCTGGAGAAGGCACGCGTCGATCGCGAGCTGACCGTCGCGTCCGCCGTGCAACGCACGCTGTGCCGGACGCATCACAGTAACGCGTTCGCCGAAGTTGCCGGCTCATCATTGCCGTGCCGCTCGATCGGCGGCGACTTCCTCGAGTACATCGATCTACCGTCGGGCGATCTCGGGATCGCCGTCGGCGACGTCTCCGGCAAGGGCCCGGCCGCCGCGCTCGTCGCGGCCATGCTGCAGGGCATGTTCTCGATCGTCGCGACCGAAAGCGTGCATCCGCAGATCGCGCTGTCGCGCGTCAATCGCGCGTTGTGCCGGCGCGGCATCGAGCCGCGCTTCGCGACGCTCGCCTACGCCGTGCTCTCACCCGACGGCCGGCTGACGTACTCCAACGCCGGCCACAACCCGCCATTGTTGTTGACGACGGCCGGCGTCGAGCGCCTGACTATCGGCGGGCCGATGCTCGGTGTGTTCGACGACGCCGAATTTCCGCAGGCGACGCTGACGATCGACGCGGGCGACAGCCTCGTGATGTTCAGCGACGGCGTCACGGACGCGATCGCGCCTGACGGCGGCGACTTCGGCATGGATCGCCTCCTCGCCTGCGCCCGCGCGGCACACGCGTTCGCGCCAGCCGACGTGCTGGCGCGGCTGGTCGACACGGTCCGCGACTTCTGCGGTCCCGTGCCGCTCGTCGACGACGTGACGATCGCCGTCGCGACGCTCACGCGCCGCGCGCGAAGCGTCGCGTAGACAGGTGACGCGCCGAAGGCGCGTCACCCTTTCGAAGTTCGAAGTTCGAAATTCGAAGTTGACGAGTGTTCTTATCTCTAAGAGACCGGCGTCGGATCCATGCCGGCCCACAGGTTCATGGTGTTGAGCTCTTCGCGGCCGCACGACTTGAGATACAGGAAGATCTGCGTGCGATACGCCGCATAGCCGCAGAGCACGGTGTTGACGATGAACGCCCCTCGTGTGGCCTTGCGGCCGAACATCTCGATCTCGGTGCGGAAGTCGGCGTCGGTCATGTCGCCGAGGAGCGTCGTGTACTGATCCGACAAGCTCGCGATCACGTCCAGGACCTGATCGAAATCCTTCGATGCGAGGCCCTGCTGGGACGCAGTCCAGTGCGACGGATCGAAGCCGCCGGCCTTGGCGGCCTGGACGAGCACGGGGCCCATCATCGCCAGATATCGCAGGAGCTCGAGCGTGCTTCGCTGCTTCGGCGTCGGCCGATAGTCCAGCTTCGCGCGATCGATCTTCGTCGCCAGATGGAGAAGGATGCGGATTTCATTCTGCAGGGAGCCAATCAACTCGGACTTGGTCAGAACCATGATGCCTCGTGGCCACAGAGTGTATGCGATGCGGGCGGGCTGCGGGCTGCGACACGGCAGATGTAAGCCGGGTCTTCAGACCCGGCGCGCGCCCCCACGTGAGACCGAAGCCCGAGGCCCTGTCAGCGATTCAGCACATTCAGCACCTCGTCCGCGCGTCACTCGCCGGACAATCCGCGACGTATCGACGAAGCCAATCGGCCGTGCGGCCGTTCGATCGAGACTGTTGCGCACCTCGATCAGCGGTCAGGGCAGCAGCGTCAGACGCGACCGCGGTGACTCCGCCGGTCGACCGCGGCGACGTCAGCGTCGACTGCAGTGACGTGGACCTGTGACTGCACCGACATCGACCCATCCCGGCAGTCACCTCGAGTGTCGATCGCAGTGACGTCAGCCACGACTGCAGTCACTTTCAGGAGTGACTGCAGTAGCGATCGAAGAGATCGACGCCGCATCTTATTGTGCAGATTGGACTTGTCGATCGATTTCGAGGTCGCTGCACTCGTCGCTAACGTCACTGCACTCGGCGCGGAAGCGATCGCGCACCGGACGGAAGTCACTGGCGGTCTCTCCGAACGCGATGGGCGGCCGGACGGAGGCGACCGTTCATGTACGGAAAGTCATTACTGCCGCGGCGGAAGCGGCTGACGAGCATCCTGATCGTGACTTCCCGTCGAGGTGGAGTGGCTTTCCGGCGGGCGGGAGCGACTGACGACGTAAGACATAGTCAGCGCGCCGTAGCCTCAGCGTCTTCGGCCTTCCGGCGGCAGCCCGTCGCCTGTAGCCCGCCGCCCGCCCGCCGATATCTGTGTATATACTGCCTGCCTATGACAGACATCGACGCACGCGCGCTCGACCGTGAGCTGAAGAAGGGCTCGGCCGAGCTGCTGATCCTCTCGTTGCTCGACGCCCGCGCCCGTCACGGGTACGAGCTGAGCAAGCTCATCCACGCGCGGTCGCGCGGCGAGCTGACGTTCCACATCGACTCGCTCTATCCGCTGCTCTACCGCCTCGAAGAGCGCGGCTGGATCAAGGGCACATGGGTGGAAAAGGCCGGCGAGCGCCGGCGGCGCTACTACCGCGTGACGGCCGAGGGACGCCGCGTGCTGGCCAAACAGCGCCAGACCTGGGCGCGGTTCGTCGCCGCGGTCCGGCGCGTCACGGGAGGCGAACATGCCTGACTGGGGCCCGGCGATCCGCGAGCGGCTGGCGTCGGTGCGGCTCTCGCCGCAACACGAAGCCGAGATCGTCGAGGAGCTGTCGCTCCATCTCGACGAGCGCGTCCGCGAGATGATCTCCGGCGGCACCGACGCGGACGCCGCCGAGTCGATCGCGCTCGCCGAGCTGCGCGCATCGGACCTGCTTCCGCGCTACCTCGCAACGCTCGGTCGCGCGCGCTGGATCGACCCGTCGCCGCCGGCTGCCGCACGGCCATTCTCATGGACCGGATTCGCGTCCGACGTCCGCCACTCGCTGCGCCGCCTCATCAAGAGCCCCGGCTACGCGCTCCTCGCCATCGTTACGCTGTCGCTCGGCATCGGCGCCAACGCCGCGACGTTTACGATGGCCAATTGGCTGATCCTCCGGCCGATTCCCGGCGTGCGCGACGAGTCGACGCTCGTGACGATTCGCATTGCGACGGCCAGCAACGGCACCCGATCGCCCATGTACGCCGTCGACATCGACAGACTCGCGGCGAGCATGCCGGCGCTGACAGGACTCGCCGGGTACGCGGACATCGGCAACTTTCTCTCGGCCACGGCCGGTCTCCGTAACGAGGTGCCCGCGCGCGTCGAGACCGAGCTCGTGACCGCGAGCTACTTTCCCGTGCTGGGCGTGCCGCTCGAACTGGGACGCTCGTTCACCGACGAAGAGGGCCGGAGCCCCGGCGCGGCGCCCGTGGCCATCGTGAGCGATGTGTTCTTTCGGACGACGCTGCATGGCGATGCGCACCTGATCGGCCAGCCGTTCGTCGTCAACGGCCGGAACGTGACGCTGATTGGCGTCGCGACGACAGGTTTTCGCGGCACGCGTCGCGCATCGCCGATCGATCTCTGGCTACCAGCGGCGCAACACGCCATCGCGACGCCGAGCCGCGCGACGACGTTTTTCGCGCTGGCCGGACGCCGGCGCGCAGACGCGCCATTCAGCGTCGTCCAGGATCAACTTCATGCCGCCGAAATCGCGATCGCGCCGCCAGGCGATCAGCGGCTCACCGGCCGGCGTCTCGTCGCCACGCGCGGTCTCGAGCCCGTCGACTTCGAGCAGCGCGCGTTGCGCGGCACGTTCGCCCTGCTGATGGCGTTCTCCGGTCTGCTGTTCCTGCTCGCCTGCGCGAACGTCAGCAACGCGAACCTCGCGCGGGCCGCCGCACACCGCGGCGAAATCGCCACCCGCCTCGCGCTCGGCGCGTCACGACTCGGCGTCGCCCGCATGCTGTTCGTCGACAGCCTGGTGCCGGCCGTGTTGTCGGGAATGGCCGCGCTGCTCGTTGCGCGTCTCGCGTCAGTCGCGCTCGACGGCACATCCATCATGATCGACGCCGCGCCGCTGCAGCACGTCGAGCTCGACTGGCGCGTGCTGTCGGTCGGCGTGGCGCTCGCGATGCTGGCGGCCGTAGCGACCGGCATGTGGCCGATGCTGGCCGGCGCGCGCACGGGCGTCGCGTCGGTCATGCGCGATGCGGGCGGCGCGCAGACCTCTGGGCGCCAGCGTCTCGCCCGCGTCCTGATGGCCGCACAGATCACGCTGTCGTTCGTCCTCGTCGCAGGCGCGGTGCTGCTCGCCCGCTCGATGTACGCGCGCCTATCGGTGAATCCGGGCTTCGACGACTCGCGCGTGCTGACGTTCTCGGTCGATCCGCTGGCGCTCACGGGACGAGACGCCGCGCCGATCTATCGATCCCTCGTCGACCGCCTTCGCGACGTGCCGGGCGCGCGCGCCGCGACGCGCGCGTTCCTGCCGCCGTTCTATTCGGGCGTGGAATCGCGCCTGTCGATCCGCACGGCGACCGACGCGCGCAACCTCGTCGTCGGTCTCAACTACGTCGAGCCTGGCTTCTTCGACGCGATCGGCCTGCCGATCGTCGCGGGCCGCGACTTCACGACCGCCGAGCGAAACGGCACGGGTCCGGCGAAAGCGACGCCGCTCGTCATCGGCGAGTGGCTCGCGCATCGGCTCTTCGGCGATCGACCGGCCGTCGGCGAATTCCTCACGCAATACGACGGCACGAAACGCCTCATCCTCGGCGTCGTCCGCGACGCGCGTCACCGCCGGCTGCTCGACGACAACTCGGCGGAGATGGCGTTCCAGCCGTTCCAGGACAACATGACGACGCCGCTCGTCACGTTCGTCGTCGGGTTTTCGCAGCCGGCCGACACGATGTGGCCGAGCGTGCGGCACGCGATCGCGCGCGTCGATCCCGCGCTGCCGATCTTCAACGCCAAGACGGCCCGCGAGGGCATCCGCGCCGAGTTCGCCGAGGATTTCCTCATCATGCGTCTGACGCTCGTCTTCGGCGCGCTCGCGCTGCTCGTCGCCGCGTCAGGCGTCTATAGCGTGCTCGCACGCCGCGTGGGCGAACGCCAACGCGAGCTCGGCATTCGCGCCGCGCTCGGCGCCGGCCCACGCACGCTCTCGTCTCTCGTCATCGTCGAGACGTCCGTCATCCTCGTGGCCGGCGTCGCACTTGGAGCTGGCGCATGCGGGTGGCTGACGCGCTACATCCAGAGCTGGCTCTACGGCGTCTCGCGCTTCGACATCACGACACTTGTGCTCGCGGCGGCGATCGTCGTCGCCACGCTGCTGGTGGCGTCGCTGCCGGCCAGTCGTCGTGCCGCACGGACCGACCCCGCGCGGGTGCTCAAAAGCTAGCGGGATCCGGCGGGCTGAAACCCGCCGGCTACGACACAAAGGAGAGCTCCATGACGCGCCTTCGACTCGTCGCCGTGACACTCATGCTGCTGACCCTCGTGCTCGTGACGGCGCCATCAGCCCAGCGCGCAGCGTCACCGCCATCACTCGTCGGCGTCTGGCGCATGGCGAGCATCACGAACACCGACGGACAGCTCATCACGCCAGCTCAGCCCGGCCTGATCATCTTCACGCCAAAGCACTACAGCATCATGATGGTGACGACCGCCCAGCCGCGAGCGATCGTGCGGGCACAGGATGCGACGAAGGAGGAGTTGATGGCCGTCTATGGCGGGCCGGCATTTCAGGCACAATCCGGCACGTACGCGACGAACAGCCGCGCCATCGTCCTTCATCCCATCGTCTCGAAGAGCCCGTCGCTAATGATGACGCCCAACGTACAGCAGAGCTACGAATGGAAGCTCAGCGGCACGACGCTGACGCTGGTGGGACCTGGAGGCGGCGCGCCGACGACGTACGTGCTGCAGCGCGCGGAGTAGGACGTTCGGGCCTTTAGAGCAGGTTGCGAAATAACGCGTCGCAAGGCGCCTCCTCAACTTCGAAGTTCGAAGTTCGAAGTTTTGCAACGCACTCTTAGGTCCGGCGTCCCGACCGCCGTGCGTGAAAGACCGCGCGATCCTGGCGGAACGCGCCGCGCAGCGTGTTCTTGCCGCGCATCCAGTGCGAGACGGCGCGCGCCGCGCGGTACGGCGCAGACGGCAGCGGCGTCACCGTCCGCACGTCCTCGAATCCGACCGCGCGCAGCATGCCGTGCACGGCCGCGTCGTTCGGCCCCCACCAGTTGGTCGGATCGTCGTTGAGCTCGCGGCCCGGATAGAACGCCGCAGCCGGCCGGCGCACGCCAACCATGTCGACGACCGTCTCGAGGATCAGCAGATCACTTGTAACGGATGCGACGCGCTCGAGCGCGAGCAGCGGATTGGGCAGGTGATACAGCACGCCGAGGAAGAAGACGACGTCGAACGTGCCGCCGACGCGATCGGGACTGAGATCGAGCACGTCGATGTCGACGTCCTCGACGCGCGATCCCAACGCCTGTCGCGCGAGCTCGAATCCCGCTTTGCCCTTGCCGGTGCCCCAGCCTTGTCCGCGCCACGCGTAGTAGTCGGCAGCCACGACGCGCGAGGCGCCGCGGCGCTCGGCCTCGAACGAGAAGAAGCCGTCCCACGCGCCGATGTCGAGCACCGATCGCCCTGCGAGCGACGCCGGGAGATCGACGCGCGCCAGCCGCAGCGGCGTATCGTCGACGCCCTTCGTGACGACCCCGTGGCCGAGGTCGATCGTGTGGTACCACCGCAGCGCGTCGACCTGGGTGCGGAGCTCGTCAGGCGTCATCGCGAATGTCTCGACGGGCCCACGGCTACGGAGCGCCGACGCGGCCGGCGCGGATTGAATCGGGGACGGGCCAGCTCACGCGGCCTTCCTTGTCGTAGATGCGCACGACGAGATCGGCGCCTGACGCGCCGTCGGCGAACATGTCGCGCCCCGCCTCGGTCCGAAGCGGAAACACGATCCAGAAACGCTCGTAGTTGTAGTCGCGGCGATAGACGCCCGACAACGCGCGCACATCTCTGAGCGCCGGCACGCTCTTCCCCTTGACGATGCTCGGGTCGCCCGGCTGAGCTCCCTTGAGGCCGAGAAACGCCTGCCATTCGAGCGGCACGACGCCGGATCCTTCGCGCGGATCGATCTCGACGAGGACGACGGTGTCGCGCACGGCCTCGGCCTCCTTGACGAGATTCTCCGTCTCGGACGCGCTGAGCCCATCCGTCAGCTGCGCGAGGCGCGCCGTGGCCCGAATGACGTCGGGCGTGAGCCACGTCGCGCGCAGCTTGTAGTTATAGGAACGTTCCGTGTGAACGACGCGCAGGTCGAACAGTCCACCGACGCGGCCGTTGGCGCGCATGCCCTGCCCGATACGCTGCGCCTGCTCGCCCGTCCAGCCGAGATATTCGGCGGTCTGACGCGCGGCGGACGGCACGCTCGTCCATGCCAGCGCGATCGTCAGCGCGACGCCGGCGGCGCGCCTCATCATCGCGGCCGTTCCCGCTTCGTGATCGCGACGACTTCCTTTCCGCCCATCGCGGTCTTCGCCACGGTCATCCCAAGCACCACGTAGCCCTGGTCACCGATCTCGCTCAGCTCCTTCTGCAGCGTCGACGTCTTCGTCGTCGCCAGGAGCTTGTACTCGGATCGATGCGACGTGTCGTTCCGATCGCGCTCGAGGATGCAGACGACTTCCTCGCCGCCGAACACGGACTTGAACACGGTCTGACCGCGATACTCGAAGCCGGCGTCGGCCGCCTCCTGCAGCTCCTTCTGCATCGTCGATGTCTTCGAGGTCGCGAGCAGCTTGTAGGCGTAGCGCGGCCGCGCGTTGTCCGACCGCGTCATGACCGCGACGACTTCGCTGCCGCCGATCGCCGTGTCGCCGCCCATCGCCGCCTCGAAGTGGAAGCCGGCATCGGCCGCTTCGTTCATCTCCTTTTCCATCGTGGACGTCTTGGTCGTCGCCAGCACGCGATACTCGACGCTCGGCGAACGTTGCTCACGCGCGCGAACGTCGGACGCGGCCACGATCGCCATCACGACGCACATCGACGCTGCACTCCACACCCGTGCGTGCTTCCCGGTCCATCCCGTCCGTCTCATCGCCCCCTCCGGCGCTACTCGATCACCAGCAGCAGCTCTTTCGTCTCGACCGTCTGTCCCGGCTGCACGAGCCGACGCGCCACTTTACCCGACACGGGCGCGTAGACCGTGCTCTGCATCTTCATCGCTTCGAGCACGAGCAGCTTCTGCCCTTCCTCGACGCTCTGGCCCTGCTCGACGGCGACGGTCGTGACGACGCCCGGCGTCGGCGCGCCGATGTGGCCGCGATGGCTCGGATCGGCCATCTCCTTGACGACGCCGCTCACCTTCTGCGACGCATCGCGGATGCTGACTTCGCGCGGCTGCCCGTTCAGCTCGAAGAACATCGTGCGCTGCCCGTCCGGCCGCAGCTCACCGGACGTGAGGAACTTCACGACGATGATCTTGCCGGGCTCGAGCTCGACCGCGATCTCGTCGCCGGTCTTCATGCCGTAGAAGAACGGCCACGTCGGCAGCACGCCGAGATCGCCGTAGCGATCGACGGCCTTCGCGAACTTCACGAAGACGTCCGGATACATGACGTAACTGAGCACTTCGTCGTGCGTGGGCGCGCGACCGATGAGCGCCTCGATCTTCGCGGACGTCGCGACGAAGTCGATCGGCGCGAGATGCTCGCCGGGACGGCCGTCGATCGGCTTCTGCTGCCGCAGGATCTGCGCGGCGAGCTTCGGCGGCCATCCGCCCTCGGGCTGGCCGAGCGATCCCATGAACATGTCAATGACGGAGTTCGGCAGCGTGAGACCGTGGCTCGGTCCCTTGTCCTCGAAGTCCGCCATCGTGAGACCGTGCGTCACGAGGAAGATCGCCATGTCGCCGACGACCTTGCTCGACGGCGTGACCTTGACGATGTCGCCGAACGCGCGATTGACGTCAGCGTAGGTGCGTGCGATCTCCGTCCAGCGATCGCCGAGGCCCATCGCGTCCGCCTGCTCGCGCAGGTTCGTGTACTGGCCGCCGGGCATCTCGTGCTCGTAGACCTCGGCAGTGCCCGCGGGCGGCGCGTTGTCGAACGGCCGATAGTAGGTACGGACGGCTTCCCAGTAATCCGAGTACTGATTCAGCGCGCCGAGATCCAGTGTCGTCGCGCGCGGCGTGTGATCGAGCGCGGCGACGATCGAGTTGAGATTCGGCTGACTCGTGGTGCCGCTCATCGACGCAGCCGCGGCGTCGGCGACGTCGACGCCCGCGTCGGCGGCCTTGAGGATCGACGCGGCGTTCACGCCGCTCGTGTCGTGCGTATGGAAGTGGATCGGGATGCCAATTTCCTGCTTCAACGCGCGCACGAGCTTTTCCGCCGCGTACGGCCGGCAGAGGCCGGCCATGTCCTTGATGCCGATCACGTGCGCGCCCATGCGCTCGAGCTCTTTCGCCGTGCGCACGTAGTACTGCAGCGGATATTTGTCGCGCTTCGGATCGAGGATGTCACCCGTGTAGCAAACGGCGGCTTCGCAGATGCGATTCGTCTTCCGCACCGCCTCCATCGCGACCTTCATGTTCGGCAGCCAGTTCAGCGAGTCGAACACGCGGAAGATGTCCATGCCCTGCGCGGCGGCCTCGGCCACGAACTCGCGCACGGCGTTGTCCGGATACGCGGTGTAGCCGACGGCGTTCGATGCGCGCAGCAGCATCTGGAAGCAGATGTTCGGGATCCGCTCGCGCAGCCAGCGCAGACGCCGCCACGGATCTTCGAGCAGGAAGCGCATCGACACGTCGAACGTCGCACCGCCCCACATCTCCAGGCTGTAAAGGCCGGACAGACGATGCGCGATGAAATTCGCGATCGCCGCCATGTCGTACGTGCGCACGCGCGTCGCCATCAGCGACTGGTGCGCGTCGCGCAGCGTCGTGTCCGTCAGCAGCAGCTGCGTCTGCTGCGCGGTCCACTGCGCGAACTTCTCCGGGCCGAGCTCGTCGAGCAGCTGCTTCGTGCCTTTCGGCGGCACCGACGCGTCGTGCCGCGGCACAGGCGGCTGACGGTGCCGCTCCGGCAGCGACTTGCCTTTGACTTCCGGATTACCGTTGACCGTGACCTCCGCGAGGTACGTCAGCAGCTTCGTCGCGCGATCGCGCCGCGGCGTGAACGTGAACAGCTCCGGATGCTCGTCGAGGAATCTCGTCGTCGCGAGGCCGGATTGGAAGACGGGGCTGTTGACGACGTTCTCGAGGAACGGGATGTTGGTCTTGACGCCGCGGATGCGAAACTCGCGCAGCGCGCGATCCATGCGGCGGCACGCCTGCGGGAACTCGCGCGCCCACGCCGTCAGCTTCACGAGCAGCGAGTCGTAGTACGGGCTGATGACCGCGCCGCCATACGCGGATCCGCCGTCGAGCCGCACGCCGAAGCCTGCCGGCGATCGGTACGTGTGGATCTTCCCGTAGTCGGGCACGAAGTTGTTCTGCGGATCTTCCGTCGTCACGCGGCACTGCAGCGCGTAGCCGTGCAGCGGCATCTGCTCCTGCGGCGGCAGGCCGAGCTCGGGCCCGTGCAGCTCGTAGCCCTGCGCGATCAGGATCTGCGATCGCACGATGTCGATGCCGGTGACGGCTTCGGTGACCGTGTGCTCGACCTGGATGCGCGGGTTGACCTCGATGAAGTACCAGTCGTTCGTCTCCGAGTCGAGCAGGAACTCGACCGTGCCGGCGTTGTAGTAGCCGGCCGTCTTCATCAATCGCACGGCCGCGCCGCAGATCGCGCTGCGGATCGCCGGCGCGAGGCTCACGGCCGGCGCGACTTCGACGACCTTCTGATGCCGCCGCTGCACCGAGCAGTCGCGCTCGTACAGATGCAGCACCGTACCGCCGCGATCGCCGAGAATCTGCACCTCGATGTGCCGCGGCTTGCGGATGAAGCGCTCGACGAACACCGCGCCGTTGCCGAACGCCGACTGCGCCTCGCGGCTCGCCTCTTCGAAGCGGCTCACCAGATCGTCCGGCGATTCGACGACGCGCATGCCGCGGCCGCCGCCACCGAACGCGGCCTTGATGATCAACGGGAAGCCGATGTCCTTCGCGGCTTTGCGCACGGCCGCCGCGTCGGTCAGCGCGTGCTCGACACCTGGGATGATCGGCACGCCGGCCTTCGCGGCGAGGCGACGCGCGGCGGTCTTGTCGCCGAGCACTTCGAGCAGCTCCGCGCCCGGCCCGACGAACGTGATGCCGGCCTGCTCGCACGCACGCGGCAGCGCGGGATTCTCGGACAGGAATCCGTAGCCCGGATGGATCGCGTCGACGCCTTTTTCCTTCGCGAGCGCGACGATGCCGGCGACGTCGAGATAGGCCTCGACCGGTCCCTTGCCCTCGCCGATCTGGTAGGCCTCGTCGGCCTTGAATCGGTGCAGGCTGAGCGCGTCTTCCTTCGGGAAAATCGCGACGGTGCGCAGGCCCAGCTCGGTGGCCGCGCGCATGATGCGGATGGCGATTTCGCCCCGGTTCAGGGCAAGCAGTTTCTGCATGTCTGGCCGCTCGTGTGCAGCCCTTGAAAATACCACGCGGGTGCCCGCGATATCCTGGAGCCCATGTTGAGAGCCGGAATCGTCGGGCTGCCGAACGTTGGTAAGTCCACTCTGTTCAACGCCGTCACGCGGACCCGCAAGGCCGAAGCGGCCAACTATCCCTTCTGCACCATCGACCCCAACGTCGGCATCGTCACCGTGCCGGATGTGCGGCTGCGTGAGCTCCAGAAGATCGCGAAGACGAACGTCGTCATTCCCGCGGCCGTCGAGTTCGTCGACATCGCCGGCCTCGTCAAAGGCGCGAGCCAGGGCGAGGGCCTCGGCAACAAGTTCCTGACGCACATCCGCGAGGTCGACGCGATCGTCCAGGTCGTGCGCTGCTTCGAGGACGCGGACGTGCACCACGTGTCGGGCACCGTCGATCCCGTGCGGGACATCGAGGTCATCAACACAGAGCTGATTCTCTCGGACCTCGACTCGGTTAAGAAGCGCCGCGAGAAGCTGCAGAAGGACATCAAGCGCGGCGACAAAGCGGCGATCGCAGAAGAAGCGGTGCTCGGCAAGATCGAGCCCGTGCTCGACACGGGCAAGCCCGCGCTCATGGTCGCGCTCACGCCGGAGGAACGCGAGCTGTCACGGCCGCTGTTCCTGCTCAGCGACAAGCCGACGATCTTCGCGTGCAACGTGAAGGAGTCGGACCTCGCGACGGCGGACGGCAATCCGTATGTGATCAAGGTCCGCGAGTACGTCAAGACGCATCTCGCCTGCGAGGCCGTCGTGATCAGCGCGCAGATCGAAAGCGATCTGATCGATCTCGATGAGGACGAAGCCGCCGCGTTTCTGAAGGAGCTCGGCGTCGCCGAAAGCGGCGTCGGCGCGCTGATTCGCGCGACGTATCACCTGCTCGGCCTGCGGACGTACTTCACCGCCGGCGAAAAAGAAGTGCGCGCGTGGACGATTCACGCCGGCGACACCGCGCCGCAGGCTGCGGGCGTCATCCACTCCGACTTCGAGCGCGGGTTCATCAAAGCGGAGACGGTGGCCTACGACGACCTCATCGCGTGCGGCTCAATCGCCGCCGCGCGCGACAAGGGCCTGTACCGCATGGAGGGCAAAGACTACGTCGTCGCTGACGGCGACGTGCTGGTGTTCAAGTTCAATGTTTAGAAAGATGGGTTCCGGGTTCTAGGTTCTAGGGTTCCGGGTTCGGATTCCCAAGTTCGGGGGTTCGGGGTTCTCCGCAGAACCCTCGGAACCCAGAACCTCAGAACCCGACTCAACTCGGAAGCTTGGCAGTCCTCAGATATCGAATGAGCTTCGCGGACGCCGCTCGCGATCGGCGTGCGAGGCTGGCCATCGACGCCTGTTCGTCCGTCGACACCAGACCAAGGCTGACCGCCGTATCGAGATGGTCGAGCACCTCGCTGAGCGACCCGTTGCTGATGTTCAGGAATCGCGCGAACTCTTTCGGATTGAAGCGCGAGAAACCTTCCGCAATGTTGCTGCACGCGGACGCTGCCGAGCGTTGCAGTTGGCTCCTGAGCCACGGATGCGACGCAAAAGACGAGCGCATCGTCGCCTGAACGACACGCTGCCTGAGCTGGTCCGCGAGGATCCAGCAATGCAACTCCCGTGAATCCCGAACGCCCACGCGTCCAGACAGTTCGCGGTCTATGCCAGGCGCCGCACGACGAAACGCGAGAGAACAGTCGCGGGACGAGTCAGACGATTGCAGAAACTGCAATCAGTTCATGAAATCCTCAGAACCCAGAACCTTCGGAACCCCAGAACCCGAACCCCAGAACCCCGGAACTTCAGAACCCTAGAACCCAACTCTATCGAGCTCCCTTCTGATCCAGATTCTGATCGAGATCCGCTTCCGTGATCTGATCGACAACTCCGCCCGCAGGCACATCGATCTTCGTGATCCACAACAGCGCATTGAGGACGATGCGGCGCTGATCGACGTTGCCCCAGTGGCGATGCGTGTGGCCGCCGGTGAAGCCGAAGCTGCGGCCGCCGTTCGATCGCTCGTACGCCCACATCATTGTCTCTGCCTTGCCGCTATCTGCCTGGACGTGTGGATACGGACCCTTCGGGCTGACGTACGGGCCGTTCCGCACATCGTCGCTCGGCGTCGCGACGAGGAGCGGCGTCAGCTTCGCTTTCGCGGCGGCATCCGGCGTCCACTTCAAGCTGAAGTACCACTCGTCGCGCGTCGAGAATGGATGCACGCCCCGCGTGATCGGATGCGTCGGGAACTTCTCGTATTGCGGCGACCAGATCGGGTTCACCGAGTAGCGATCCTCGTAGTAGCCGCCCGTCCATCGCAGCATCGCCTCGCTCGGCGCGCCGACCGGAAACTCGACCGCGTAGTGCATGAAACCGAGGCCGACGCCCTTCGCGGCGAGACGATCGATCACGGCGATGCGATTGCCTTGTATCGCCGGATGTCCACCGCCGCCGTCGGCGTAGATCACAATCGCATCCGCCTTCTCCAATTGCGCATCGTCATCGACGGCCTTTCCGTCGACTGTCTTCGTCGGCCAGCCGTTCGTGATGACCTGCACTGTCAATCCCGACACGCCCGCGAGCGCTTTCTGCAGCAGCAAGCTGCCGGCGCGGAACTCGTGCTCGCCGGGACCGTGACTCGGACGGCCGGCGATCAGAATGAGCGTCTTGTTGGCGCGCGTGGCGTTCGCGATGCACGGCACGGCCGCCGCGGCAATCGCGAGCAGCAGGACGAAGCGACGCATGATCGTCATAAACACACCTGCATACGGCTCGTCCCACGAGCCGATCTGGAATTGGGAGCGATGAGGACATGCTAGCGCAACTCCGCTACGATGAGTCCGCATGCGGACCATTCGATGGGGTGTGATCGGGACGGGCAAGATCGGGCTGACGAAGACGATTCCCGCGATGCAGCGCGGGAAGCACTGTTCGATTGACGCGATTGCCTCGCGCGATCTCGAGAAGGCCCGCGCGGCGGCGGGACCGATCGGCATTCCGAAGGCGTACGGCAGCTACGAGGCGCTGCTTGCCGATCCGGACATCGATGCCGTGTACATCGCGCTGCCGAACCATCTGCACGTGCCGTGGTCGATCAAAGCCATCGAGGCGGGCAAGCATGTGCTCTGCGAGAAACCGATCGGACTCGATGCGGCCGAAGCCGAGCAGCTCGCAGCCGCCGCCGCAGCGCATCCGCATCTCAAGGTGATGGAGGCGTTCATGTACCGCCAGCATCCGCAGTGGCAACGCGCGGCCGAGCTCGTACGAACGGGCGCGATTGGCGAGTTGCGCGCGATTCAATCCGCGTTCGCGTATCACAACGTCGATCCGCAGAATATCCGCAACCAGCGCGACATCGGCGGTGGCGGCCTGATGGACATCGGCTGCTACAACGTCTCGCTCTCGCGCTTCATCTTCGACGCCGAGCCGTCGCGCGTGCTCGGCGTCGCGACGTTCGATCCCGCCTTTCACACGGACACGCTGACGTCGGGCATCCTCGACTTCGATGGCCGGCACTCCGTGTTCACGTGCAGCACGCAGATCGCGGGGTATCAGCGCGTCCATCTGCTCGGCACCGAAGGCCGCGTCGAGCTCGAGATTCCGTTCAACGCGCCGCCCGACGCTTCGCATTGGCTCTGGCACCAGCGCGGGCCCGACACGACCGTCATCGACGTCGGGCATCACGATCAGTATCGAATCCAGGGCGACCTCTTCTCGCTCGCCATCCTCGACGACACGCCGGTCCCCACGCCGCTCGACGATGCGGTCGCGAACATGCGGGTGATCGATCGCGTGTTCAAGAGCGCAGACGCGCGAGAATGGACATGAGAAGAAGTTCGAGAAGAAGTTCGAAGTGAGAAGTTCGAAGTTCGAAATTTGCCTCGCTGCCTTCGCCCTCGCGCTGGCGACGGCCGTGCTCGCGGCACGCGAGCTGAAACCGGCCACGCTCGCGGCGTACGACCGGTACGTCTCGCTGACGGAGCAACGGATCGCGCAAGAGAACGACGGGACGCGGCCGTTTCTCTGGATCGATCAACAGCCCGCCTCCGCGCGCGAGGCGTTGATGACCCGCCTCCGCAACGGCGAGGTCCTCGTCGAACGCGCGGAAACGCGTGATCAAGGCCAGCCGATTTCCGTCAACGGCGGGCTCATCCACCATTGGGTCGGCACGGTGCTGTTGCCGAACGTGCCGGTCGATCGCGCCGTCGCGTTCGTGCAGGACTACGACCGCTACCAGCAGCTCTTCGATCCGATCATGCCGCGCGTGCGTGTGCTCGAGCACGACGGCGATCGGTACGTCGTGGCCATGCGCACGGCGTTCACGAAGGTCGTCACCGTCGTGATGGATGGCGATTACGTCATCACGTATCACCGGCTCGGCCCGTCGCGCGTGTGGACGACCACGATCGCGACGAACCTGTTTCAGGTCCACGACGCGGGCACGCCCAACGAACGCCGCGAGCCAGGAGACGCCGCGTCCGGCTTTCTCTGGCGATATTCGATGTACTGCAAGTTCGAGCAGCGCGCGGACGGCAGCCTCGATCAGTGCGAAGCGGTGACGCTCACACGCGACGTGCCCTTCGCCATCGCCTGGCTCGTCCGGCCATTCATCACCGGCATTCCGCGCGACGAGATGACGTTCACGCTCGGCCGCGTCCGCACGGCGCTGATGCGTCAGGCCGGCACCGGACCGGCGTGACGTACAATCGCCTCATTCCCCGGCTTCATTCAGGAGGTCCTGTGAAATTCCACGTCATCATGCTGGCGGCTGCTGCGGTCATGGCCGCTGCGCCGCGCGTCGACGCCGCGCAAGGCATTCAGCTCACGCAGAAACTGACCAACGGCACGAACACGCAGACGCTCCAGATTGAGCTCGACAACTCGCACATGCGAACCGAGCTCGTCAATCCCGCGACCGGCACGAAGCAGATCGTGATCTTCGACGGCGCGAAGCAAGTGCTGTACATCATCAACAGCGAGCGCAAGACGTACACCGAGATGACGCGCGCCGACGTCGATCGCATGGCCACACAGCTCCAGAGCATGCGAGGGATGATGGCGAACATGCCCCCGGCGCAGCGTGCACAGATGGAGGCGCGGATGGGCGGCGCGGGCGCACCAGTCAAACCGGAATACAAGCGCGCCGGCACCGATCACGTCGGGCGCTGGACGTGCGACAAGTACGAGGGCTACGTCAAAGGCACGAAGACGACGGAGCTGTGCACCGTGCCGCCGACGTCACTCGGCTTCGCGATGGCCGATCTCGACGTGACGCGGCAGATGGCGGATTTCTACTCGAAGATGGCGCCGCAGGGCGCGGATCAGGTCTCGAGCGTCGGCCGCCTCGAAGATCAGGGCTTCTCGGGCTTCCCCGTCAAACGCGTGATCACGACAGGACAGAGCCAGATCACAATGGAAGTCGTCGACGCCAGCCGTACGAACCTGCCCGACGACGCGTTCACGATTCCAGCCGGGTTCACGAAGCAGACGATGCCGATGATGGGCGGGAGATAGCGGTGACGGGAGGCCACGGGGGGCTGCCCCTACGGTTCGTAGTCCGTCGCCCGTAGTCCGTTGTCCGTCGCCGGCGCCTGTGTAGGGGCGGCCCTCCCGTGGCCCCCCGCGTTCAGATCTGCGAGTACTCCGCCGGCCGCAAGTACATGTTGGTGATGTTCGCGACGATGTCCGGGTCCGTGTACCCGGGCGTCGTCGAGAGCGTGCGCCACTCGGGATCGGCACCGAACGCGGCCCACTGCTTGTCGTGCGCCGCCATGTCCTCGTAGACGAGCATGTAGGTCAGGCTCGGCATCTCTGAACCGGCGAGCCTCTGGCCGAAGAACACCGGCGTCATGCCGGCGCGGCGGAAGATCGCGATCTCCGCGCGATTGAACATCTCGATCTTGGTGCGGCCGGCCTTCTCGCTGTGGCTCTCGTACGTGCGCAGCTCGAAGATGCGGCGGCGCTTGCCCGCATCGCCTCCGCCGAACGGCAGCGCCAGCGCCGGCATGCCATCGAACGCGCGCAGCAGCGAGACTTCGACGCGCACGAATGCCGGGCTCGTTGCCACGGCGTCAAGATACGCTGCACCGGCGCGCTGATGCTCCGCGTCCGCGGCGAGACGCGACGGCAGCGTCGCGAAGCTGTCGATCGTCTTGTGGACGATGAGGACGGTCAGCATCGGGCTGCGCGGACCGATCATCACGTTGAACACGCCGACCGGCCCGGCGCCCGCGCGCTGAATCGCGGGAATCGCGGCCTGACGCCAGTAGTCCTCGATCACCTGCGTCTGTCCGCGGCGGAGCTGATAGTGGCGCAGCTCGTAGTACTCGGGCGACGGCGTCTGCGCCGTCGCGCCACCGGCCAGCGATTCCGCGGGCGACGCCATCAATCCTCCTGCCGCGATCGCGGCCGCCGACACGAACTCCCGTCGATCCATCGGTGATGCCTTTCGAGTCAGACCGGCATTGTATCGACTTCCGTGCGCCTACGCCGCCGCGCGCGGCAGCCGGATCGTGACGGTCGTGCCCTCGCCCGGCGCGCTCGTGACGTCGATCGCGCCGTGATGGCGATCGACGATCCACTTTACGAGCGTCAGCCCGAGGCCCGCGCCTTCGGCGGACGAGCGCGCCTGATCGACGCGATAGAACCGCTCGAAGATCCGCGGCAGCTCGTCGGAGGCGATGCCGACGCCCGTGTCCTGCAGCGCGATCCGCGCGCCGCCGTCGTCGGCCCACACGCTGAGCGCAATGCGGCCGCCGGGCGCGGTGAACTTGATGGCGTTGTCGATCAGATTAAGCAGCAGCCGCTCGAGCCAGCTCGCGTCGCCGATCGCGACGGCCGGATCGAGGCGATCGCAGACGAGCGTGAGCTCGCGCGCCTGCGCCACCGGCTCGAGCCCGTCGACGACGTCCGTCGCGAGCGCGACGAGATCGACGCGATCGCCCGCAATGGGAATCTCGCCGGCTTCCGCGCGCGCGAGCGTCAGCAGTTGCGTGATCAGCCGCGACAGACGATCGAACTCCTCGAGCTGGCTCTCGAGCGTACGGCGGTACTCGTCGATCGACGAGGCGCGCAGCAGCGCCAGCTCCGTCTCGCCGCGTAACGCGGCCAGCGGCGTGCGCAGCTCGTGCGCGATCGCCGTGCTGAACTGCTTCATCTCGCCGACGGCGTGCTCGAGGCGCGCGAGGGTGTCGTTGAACGCCTCGGCGACCAGATCGAGCTCATCGCGGACCCCGCGCACGGGCAGACGCTGCGTCAGATCGACGACGCTGATCGCGCGCGTCCGCCGCGCGAGATCAGCGAGCGGCGCGAGCGATCGCGCCGCCATCACGCGGCCGATGACGAGCACGATCAGCATGCTCGCCGGCACGCTCCACAACAGCAGCCGGAGGAAGCGTTCGAGCGCCGCGTCGGCCGTCTCCAGCGAGACGCCGACCTGCAGCAGATACGCATCGCTCGTGCCCGGCGCGATGAGGCTGTTCGACAGCCGCATCCGCCCGCGATCGGTGACGACGTCGATGTCGTGCGGATGCTCGCGAAACGCCTGCACCTCCGCCGGCGTGTACTGCAGG